>WLMD01000130.1 GCA_009700405.1 Actinomycetota bacterium | reverse complement strand
GCGCACCGCGGAGAAGAAGTTTCAGCCGAGGTAATAGATGGACCCCGATCAGTAGTGTGGCGTGAAGCACATCACCGACGCACAACGATTCAAGCATTGCTCTACCACTTAGTGCGCGGCGAGATTAAAGGGCGCTAGCCCTAGATTTTTTACCACGAATCGTGGAAAAGCTATAAACCAACGACTACGGTTGGCTCATGCATGTAGTCGTACCAACTGAAATACGAGATGGTGAGAAACGTGTAGCACTCGTTCCTGACATCATCAACAAATTAATCCGACTTGGCCTGGATGTAACAATTCAATCCGGTGCTGGTCTTCACTCCCTAAACTCAGATGCTGCTTACGAGCAAGCAGGAGCAAAGGTTGTCAGCGGAGATGTACTTAAAGACGCTGATGTAATTCTCTCGGTCTCCCCTTTAACTGCGGCGCAAATCGCGACGTTGAAAAAGGGTGCGATCACTATCTCCTTCCTTCCTATTACAACTGCTCAAGAGTCCATCGATGCGGCCCTTAAAGCAGGAGTTACGGCTTTCTCACTAGAACTAGTCCCACGTATCTCACGTGCGCAGTCCATGGACGCATTGACGTCACAAGCACTCTGCGCCGGATACCGAGCGGTTCTTGTTGGCGCCGAACTTTCTCCACGATTCTTCCCATTACTTATGACCGCTGCTGGAACAGTTACTCCCGCACAAGTCTTAGTTCTTGGCGCCGGAGTTGCTGGATTGCAAGCAATTGCAACTGCTCGCCGATTAGGTGCGGTTGTTTCTGCTTACGATGTTCGTGCGTCATCTGCCGATGAAGTGAAATCGATGGGTGCAACTTTTATCCAACTTGAACTCGAATCACTTGAGGGCACTGGCGGATATGCACGAGAGATGACTGAAGATCGCGCTGCAAAGCAACGTGAACTTTTGACTCCATTCATTGCGAAATCACATGTACTGATTACAACAGCGGCGGTCCCAGGACGCGCAGCACCTCGACTCGTTACTAAAGCGATGTTGGATTCAATGTCACCAGGTTCGGTTGTCGTTGATTTAGCTGCAGAAACTGGCGGAAACGTTGAAGGATCAAAACCAGGTGAAATCGTAACGACCGCAAACGGAGTATTGATTTGGGGCGGAAAAGATGTCCCAAGCCAACTCCCATTCCATGCGTCAATGCTTTACTCACGCAACGTCGTTAACTTGCTGAGTTTGATGACAAAAGAAGGCGTCGTAACTCCAGATTTCGAAGATGAAATCATCGCCGGTTCCGTTGTTACACACAACGGCGAACTCAAGAAAGAGGTCGTCAAAAAATGATGAGTAACGGAATGGCACTTCTTGCCATCTTCACGCTGGCAATCTTCGTTGGCTTTGAAGTTGTATCCAAAGTCAGCTCCACACTTCACACACCTCTGATGTCTGGCGCAAACGCCATTCACGGTGTCATCTTGGTTGGCGCAATTATTGTTGCTGATCACTCATCCAATAACCTCGAACTGTGGTTGGCATTAGTAGCCATCGTTCTTGCCACCATCAATATGGTCGGTGGATTTGTGGTTACCGATCGAATGCTCGAGATGTTTAAGGCGAAAAAGAAATGAACCGTAACCTTTACGACCTCATCGGCTTAGCTGCCGCAGTCTGCTTTATTCTCGCGCTCAAGGGACTTTCACATCCTAAGACCGCACGTCGAGGCAATCTCATCGGTGCATTCGGTGCAACAGTTGCAACGCTCTTAGTCTTCTTCTTCACAGGCAACAAAGATGACAAGAACTATCACGCACTTCCATTGCATCACTTGCCGTTAATCATCGGAGCAGTTGTTCTGGGACTTGCGGTTGGTGTACCTGCTGCACGTAAGGTGCAGATGACTCAGATGCCACAACTTGTTGCACTATTTAACGGTGTAGGTGGCGGTGCAGCAGCACTTGTCGCAATCGTTGAATACCTCAAGCTTGGTAACGAGGCAACATCAGCAGAAGTAATTGCAACAGTGTTCACGGTAATTGTCGGAAGCGTTTCGTTCTCCGGCTCGTGCATCACATTCGCAAAGCTTCAAGAGTTGATGACTACTCGTCCAGTTGTATTCCCTGGCGGCCGATTCCTTATTGCTGCAAACCTTGCCGGTGTTTTTGCCGCAGGAGCATGGGTCGTTAATTCAGGTGGAAATACCTCACTAGCAGTCCTTGGTGGACTTTCACTTCTCTTCGGTGTTCTCTTCGTTCTTCCAGTTGGTGGCGCAGATGTTCCTATTGTTATCTCACTCTTAAACGCATTTACTGGTTTAACTGTGGCAGCAAGCGGATACGTCTTGCAGACCACTCTCTTGATCGTCGCAGGAACATTGGTTGGAGCATCTGGAACAATCCTCACGCGCTTGATGGCTGAGGCAATGGGACGTTCACTCTTCAAGACTCTCTTCGGTGCATTCACTGCTAAGCCACAAGCGGCTACCGGTGAAGCTGAAGCGCGTCCTGTTAAATCTGGTTCGCCAGAGGACGTTGCAATCTTGCTCAACTACGCACGTCGCGTCGTTATCGTTCCTGGATTCGGTCTTGCTGTTGCACAAGCACAGCACACGGTTCGCGAGTTGGCAGATGTTCTTGCTAGCAAGGGAATTGATGTTGCATACGGTATTCACGCCGTGGCAGGTCGCATGCCTGGTCATATGAACGTTCTGCTTGCAGAAGCAAATGTTCCGTATGAGCAATTAGCAGAAATGGATGAAGTAAACCCAACGTTCTCTCAGACCGATGTTGCACTTGTTATCGGAGCGAATGACGTTGTAAACCCTGCTGCTAAAAACTCTCCCGGCTGCCCAATTTATGGAATGCCGATCCTTGAAGTTGCCGACGCCGCAAACGTTGTCTTCCTCAAGCGTTCAATGCGTCCAGGTTTTGCGGGTATTGAGAACGAACTTCTCTATGACCCAAAGACCACACTTCTATTCGGCGATGCGAAAGATACATTGACGAAGGTAGTAAGCGCGCTTAAGAACTTGTAATACCCCCTGCTATCACAGAGGCCGTCACGGTAATCGTGGCGGCTTTTGTGTTGTTGGACGTTCCAACAAAGCTCCGATTTTCGTGGTGCTCGTCGGCTGAAAAGATTACGCCTCCTGCGCATCCACGATGCATCATCGCTACCTGCATCAGCAAACTTGCCACCCGAAGATCCTGGTGCTCGTCGGCTGCGCCTAGGTTGCGAGTAGTTGAAAGTTCAATTACTCTTAGCTTCTGAGTCGAAGGAGAGATCGATGCCTGCAGTAACCGTCAAAGACATCACCGTGTTGCCTCGCGTGAATGTTTCGGCCAACGCCATTGCCCGTGGAGTTCGATCTATTACGACTGCTCCTCAAGGTTTCGAAGGTGAAGGCTTTCCAGTCAGACGCGCATTTGCGGGCGTGGATATGGCGCAACTTGATCCATTCATTCACTTGGATCAAATGGGCGAAGTTGAATATGCACCAGGTGAACCAAAGGGAACTCCGTGGCACCCACACCGTGGTTTTGAAACGGTGACATACATAATTGATGGGATTTTCGATCACTGGGATAACAACGGTGGCGGTGGCACGATTACAAACGGCGATACACAGTGGATGACTGCTGGTGCTGGAATCTTGCACATCGAAACTCCCCCAGAGCATTTAGTGATGAGTGGCGGCTTGTTCCACGGATTCCAATTGTGGGTCAATCTGCCCGCTGCTAAGAAATGGTCACCACCTGCATACCAAGATCTGCGAGCTAAAGATGTTGCGCTCTTGTCATCCCATGATGGTGGCGCACTCATTCGTGTTATCGCTGGCGAAATTGACGGACACAAAGGACCAGGGTCTACGCAGACACCTATTACTTTGGTGCATGCAACCGTTGCCGCTGGCGCAGAGTTGCGATTGCCATGGCGTAAGGATTACAACGCGCTTGTCTACACACTTGCAGGAAATGGCTACGTGGGAGAAGAACGACGTCCGGTAAGAATGGGGCAACTCACTGTTTTCGCAGAGGGCGACATGATTGTTGTGCGCGCAGCCGATGTTCAGGAAAGTCGTTCTCCGGAGTTGGAGCTATTTATTCTTGGTGGCGAACCAATTAGAGAACCCATTGCATTTATGGGGCCATTTGTAATGAATACCAAGCGCGAAGTTCTGCAGGCATTTGAAGATTTCCAGCGCGGATTACTTGGGACCATTCCTGTTATTGATAAGAGCACCCGGCCAGTGAATCGTTCGGGCGAAGGCTCAAAATTAGGTAACGGGTTAGGTAATGGATCAGGTAACGGGTTAGGTAATGGATCAAGTAATGGATCAAGTAATGAAGTTAGTGGAGCTAATCCACCCGCTGCTGACGAAATCTTGGGTGTTCACAACACTCCTCGCGAAATCATTGAAGGTTAATTCCTTAGGTCTATGAAAGACCGCTCAACTACGCATGTGTAGGTTGGGGATAACAATGTCGAATTGTCGGTGGCTCTGGCGATTCT
>WLMD01000013.1 GCA_009700405.1 Actinomycetota bacterium | reverse complement strand
TCTTCGAAAACTAACAACGATGCATGGTCCTTTAATGTTTCATCAATCCGGTGGTTGTTGTGATGGATCTTCACCCATGTGTTATCTGGCGGGCGAATTTCGTGTTGGTGGGTCTGATGTTTTCCTAGGCAATTTGGTGATTGATCAGATTCCTGAACCAATTAAAGTGTGGATTTCACTTCCTCAATTTGAATATTGGAAACATACCCATCTCACGATTGATCTTGTACCTGGAAGAGGTGCCGGATTCTCTTTAGAGGCTCCAGAAGGCTTCCGATTTCTTATTAGGTCCAGACTCTTTACCGATGAGGAATGGGCTTTGTTAGAGAACTCTCCAGTGCTTACGGGAGCCTACGAAGGTTGATTTTGGGGTGAGAGAGCGCTGACTCCCCTGTATTTGGAATTCAACTCTCTTCACTCCGCTACCCTTGCCACGTGATAAGCGCTGAAAAAACCCTGCCCGTCATCATTCAAGGTGGCATGGGGATTGCTGTCTCGTCATGGCAACTAGCTCGAGCTGTTTCGCAAACCGGTCAATTAGGTGTTGTTTCTGGAACCGCCATTGATGCGGTCTTTGCTAGACGCTTACAAGATGGTGATGTAACGGGCGACCTTCGTAGAGCACTTAGGGCTTTCCCTATACCCGCAATGGCTGAACGAGTTATGGCCAGGTACTTCAATGAAGGTGGGCGAGATCCAAGCCATCAGTATGCAAGTGTTTCTAAATTAACAATTAGCCCAAATGCCGAGGCGCTTGAACTTCTAGTTCTTTCTAATTTTGCAGAAGTATGGCTGGCCAAAGAAGGACATGATGGAATAGTTGGAATTAATTACCTCGAGAAGATTCAGATGGCAACACCGAGTGGCGCTTATGGTGCAATGTTAGCTGATGTTGATTATGTGCTGATGGGTGCGGGAATTCCCGCTGAAATTCCACAAATGCTTAATGACCTTGCCCTGCATAAGAATGCATCGCTGAATATTGCCGTCGATGGCGCAACGTCACAATATAAATCTACGTTTCACCCTAAAGTTTTCACAGGTGTTGATCTGCCACCATTACATCGTCCAAAATTCTTAGCAATTATTTCCGCGCATATTCTCGCAACATATCTAGCCAAAGACGAAGTAACTCGTCCGGATGGTTTTGTTATCGAAGGATTTAACGCAGGCGGCCATAACGCTCCTCCACGAGGAACAATGATTCTTGATGATGATGGTCAGCCAGTTTTTGGACCACGCGATGAAGCAGATATTGAAAAGGTCGCCAAAGTCGGTTTACCCTTTTGGCTAGCCGGCGGATATTCCACGCCAGCACACGTCCAATCTGCCTTGGCAAGTGGTGCAACAGGTGTCCAAATTGGAACTCTTTTTTCTCTTGCCTTTGAAACTGGACTTGATGAAGGACTTCGCAAGATTATGATTGATGAATTGCGTGCTGGAAGTTTGGTTGTTCGTACTGATCCATTCGCATCTCCAACAGGTTTCCCTTTCAAGGTTGTGACTCTTCAAAATACTTTGTCTGAAACACCTCTCTATGCAGCTCGACCTCGTCTTTGCGACCTTGGATATTTACGCGTTCCTTACGAGCGCTCTCCAGGCACACTCGGGTACCGGTGTTCTGCAGAGCCCACACATGTTTTTATTAAGAAAGGCGGCACTGCCGAAGATGCGCTCGGCCGCAAATGCCTTTGCAACGGCCTCATGGCCAATATTGGTCTGGGCAACACGCGTGGAGATGGCTACGTCGAACAACCGCTTTTGACCTTAGGTGCTGATCTCAGCGGTGTTACCGAAATGCTAAAAGTCTTTCCTAATGGGTGGAGCGCGAAAGAGGCAGTGAACTATTTGTTAAATGTCTCGAATATTTCATCCAAGAATTCAGCAAATGCAACGGACTCCGAAAGAGGCATTAGCCAACCTTCTTGACCGCGAATTCTGCGCGAGAAATCATCCGCCATTAATTGGTAGGGATCACATGCTTCGAAATTCTCGAGCGTCTTAACTCCATTAACGGTAATCTCAATTGCGCTTGGCTCGTTATGAGAATTGAAAGCATGATTTCCAGGCATTGATAGAGATCCATGCTCGCCCGTGACGTCAAAGTACAAAGTATCAGGAGTATTCATCGAGGTGACTGTCTCTGCTGTCGCATTACCTATCGTAAATGTGGTTCGAACGGTTTCATCCGTACCTTTTGAGTGCCATGTAACTTCAGTTTCTATATCACTATGAGGGGCAAAATCTAATAACCATAATGGGGCAACCGTTGAGTAGGGGCCGAGATCATAAGTGCCGCCGCCTCCTAATTCAGGAAGGGTACGAATGTTGTCTATCGGTAATCCGTCATAAGTAAAACATGCGCGGATAGATTTAGCTTCTCCGATGATGCCAGAATCATAAAGTTCTTTGAATCGGATTGTTCTAGGATGCCAGCGATTCCAACTTGCCTCCATGAAGTACAGGCCAGTCTTTTCTTTTACTTCGATGGCGGTGCGTAACTCATCCGCACTCATCGCAACGGGCTTCTCGCACAAAACATGCTTACCTGCCTCCATAGCTTTTATAGACCATGGGATATGTAGCGAGTTGGGTAGTGAAATATAAACGGCTTCAACATTGGGGTCTGCGATGAGGGCTTCATAAGAATCATAAGTGCGACCAGATGGTGAAAGCGCCTTTGCTCTTGTTTCATCCATTCCTGCAACGGCGTAAATTTCGCCTACTTCAGATTTCATTAAGGCCGGGTATAGCGCCTTCTTTGCAATATTGCCTGCGCCAATGAAACCCCAACGTACTTTTTCCATGATGACCTTTCGAAGTGTAGGAAGTTAAAGTAAAAAACCTTGTGGAAATGGATCCTCGGGATCGAGAGTCCATGTCGCTTCACCCATGACCCAGGCGCGTCCGGTGATGGTCGGGACAATTGCTGGAAGCCCTCCGACAGTAGTGTGTTCGAGCACTCGTCCTTCAAATCGTGAACCAATCCAAGATTCATTCATCAAGACATCATCGTCGGTAAATAACCCTCTTGCAACCATTTGAGCGAGGCGGGCACTAGTGCCTGTTCCGCAAGGAGAGCGATCAAACCATCCTGGGTGAATCGCCATTGCATTTTTCCAGTGCATTGGCCCATCACTGCCGGGAGCAATGAAATCAATGTGATGACAAACGTTAATCTCAGGATTTTCTGGATGAATTGGTCTGTTCTGTTCATTAATGGCATCGGAAATTGCTAATCCGGCATCGAGAATTTTCTGCCCATTCGCGCGGACAAACTCTAAGCCGATTCTTTCAATTGGGATGATTGCATAGAAATTTCCGCCGAAGGCCATGTCGTAAGTAATCTTCCCAAATCCCGGGACTTCAACTATTTGATCAAGACCCATCGAAAATGATGGAACATTCGTAAGTGTTACTTTTTCGGCCTTACCATTCTTGACTGCCACATCAACGGTGACTAAGCCAGCAGGAGTATCAAGCCGAATAGTTGTCACTGGTTCGACAACGTTAACCAATCCTTTTTCTACCAAAACGGTAGCAACACCAATAGTTCCATGACCACACATCGGCAAACACCCGGAAACTTCAATATACAAAACTCCCCAGTCGGCATCGGGACGAGTAGGTGGTTGCAATATTGCGCCGCTCATTGCGCTATGCCCGCGAGGCTCATACATCAACCATTCCCGGATGTAGTCCATGTTCTTCAAGAAATATTGACGGCGCTCAAACATGGTCGAACCTGGAATCGTTTCTACCCCGCTCGTGACAACACGAGTTGGCATTCCTTCTGTATGTGACTCAACCGTTGTGACGGTCCGCAAACTGGGTCTCATGTAGATACCTAAACTACGGTTAGTTTTTTCGCTTTGCGTAAAACTCCATTGCTTGGGCAATGTCTTTGCGACACTGAGCTTCTTCAGCTGCTGGCAAAGGTAAGCGAGGTAAACGAGTCGGACCACCGTATCGACCAACAACATCCATCGCTAATTTAATAGATTGAATAAATTCCTTGCGACTGTCCCACATAAAGAGATTATGAACGGCCGCATACGCAGGTGCCGCCTCTGTGAATTTGCCAGCCAATGCTAAGTTGTAAATCTCTGCTGATTCCTTAGGGAATGCATTTGGGAAACCTGCGATCCAGCCAACAACTCCTCCTGTAGCGAGCTCGAGTAAAACATCATCGGCACCAACAAGTACTTCAATGCGAGGAGCATGATGATGAATCTTCCAGACTCTGCGAACATCTCCAGAAAACTCTTTAATTGCGACTACGTTTTCAACTGCATCAGCGATTTTTGCTACGAGCTCTGGGACTAGATCGATCTTGGTATCAAAGGGATTGTTGTAGGCGATAATCGGAAGTCCGACCTTTCCCACTTCGCGATAGTGGGCTACAACTTCTTCATCATTTGCTCTGTAAGAGGTCGGAGGCAAAAGCATCAGCGCTGTTGCTCCAACTTCGGCGGCATGTTCAGCCCATTTGCGTGACTCTGTTGCACCATAAGCGCCTACTCCAGCAACGATATTGAAACCTTTAGGTGCAGCTTCTATTCCGGTCACAAGCAATTTTGCTCGCTCTTCTGGTGTGAGTACTTGATACTCTCCTAGAGAACCATTTGTTATCGCGCCATGGGTGTCATTTGCGGCTAGCCATTGAATATGCTCGGCATATTTTTCAAAATCAAGACTTAAGTCGCTACGAAATGGTGTTGCCGTTGCAGTCAGAATGCCATGCCATGGTTTTGTCATAGAGAGCAATTTAGTGCTTGCGGACTAGTTAATCAACGAGGGCTCTTGGATCACATTCCGCTGATTCGTACTGCGGCAAGAGATACGCCTGCCACAATAACCCAAGCAATCATTCCCATAAATAGTGGGCGCGGTCCAATGGATCGGATTGACTTCCATCGGACGCCGGACCCCAAAGCAACCAAACCTGCTCCAATAAGAATCTTGCTAGCAAGAACAAGGTCATCATGAACATGTGTGGGAACTGTCAGAACATTTTGAAGTATTGCAACAGCGATAAAACCCAAGACAAAAAATGGAATAAACGGGATTCTTGCACTGGCATTTTCGCTCTTGCCCTGGCTCTTAAGGTACTTTCGATGGCGAAATGAAAGAGTCAGCACGATTGGCGCCAACAAACAGACCCGAGATAATTTAATTACAATTGCTGCTGATATAGCTGCTGGACTCCACACCGATGCAGTTGCGACCACTTGACCAACATCATGAACTGCAGCCCCTGCCCATGCGCCAAATGTGCGATCACTTAAATGCATCAGGTGGCCAAGAAAAGGTAAAACTACAATCGAAAGGGTTCCGCAGAGAGAGATAAGCGCTATTGCGTAAGAGGTTTCTTCTTCAGTGGCTCGAGTTTGAGGTCGAATTGCAGCCACCGCTGTTGCGCCGCAAATTCCAAAACCAATGCCAATTAGCAACCCAAGGTCACCTGTCATCCCAAAGAGTTTGGACAACAGCAAGATTCCAAATATTGTGAAAATGACCACGACAAGTACAGTGAGTAATCCTTTGAGGCCGATGGCTCGCAATGACGCAATGCTTACCTGCGCCCCCAAAAGGGCAATACCAATTCGAAGTAATCTCTTAGAAGCAAAATTATTCGCAGGTGCCGCCCAATCTGGCCATACCGTAAAGTTTGCAACAATAAATCCTAACGCGACACAAAGCGCCAAAGGGCTTATCGCGGGTTGGAACGAATTAATCAGGAACGCAATTCCAGTTAGCGCTCCGATTAGGGCTAATCCTGGAAATTTATTAAGAACACTCTTACTCATAAGCAATAACTCCTCAATCGAGAAGTTTTCTACGTCGATCGAATTCCGCCCAAATGCCAATAAAAATAAGAGCTCCGAGAACTAGATAGATGTGCTCGCGATGGCGCACTAGAAAGTTATCTTTTTTATCAGGAGTGACTGCCGGGCTAACTACTTCAGGTGAGGTTCCCGTTGAGGCCCCTGCAGAAACACTAAATTGATACGTGCCTTCGGCCGGATGTCCATCACTGGACACGACTCTCCAAGCAACATTTACAACCCCTTCGCTTGAAAGATCCTTAATGCCAACTGTTAGGGTCGCGCCAGAGGTTGTAGCGACTCCATCATCAATGCGTACCCCAGCTTCGTCAGTAATTTGAATTACATTCGTCTTGGCACTTCCAATGACAATCAAATCCTCATCAAATTCGATTGCGACCGTATCTGGCATAACGGATACCACAGCCCCAGAGGAAGGATTAGAAGTTAAAACACTGCTATGTGCCTGACTAGATGGGACGGCTACCACTAATAAAAGAAAGACCGATATCCCGAGAACCGCAAATCTCAAATGTTTATTCGTATTCATGGGTAGCACTCTAACTCTCTTGACCTCAGGGGTACAGTAATCAAATGACCAACACGGTCGGAGTGCCGCTGGTGCGGTTGCGCTGAAGAGAAAGAGCAAATAATAGGTACCATGCGAAAGATTCTTATCCTGCATTCTTCTGACAATGTTGCAGTCTGTCTTTCGGAAATTATCAAAGGTGAAATCATCGAACAAGATGGCAAGAAGTTTTCAGCCTTAGAAAGCATTCCTCGCGGACATAAAATCGCGATTGCAAATATCGACTTAAATGAGGGAATCATCAAGTACGGCGAACGTATGGGACATGCGACATCTCGCATAAATGCTGGCTCGCATGTCCATGTTCATAATGTTCTTGGTGATCGCCTTGCGAGTAGTGATTCATGAAGATGGAAGGTTTTGATCATGGGACTCGGGGAATTGGTGTTAGGGATTACCAACTAATTCTTCCCTCAGTAGTTTGCTCCACTCACATTTCCAGGCGTATTGCTAAAGATGTGAACGCCGTGACTTTCTCCCATCAACATGGGTGTGGGATTATTGGTGCCGATGTTGCTGGTATCGGTGACTTTTTTGCATCGTTGGCTGACCACCCGAATGTTTCCTCTGTACTCGTAGTTTCTCTTGGTTGTGAAACCATTCAAGGTCAAGAACTGGCAGAGAAGCTTGTCACAAAGAATGCCTCGACTAAGTATCAAATTATTCAAGATTCAGGGGGCGTAGAGGCAACTGTTACAGCAGGTATTACTGCCGTTCGGAGCTTACAAGAGTCGTATCCGACCAAAAGGAGACCGCTTAATGACCTGCGCGTTGGAATCAGTGCTTCAAGCAACTCTTCAATCGCTAATAACCTCCTTGAGGCACTGAGCGCGTTAGATATCTATACGGAGTTAGTTGGTGGGAAGAGTCCTGCAGATAGTTTTTCCCATCTTATGGAGAAGAAGGTACATCTCATTCTCTCTTTCCCGACGGGAGATCAGCCTGCCTCAGGTTTTCCCTTAATTCCCGTAATTAACATTGCAAGTGACAGCGCATTGCATCAAGCAATATCAGCGGATTTTGATGTGCCAGCAGGAACTCCTGTCGAAAATATAGTGAAGCTAATCCTCGAAGTTGCGAATGGACGAGAAACCATTGCAGAAATTAATAAGTCTGGCGAAATTCTTGCTCCACGTTTGGTTCGAAGCACATGAATATTTCTCCTTTAAAGGCCTACTTGCGGCCAAACGGATCATGGGGATTGCGAAACCATGTACTTGTTTTGCCTTTGCACTCGGCGCTTTCATCCTCTGCTCGCGCTATCGAGGAAGCATCCCAAGGCGCAGTAGCCATAACTCACGATTGGTCAGGAGAAATTGACGCCGATCTCGAGCGAATAATTTCTACTCTTGCAGGATTTGCCTCTAATCCCAATAATTTTGCAACTATCTTCTTAACGTTAGATTCGCCCAATGAACGCAGAATCATTGAGCGGGCAGAATCTCTTGGTCTACCTAACGTTGTACATCTCTCTCTCGCCGACGCTGGTTCGATGCACAAGCTCGTCGATGTCGGAATTCTTGAAGCAGACCAATTACTTACACGTGCATTGTTGCAAGAGCGAATTCCGGCCCCTTGGTCAGCAATCGTTCTAGGACTTGAATGTGGAGGTTCGGATGCGTTATCTGGAATCACAGCCAATCCAGCACTTGGCGTTGCCAGTGACATGCTTGTCGATCTGGGTGCAACATCGATTTTGGGAGAGACCACTGAAATTCTTGGTGCCGAACATCTTCTAGCAGCACGAGCAATCACTCCAGAAGTTGGCGTTGAAATAGTGAACACCGTCCTGCGTTATGAGAGTTCTATTAATTACGAAGGAATTGATTTGCGAGGCGCTCAACCTTCACGCGGAAACATCGAGGGTGGATTGTCGACGCTTGAGGAAAAATCCCTTGGTGCCGCTAAAAAAGCTGGTAACGCTGTATTCACAGGGGTACTTGAATATGCAGAAGTTCCTTCCGCACACGGTTTGTTCTTTATGGATACACCCGGTCATGACATCGAACAATTAACTGGTTTTGCTGCAGGTCATGTAAATATCGTAGTTTTCACATCAGGACGTGGAACACCAACAGGGTCAGCAACTATGCCTGTAATCAAAGTAGCTACGAATACGCCGATGGCTACATCACTCAAGGATTTGATTGACCTTAATGCAGGAACAATTGCCGATGGAATCGAAAGCCTTTCAGAGGTAGGAAATCGCATCTTTAACGAAATTGTCGCGGTGGCTAATGGAAAAGAAACCAAAGCCGAACGAGGCGGACATCACGAATTTTCTCTCTCGAGGCTGTATAACTAACCAACTAGGTAAGGAGTACGCCATCACTAAAGAAGGCCCCAACCTAACCACCCGACGTGTTGTTTTTCTGGTTATTGCAGCAGCCGCGCCAATGGCAGCCATGGTTGGAAATGTTCCGTTGGCACTGCTCTACGGAAATGGCGGCGGCCTACCTGCGGCATTCCTTCTCGCAACCTTGGTTCTCATTTGCTTCTCCGTTGGTTACGCAGCCATGAGCCGAAAAGTAATTAACACCGGTGCGTTTTATACATACATCGCACGAAGCCTCACTAAACCGGTTGGAGTTGGATCGGCATACGTTGCCCTAGCCGCCTATACAGCGCAAGCTTGTGGCTTAGCTGGAGCTTTCGGATATTTCATGCAGCAACTTGTCTTATCTGCTGTCGATGTAGATATTCCCTGGTATCTATTTACTGGAGTCGGAATTCTTCTCGTTGCAATTCTCGGTTACAGATCTGTAGAGATGTCAGCAAAAGTCGTTGGGTTCTTTATGATTGCAGAATTTGCAATTCTCTTCGTTTTTGAAGGACTAGTGCTAAATAAGAAACATCTTGAATCATTCCCTTTGGATTCTTTTTCGCATAGTCAAATCACATCAGGTCCTATTGGCATAGCAATGCTCTTTGCATTCACAAGTTTTATTGGCTTTGAATCAGCCGCCCTCTACGGTGAGGAAACTAAAAATCCAGAAAAAAGCATTCCACGAGCAACCTACATTGCCGTCTCTTCGGTCGGAATTTTCTACATTCTCTCTACATGGATCATCATTGGGTCAGTAGGTATTGAGAACGTACGTGCTTTATCAAAAAAAGATGGTGGACTTTTTGTCTTAAATCTTGTCCAGCAATATGGTGGAGAAATTCTCTTCGATGTCACCGCAGTTCTTCTATGTACGAGTGTTTTGGCGGGGTATTCAGCCATTCATAATGCAGCAAGCCGATATCTATTCGCACTTGGCCGTGAATCCATCATGCCGAAAAGATTTGGTCAACATCATAAACATCATTTCAGTCCACATGTGGCTAGCGTTGCAATCACTGTCGTTGCAGTAGTAACTGCCGTTGGTTTTGCAATTAGTGGCGTCGATCCCTATACCGTTTATGCAGCAAGCTTGATTGCAGTGGGCACTTTAGGGATAGTTGCCCTTCAGGCGATGGCTTCTCTTTCGGTAGTTGCCTTCTTCTGGAAACGTCCTGATAGACAGTTATGGCAAGGAGTTATTGCCCCGATCATCGGATTTATTGGTCTTGTCACCGCATTCTTTTTAGCTGCAATGCACTACAACACTTTGACCGGTACGGACAGCAAAGCCGTTAACTTGGTCCCATTTTTGCTCTTGATCATTGCCATAGGTGGAATTCTGTATGGCCATCGCTTGCGAAAGACAAAACCCGATGTTTATGCAGATATTGCTTCATCGAAGTTGCGTAAAGAGTAAAAGGAAACTATTCAATATATTCCCAGGCCTCGCCTACTTTTCGAGCGATACCGCGCTTCTCTAATTCCTTCAGGTATTTCTTATGTCCCCTCTCCCCGCTTCCTCTAAATAATGGCATCAATCGAGGCAATTGATTCGGTATAAGTAGGGCAATTTTTACAAGCCATGACTCGCTATTTCTTGGATAGATCTCAAAACGAGGCTTATTAAGCATTTTATAAAAGGATTTAACTACATCTTGGGTGCTCTGTGGTGGATCCATAAATTGTAAGGAATTGCCACCTTCAATTGCTTCTCTGTGCAACATAGGGGTATCCGTTGCAGATGGAAGAACCGATCCTGCCTTAATGCCTTTGCTTGCTAGATCAAGACTCATTGAAAGCATCGCTCCACGCAGACCAAATTTTGACGCTGTATACATTGGCGTTTCACCAAGAGGGAAGATTCCTCCGAGTGAGCCAGTCGTAATAATTCGGGGATCGTTTGCTTTCATTAGAAGCGGTATTGCACTCCTGATGAAAATTAGTGGCGCTACCAAATTAATATCAAGTTCTCGCTCAATACTTTCAATCGAGCGTACATCGAATCGGTCTGTCGAAGTAATCGCGGCATTTGGGATAAGAACATCAATATGTCCGTACTTTTCTTCAATAAGCGCAATTGCCTTCTTGATTTCATTTCTATCGGTGAGATCGCAAGCAATGTACATATGACCTTCGCCCGCAAGCCCAGCAGTTACTTCTGCAAGTTTCTTTTCATTGCGAGAAATTAAAACTAAGTGAGCGCCTTTTCCAGCGAATTCGCGAGCAAGATGAGAACCAATTCCTCCAGCCCCGCCGGTGATTACACATACTTTGCCTGCAAATGAATAAGCCATACCATAGCCTCTCGTCAATAGTATGATTTTGCAACGTTGTGATAGAAGTTAGATTAGGAGTTAAAAATGTCGGATGATGCAAACGGTATGGATTCGATGATGGATGAGTTGTACCCCTACCGAAACTCTTCGCGTACTTATTCTTCTATTCCCGATGTAGGACGATTGCCTGTAGACGTAATTGCAGAAGTTCGAGCTTTTGCTTCACGCGAGGATGCAATTGGTGATACAGGTCGAGTCTCTGGATCGCTGTATAGCGGAGACCATAACCATTACCACTTGCTTAGCCAAGTCTTTGAAGAATTTGCACATGTGAATGTTTTACAAAGGGATATGTATCCATCTGCCACGAAATTTGAGGCAGAAATTATTGCAATGGCTCTAGATATGTTGCACGGAAGTGGGTCAGATAGCGAAGCTTGTGGTGTTGTGACTAGCGGCGGGAGCGAGAGCTTAATAACCGCTCTTTACACTTATCGTGAGCAAGCTTCGCGAGAACGTGGAGTCACGAAACCAAATGTTGTCATTCCTGTAACAGCTCACGTTGCACTCGATAAAGGAGCACATTGGTTAGGTATTGAAATGCGACATGCGCCTTTAGGAGCCGACCACCTTGTTGATGTGTCGAAGATGGCGGAATTAATCGATGAGAACACAATTGCTATTGTTGGTTCTGCCGGCAATTACGCTCATGGGTTAATAGACCCGATCGCAGAGCTCGGGCAATTGGCACTCAAACATGGAATAAGTTTGCATGTGGATGGGTGTCTTGGCGGATTCATTTTGCCTTGGATTGAAGCAAACGGTGTTGCCGTTCCCCAGTGGGATTTTCGAGTTCCTGGTGTAACAAGCATTAGCGCAGATACACATAAATATGCTTACGCATTGAAAGGTACCTCAGCACTTCTCTATAAGACTAAGACTTTACGTTCATACCAATACTTCACATATCCTGATTGGCCCGGAGGCTTGTACCTATCACCGGGGTTTGCAGGGTCTCGCAGTGGTGGATTAATTGCATCAACATGGGCTTCAATGTTACTTATGGGCAAGAGTGGCTATCGCAACGCTGCAAAAGAAATTTATGAGGCTGCACAGAAGATTGTTGATGGAATTCGAAACAATATCCCTGAAATTCAGGTTGTTGGTAATCCTTTATTCCTAGTTGCTTTCACTTCAGAAGAACTTGACGTCTATCTAATCAATGATGAACTCAAACGACGTGGTTGGAGAATGAACGCACTTCAGATGCCACCTGGGCTTCATTTTTGTGTAACTCGTCCAAATACTGGAGAGAATGTCATAGAAGATTATTTGGTGGATCTCAAAGCTTCTGTGGAATATGCCAAGGAACACAAGGGCGAGGTAGCGCAAAGCGGGGCAATGTATGGATTTGGTGGCACGCCTAAGGGGAATGCAACTTTGGCATTTGTGATGAGCGGATACCTAGATGCTATGCATGAGTTAGCTCCAGCGGAATAATCTCCTCATGGAGCGCTGGATACTTGCAATTGATTTAGGCAATGGAGGCCCAAAGGTTGCCGTGGTTGATCTTCATGATCACCTGCTTTCAGTCAGTGTCCGCGCAGTAAGCGTTAAGAATGGATTGGACGGCACCGCAACTCAAGATGCCAACGAGTGGTGGGAACAAGTAATCGCAGGAGCTCGTGAAGCAATTACTGCAAGCAATGTTAATCCCGAAGGACTCCATGCAGTTGCAATTACAGGTCAATGGGGCTCCACTGTTCCCGTTGACGCACATGGAATTCCAGTAGGTGATGTGATGCTCTGGTCTGATAACCGTGGCGAAAAATATATGCGAGAAATTATTGGCGGGCCAATTAGCTATCAGGGTTTTGCGCCACACAAAGTTATTCCGTGGGTGCGCAAAACAGGCGGAGGACCAACGCCAAGTGGTGCAGATCCAACTGGGCATTCGATGGTGTTGCAACATGAAATGCAAGCGACATATAACCGAGCAGCCTATTTGCTCGAGCCAATTGATTACATCGGTATGCGTTTCACTGGCAAAGCGGGAGCAACACCAGCATCAATGATTCTGAGTTGGGTGACGGATAATCGTTTAGGACGTGCTCTTAAATATGATTCAGCTCTTGTACGCAAAGCGCGTCGTGACCCATTAAAACTCGCTCCCCTAATGCCCACTGGATCAATCCTCGGAACACTTTTACCCGATGTTGCGTCATCTCTTGGTGTGCCTACCAATGTCCCGGTCATTTGTGGAATTCCAGACTTGCATTCGGCAGTTATTGGGAGCGGGGCAATCAAACCCTTCGAAACTCATGTCACGATCTCAACCACCGCATGGATAGGTGCGCGTGTTCCATTTAAGAAAACAGACATACTGCACTCAATAGCCAGTGTTCCTGGTCTTGATAAGAATTTTCCTATAGTTGCCAACAATCACGAGACTGGTGGATCTGCACTTCGCTGGCTCAAAGAGAATATATTTAAAGACGAAAGTTATGAAAGTGCTCTCGCTAAGGCCGACACTGCTCCGGCTGGATCAGAAGGGTTGATATTTACACCTTGGCTCAACGGCGAACGAAGCCCTGTAGATGACAAGAAAATTCGTGCATCTTTTCTCAATATCTCACTTCGTACCGATGAAGCGATGATGATTCGCGCGGTCATGGAAGGCGTTGCATTTAATTCACGTTGGCTCTTTGATTCATACGAAAAATTCTTGGGAAAGAAACCCGCTTCAGTCCGCATAATCGGCGGCGGCGCACAGTCAGATTTATGGTGCCAAATGCATGCCTATGCGCTCAATCGGCCCGTCGAACGTCCTGCCGATCCGCGCGATGCGCAACTCAAAGGAGTGGCATCGTGGGCACGTATTTGCTTAGGTGAGTTAACTCTTGAAGCTGCGGGAGAACAAGCAATAGTCACTGACACGTTCTTGCCTGATGGACCGGATGCCAAAATTTATGCAGACTTATACGCTGAATATCGTCGGCTGTACCCGATCCTTAAAAAGACACATCATCGCTTGAATAAAATTACGAATTAGTTTTAGATTCAATTTCTGATATCTGTGCGATTAGTGCCCGAGAAACCTTGCGTAGCGCGCCTTCGGGATCAACTCCTTGGGATGTTGCCCAAGCAATTGTTGCAAGAAGAACATCGCCTACCGCTTCCTCTGTTGGTGCAATAGGCGTAGTAATTTCTGTCGGAAGTTCAAGGGCAAGACGGTTTTTCTCGGCTCGGTAAAGCAATTTAGTCACGAGGGTTAGAGCTGGCTGTGCGATCGGGACCCCATCAACTGCTGATGTTCGTCCTTTTTCTAGCGCTTTAAGAGCTTCCCAATTTTCAAGGACTTCATCACTTGATGAAACTTTTACATCAGCAAATACATGCGGGTGCCTGCGGATTAACTTATCGGCAACAGTCTGCGCAACATCTTCAATGGAAAATGGATGCGTAGGGTGCTCCTCGGCCATTCGCGCATGAAAATATACTTGTAACAGTACATCGCCAAGTTCTTCTTGCATTGCTTCGCGGTCGTTTGTTTCTACCGCTTCAATATATTCATAAGACTCTTCAAGGAGAAACTTGATAAGTGACTCATGAGTTTGCTCAGCGTCCCACAGGCATCCGCCGGGTGAACGAAGCTGATCCATCACCGCAACTAGTCGTTGCAGGTGAGAATTCGTCATGGAGCAGGTGTTGGTGAAGCTGATGTCGCAGAACCCGCAGACTTTGCTGCAACGACATCCCCAAGTGATGGATCCCAGGTGCCGTAACGAGGGTTGACAGTCACTTTCAAACTCTCTGCCTTAGCAATAATTAATTTCTGGATTTCAGATCCGGTATTGGCTTCTGGGATTCCCGCGGCAACAGCAGCAGCAGAAAGTTTTTCGGAAATAATAATGAGTTCAAGATAGGCATCTAAATCATCTGCAGCTATTCCTGCCCCAACAAGTGCCTTAGGAAGCGCGTTCTTGCCACCGACCTGACCGAGGATTGTTTCGCGACGAGCGTCAATTTCCGCTTTAGTAACTACCATTTTGCCGTCAGCAGCAACATCTTTGAGGAGTGCGGCCATCAAGTGAAAGCGCAATTGTCCGCGATTGAGATCTTGGCCTGCATCTAAAGTCATTCCCGCTGTATCTACGTTTTTGCGTTCTGCAAGAATGTCATCGATGCTCTTTTGAACAGTTGCTTGCGTAATCTTGGTCGAGCCTAAAGATGCGGCAACGCCTACTTGAGAACACCCAGAAAGTAGAAGGGCGCTAGCTACTGTTAGAACGGCAATGATTTTCTTCACGTCGTGCTCGCTTTCGGTGACAACTTCGCTGTCATGTTCGGTGCCAGGGTTGGCCTGACAAGAGTGTTTATGGCCTCGGTTACCCAGGCCAGAAGAGAAGTATCCACCATTACAGGTGTCTGAGATGACGGTGACCACGCCGGGCCGTTTGGCAGAGCGATAAGCAGAGCCCCCGTGGCGCCCTTGTACAAGGAGCCGGGATAAAGGCGAGTGAGGCGCAATTGCAAGGATTCAGGCAACTTCACAGGGTTGAGGCGAAGGAATTTTCCTTGCATGACAACTTCCGTGAGTTTGACCTCTTTTGCCAAGGCGCGAAGTTCCGCCACTCCCAGCAAAAACGCAGCCTCTAACGGGAGAGGGCCAAATCGATCGACTAATTCTGCACGAATTTCATCAACGGCTTCAGATGATGTTACATCGGCCAGGCGCCGATAGAGATCTAAACGGAGACGCTCGCCCGGCACATAATCATGTGACAGGTGGGCATTTATTGGGAGTTCCACTTTGCATTCAAGTGATTTCTCTTGCGTCTCCATAATTCCTGCTTTGTAATCTTGTACAGCTTCTCCGACCATCCGCATATATAAATCAAAACCCACATCTGCAATGTGACCAGATTGTTCTCCGCCCAACAAATTGCCTGCACCACGAATTTCGAGATCTTTAAGGGCTACGCGCATTCCAGAACCAAGATCGGTATTGGCTGCAATTGTCTTGAGGCGATCATGTGCTAGTTCAGATAGTGGTTGGTCGGTTGGGTATAAGAAATATGCGTATGCGCGCTCACGGCCACGACCTACACGCCCGCGCAACTGATGAAGTTGAGAAAGTCCGAAAAGATCAGCACGTTCGACAATCAAAGTATTTGCGTTTGAAATATCAAGTCCGCTTTCAACAATTGTGGTGCAGACTAAAACATCAAATTCGCGCTCCCAGAAGCCAAGAATCACATCTTCGAGCATGTGCTCTCCCATTTGCCCATGTGCGACGCGAATTCGGGCTTCGGGAATCAGTTCTTGAAGTTGGGATGCTGCACGATCAATAGATTCAACTCGATTATGAATATAGAAAACTTGTCCATCGCGAAGTAGTTCACGGCGAATCGCTGCAGATATTTGTGCCTTCTCACTCGCTCCGACATAGGTGAGAATTGGATGTCGATCTTCGGGTGGAGTCGTGATCGTGGACATCTCTCGAATTCCAGTAACTGCCATCTCTAAAGTACGCGGAATCGGCGTTGCAGACATAGCTAGTACGTCTACCGAAGTACGAAGTTTCTTCAAAGATTCTTTCTGTTCAACTCCAAAACGTTGTTCTTCATCTACGATTACTAAACCTAGGTCTTTGAAATTAACGTCCGATGAAAGTAGTCGGTGCGTACCTATGATTACATCTACTGAACCTGATGCTAGATCAGCTAAAATCTCTTTACTTTCCTTCGCACTATTGAATCGAGAAAGTCCAGCAACTCTTACTGGGAATCCAGAATAACGCTCTGAAAATGTCGTGCTGTGTTGTTGCACAAGTAATGTTGTCGGAACAAGCACCGCAACTTGTTTACCATCTTGAACTGCCTTAAATGCAGCTCGAATTGCAATTTCAGTCTTTCCGTAGCCTACATCTCCGCAAATAATTCGATCCATTGGATATGGACGTTCCATGTCAGCTTTGACTTCATCGATGGTCGATAGCTGATCAGCAGTTTCTACATAAGAAAATGCATCTTCAAGTTCGCGCTGCCATGGCGTGTCAGGTGAAAATGCAAAACCCGGAGCGCTAGTACGTGCTGCATAGAGCCGGATTAGTTCGCCCGCAATCTGACGTACAGCTTTACGCGCGCGGCCTTTAGCCTTTTGCCAATCTCCACTACCAATCCTATGAACTGTCGGAGATTCGCCACCTATGTACTTGCTGACTTGCTCTAACGAATCGGTAGGTACAAAAATTCGATCACCTGGCATTCCGCGTTTAGCGGATGCATATTCAATAATTAGATATTCGCGAGTAATCGCGCCTGTAGTTCTATGTACGAGTTCAACATATCGACCGATTCCATGTTGTTCATGTACTACAAAGTCACCAGCTTTGAGCTCAAGGGGATCAATTGTTTGTTTGCGGCGTGATGGAAGTCGATCTCCATCTTTTCCGCTGCCCTTATTCCCTGATAGATCGCGCTCAGTAATAAAAAGTAGCGAGGCAGAATGAGATAGAAAACCGTGGCTCAGATTTGAAGTTGTCACATAGACGGTTCCGTGGACTGGTTGAGCGTTCAGTTCGGCAACCATTCGTACAGGTAAATCTGCATTTCTAAAGACGTCAGCGAAGCGTTCTGCCATTCCAGCACCGAGCGCAGAAAAGACAACAGTGTGATTTTGTGCCAGTGAATCCGCTATCAAAGCAACTGCTTTATCAGTGTCACCACGCATTGGTTCGATGGGGCTCACATCAAGAAAGGCCGTCTCTTCATCAAGGTCGCTTCCAAAGGAATTGAAGCTGCGAGACGGAAGATGCAAATCTTGCACCTGTTGTTGAAGTTCTTCCCATGATAAATATGTTCCGTCACCATCATGTAAAGGTGACACTCCGCCACTTGCAGCGTTGGACCATGAAGCAGCCAAGAACTCCTTATTTGTTGCCAGCAAATCGGCTGAGCGAGAACGGATCCGTTCTTTATCCAGGAAGATTAATTCGGTGTTAGGAAGTGCACGTTCAAGAATGCTTTCTTGTTTATCAACCAGCAATGGAATAAGCGATTCCATGCCCTCGGTAATTATTCCATCAGCAATTCTCTCGCACACTTCTTTCGCAGCGGGGAATGTTGCAGGTAGCAAACTAGCTTTGGCCCGAACTTCCGGGGTAAGTAGCAACTCCCTGCATGGGTAGATTGCTAACTTTCCTACGACTGGCGTTGAGGTGCGTTGGTCGGCAACTTCAAAATAGTTGAGTTCTTCGATTTCATCACCAAAAAAATCCACACGAATTGGGTGGTCTGATAAAGGAAGAAATATGTCAACGATTCCGCCACGTACTGCATAATCTCCGCGGCGCTCAACAAGGTCAGTTCGTTCATAGGCCAAATCAGATAAATGTTGTACTAGTTTCTCTAATTCAAGTTCTTGGCCTATTTCTAATTCAACTAAAGGGCTCTTTGCTAAGTCCGCAATGAATCGATGAATGAGTCCTCGTGCGGGCGTGACGATTACGGGGTGAGCATCTATACCAATAGATTTTTCAAGTTGATACAGAGCATGGATACGTCGGGCAATTGTGTCGCTCCGCGGACTTAATCTTTCATGGGGAAGGGTCTCCCATGCTGGAAATTCATAAACACTCTCATGCAATGTTCGCAATTCAGTAGCTAAATCCTCGGCAGCTCGACTAGAAGCAGTCACGACAATGAGAGGATGATCTTTCGCGCGCAGCGCTAGGAGGAACGGATTAATTGATGAAGGAGCAACGATCGTGCGTGCTTCGCTCAAGCTGGAAACAATGTCCACTGATTGAGACAGAGCAGGCAGTAATCCGCGCATCATCACTCCTTTCCTAGCAATAAAACCACATAACAAATGCCAATATGCCCCACAGTGCAAAAGTCCCAGGGCTCTGAGACGGGGTACATGTGAGTCTAGAGCAGAAACACCTGCATAATTAGCGCATGTCTGCCGAGAACTTGGTCGTTGGTGAATTCAATGATGATGCCGAGCTTCGCAGTGACGTCCGTAGACTTGGTGATTTGTTAGGTCAATCTCTCGTGCGTCAAGAGGGAGTAGAACTCCTTGAACTCGTTGAAGCAGTCAGAAGCGCAGTACGAGAGGGTGGCGGAGCCGAACTTCTTGCAAATGTAAGTGTTGAAGAATCAGTGCAATTAGTCCGCGCATTTAGTACCTATTTCCATCTAGCAAACGTGGCGGAGCAAGTTCATCGTTCTCGCATTTTGGCACAAGGGCGCATTGAAAGCGGATCGTGGATTTCGCGTGCAGTCGACAAAATCATCACCGCAAAAGAAAATCCTATGGCAGGGCATGAAATTACTAATGCAGATATTGCTTTATGGCTTTCAGATTTCATGGTACGTCCGGTCTTTACTGCACACCCAACAGAAGCTGCGCGTCGATCAATCTTGGGAAAATTAGGACAGATTGCTGATTTATTAGACCAAGAAACTTCAGCACTGCAACAAAGACGTCTAGGGGAAACAGTTGATCTCCTTTGGCAGACAGATGAATTAAGGCTTGGTCAACCAGAACCTCTTGATGAAGCAATGAATGCTCTCTACTACTTAGATGACCTTTTCCGTGCGACGGTTCCGGAAGTCTTAGATGATTTAGCACGCGAACTTAAGAGATTAGATTTCGACTTACCTCCGACGAGCCGCCCATTGTCATTTGGCACATGGATCGGTGGTGATCGCGATGGCAATCCCAACGTGACTCCAACAGTTACGCGAGAGACATTGGTTCTTCAGGCAGGACATGCAATTCGTGTAACCCTCGATGCGATGAATGAAATTCGTCAAGTGCTCTCTATCTCAACAAGAATTACTGGTGTCTCCCCCGAACTTCTGGCTTCTGTTGAGCAAGACCTCGAGCTCATTCCTGAAATTGAAGCCCGCTACCGCAGAATCAATGCTGAAGAGCCGTATCGATTAAAGGCCACAGCAATTGTGCATCGACTTAATCTGACTCGCATTCGTCACGCACAAGGTGCCGGGCATGTGCCTCACCGCGATTACAAGGACACTCACGAATTGCTAAACGACTTAACTTTGATGCGTGATTCACTTTTTGCTAACAAAGGTGAGTTAATTGCAACAGGACTACTCGAGCGAACAATTCGGACGATTGCTACATTCGGACTTACACATGCGACTATGGATATTCGCGAGCATGCACAAATGCATCACCACGCTCTCGCTCAATTCCTAGGCGAAGATTATGCGCAACTCTCTGCCCAAGAACGATATGAGAGGCTCGGCGCCGAGCTCACACAGGTTAATCGCTGCAATCCCACGCAACTCGATGCACTTGGCAAGAAGACACTTAATACTTTTTCAGCTGTTGGTGACCTTATAGATCGCTTCGGGCCAGAAGTCATCGAAACATACATCGTTTCAATGACTAAAGGAGCCGATGACTTGCTCGCTGCAGTCGTCTTAGCAAAAGAAGCTGGTTTAGTTGATCTACCTAACAAGAAAACTCTTATTGGTTTTGCGCCGCTACTGGAAACAGTTGCTGAATTGCGTTCTGCCGATGTAATTCTTGAAGCGCTACTTACACAACCTGCATATCGTTCCTTGGTAAAACTTCGTGGCGACGTTCAAGAAGTAATGTTGGGGTATTCGGACTCAAACAAAGACGCTGGAATTACTACCAGTCAATGGGAGATCCATCGCGCTCAAAGACGCTTACGTGATGTTGCCTTAGCCCATGGCGTTAAATTACGACTCTTTCATGGACGCGGAGGATCTGTTGGACGTGGTGGTGGACCAACATATGACGCACTCATTGCCTTGCCTTGGGGATCCATTGATGGACAAATTAAGATGACCGAACAAGGTGAAGTAATCAGCGATAAATACTCACTGCCTTCACTTGCACGCGAAAATGTTGAGCTTTCATTAGCTGCAGCCCTTGAAGCAACGGTTCTTAATCGTGGTCCCCGCCAACAACGTGAAGATCTGTTGAATTGGAACGATTGCATGGACCTTCTCAGTGAAAGCTCATTTGCGCATTACCGAAAACTGATTGATCATCCCGATTTGCCTGCATATTTCTATGCCTCTACGCCTGTTGAACAACTCGGCGAACTTTTCTTAGGATCTAGGCCATCTCGTCGACCGGATGCATCTGTTGGGCTAGAAGGATTGCGCGCCATTCCTTGGGTTTTTGGTTGGACGCAATCAAGGCAGATTGTTCCCGGCTGGTATGGAGTTGGAAGTGGCCTCAAGGCTGCACGAGAAGCTGGCAAAAGCGAGACTTTGCAACAGATGCTCAAGGAGTGGCATTTCTTTAGTACTTTTATCAGCAACGTAGAAATGACTCTTGCTAAAACGGACATGGAAATGGCACAACGTTATGTCTCTCGCTTAGTCCCAGAACCACTGCAACATTTCTTATCAACGATCAAAGAAGAATTCGAGTTAACTAAGGCTGAAATTTTGCTACTGACTGGAGAGGTCGAATTCTTAGGAAATCAGCCTCTACTAGCGCGGACTCTTCAGGTTCGTGATGCCTATTTGGCTCCATTACATCTACTTCAAGTCAATCTGCTGGAACGTGTTCGTGGGACCGACCAAGAAGTTGATCCGTTATTGCGAAGAGCCCTACTGCTCACCATTAACGGTGTCGCAGCAGGGCTTCGCAATACAGGTTGAACTGTTTTCTCAGTTAACTACTTAATAACTGGCACGCTCTTAAGTGCTTCTTGAATGGATTCTTCTGACAACGCATGATCACTCATATCGCCTGAGAGAAATGCATCATAAGCAGCCAAATCAAAGTGACCGTGTCCACATAGAGCAGTAAGCAATACGCGCTCTTCGCCAGTTTCAATACATTCTTTAGCTTGACGAATAATTTCTGCCAAAGCATGCGTTGGCTCTGGGGCTGGGACAATTCCTTCAGTACGAGCGAATTGAACTCCCGCTGCAAAGCAATCAAGTTGTCCGACAGCAACTGCGTCCATAAGACCGAGCTCGTAAACATGCGAAATCAATGGCGCCATGCCGTGATAGCGAAGTCCACCTGCGTGAATTGGATCTGGAACAAAGTCGTGACCCAAGGTGTGCATCTTCATCAGTGGAGTCATACCTGCTGTATCACCGAAGTCATAGCGATATTCACCACGAGTAAGTGATGGACATGATGCTGGCTCGGCGCCACGAATCTTGGTTGTTTTTCCATTAGTTAAATTCTCGCGAATGAATGGAAAAGCAAGACCAGCAAAGTTCGATCCTCCACCTGTGCAACCAACGATTACATCTGGGTAATCTCCAACCTTGGCGAACTGCTTCAACGCTTCTTCGCCGATGATAGTCTGGTGTAGCAAAACATGGTTTAGAACGCTACCAAGTGCGT
>WLMD01000129.1 GCA_009700405.1 Actinomycetota bacterium | reverse complement strand
TATCAAATGGGTAGGCAAGTCCAAATACTTTTTCAAAGAATGCAAAGCCTTGTTTTGTGATTGTGAAGATTTCATCGGGATCTAGTTGCTGTGCCAAAGATTTGCGACAATAGATCCCAAGCGGAATAGATTTTTCACCTACATAGAGATCGTGCAGGTGGTGGTAAGGGCCGGCGATGAAGGCAGTGATGTAAGTTGCCAGGCGCACTGTGGGCGCAAAGGTGCAGAGTGAATAAAACTCATCAATTTCTTCACGAGAAACAAGTGGACCATTCGAAATTGCTTCCCATTGAGTTGGAACGATGGCTTGTAATGTGAATGTTGCTTTTAAATCCGGTTGATCAAAGCATGCAAATACATGGCGCATTAAAGCGGGGGCGCCTTGGGTGTAGAGATAGATCTGATTATCGAGTGGATCAACCGAATATTGCAGGCCTTCTCCATTTTTGGAAAAAATCGCATTCATTTCAATAACGAGTTCATTCTCCAGGGCGAGGTTGGGCAGAAATACGCTCTCGCCGTCATAGTGATAGGTATCGATGGGGGAGCCGTTCAACGTAGCCGAAATGATGGAATGGGCAGGGGCGTCTATGAAAGTGGAGTAGCCAACTTCATTGCAGGTAAATCGCACGACGGATTTGGAGTAGAAAGTAGTCAATCCGGGGACGATATTGAGCGTGACCGCATAGCTCTCGACCCGGATATGGGCAGAGCGCTCACTCGCCTCGTGGCTAGATATGTTCAAACCGGACATTTCGCCCCATTTCTGAGTGATTGAGAGCCTTAAATGGAGCACCTTCCATCAACTCCGCACTGTATTAGCCCGGAGTGCCCTTGTCAGCACAGATCAACTTCTATAAACACTCGGCGAGTCTTTGCAGCTATCTGGGAGAGAAAAGGAGTACAAGAAGGCCGTTTTGACGCTGGTATCCGATGTGGGTTACTCTCACGCCCTGCTCTTTTTTAGAGCTTATCGGCTACGCCCTGCTAATTATTTAGTAGGGAACTTCGCGCGAATCGGGCAACACACCCGACCGCGTGGGTCGGCGGGTAAGCGTAAAAAATCGCAGTACCGAAAGACGCAAATGTCGAATGACATTGCGCGTCGCGCCGAATGGAGAAGCATGCCAACAATTCAGCAGCTAGTACGTCGTGGTCGCGCAGAAAAGATCACGAAGACAAGCACACCTGCGCTAAAGGGAAGTCCACAGCGTCGCGGTGTATGCACACGCGTTTATACAACAACACCGAAGAAGCCAAACTCTGCTCTTCGTAAAGTTGCACGCGTTCGTCTTACTAGCGGTATGGAAGTAACTGCATACATTCCAGGCGAAGGTCACAACTTGCAAGAGCACTCCATTGTTCTCGTTCGTGGCGGTCGTGTTAAAGATCTTCCCGGTGTTCGTTACAAGATCATCCGCGGATCACTAGATACGCAAGGTGTCAAGAATCGTAAGCAGTCTCGTAGCCGTTATGGCACCAAGAGAGAGAAGAAGGCTTCCTAATGCCACGTAAAGGTCCTGCGGTCAAATCACCTGTAGTTGCAGATCCCGTTTACAACTCACCAGTTGTTACTGCACTCATCAATAAAATTTTGCTTCACGGCAAGCGTTCCACTGCCGAGTCAATCGTGTACAACGCGCTAGAAGGTTGCCGCGCGAAGACACAGATTGATCCAATCATCACTCTTAAGCGCGCCCTAGATAACATCAAACCAACTGTTGAAGTTCGTTCACGTCGTGTTGGTGGAGCTACTTATCAGGTACCGGTTGAAGTTAAAGCTGGACGTTCAACAACTCTTGCTCTTCGCTGGTTAGTTGATTTCTCTCGTGCACGTCGCGAAAAGTCAATGGCAGAACGCCTTACCAATGAATTGATTGATGCAAGCAATGGTCTTGGTGCAGCTGTAAAGCGTCGCGAAGACACACACAAGATGGCTGAAGCCAACAAGGCTTTCGCTCACTATCGCTGGTAATTCCCCAACTTTTTAACTAACAGAAACTAGAGGATCAATAAGTGGCTGCAGAAGCAATCGACCTAGCCAAGGTTCGCAATATCGGAATCATGGCGCACATCGACGCGGGTAAAACCACGACCACTGAGCGCATCCTTTTTTACACCGGTATTAACTACAAGATCGGTGAAGTCCATGAAGGCGCTGCCACCATGGACTGGATGGAGCAAGAGCAAGAGCGCGGTATCACTATTACTTCCGCTGCGACCACTTGCATGTGGCACGACCACCTCATCAACATCATTGATACACCTGGCCACGTTGACTTTACAGTCGAAGTAGAGCGCTCACTTCGCGTTCTTGATGGAGCGGTTGCTGTATTTGATGGCGTTGCCGGCGTAGAGCCACAATCTGAAACAGTATGGCGTCAAGCAGATCGCTACAGCGTTCCACGTATTTGCTTCGTCAATAAGCTAGACCGCACAGGTGCGAACTTCGATATGTGCGTTGGCATGATTATTTCTCGTCTTAATGCAAAGCCACTTGTACTTCAGGTTCCAATCGGAAATGAATCAGACTTCCTTGGAATCGTTGACTTGATTGCGATGAAGGCTCTTGTCTGGCCTGGCGAAACAAAGAAGGGTGAGGATTACCTCATCGAAGAAATCCCAGCGAACCTATTAGAGAAATCTAAGGAAGCTCGTCATGCATTGATCGAAGCTTTGGCAGATGCAGATGATCAGGTCATGGAGAAGTACCTAGATGGTGCCGAACTTACTGAAGCAGAAATTATCGCTGGTATTCGTCGCGCTACTTTGGCTGCAAAGGCTGTTCCAGTTCTTTGTGGTTCTGCATTCAAGAACAAAGGCGTACAGCCAATGCTTGATGCAGTAACTCGTTACTTGCCAAGCCCGCTTGATGTTGAGTCAATCGTTGGACACAGCATGGCCAATTCTGAGGTCGAAGTAATTCGTCACCCAGATAACAAAGAGCCATTCTCTGCACTTGCATTCAAGATCATGTCTGATCCACACCTTGGAAAACTTCACTTTATCCGTATTTATTCGGGTGTACTTGAGACTGGTTCTGCTGTTCTCAACTCATCTAAGGATCGTAAAGAGCGCATCGGAAAGATTTACCAGATGCACGCAAATAAGCGCGAAGAGCGTGACAGTGCCGGCGCTGGAATGATCGTTGCAGTTATGGGCCTAAAGAACACCACAACAGGTGAGACTCTCTGTGATCCAGATAAGACAGTAATTCTTGAATCCATGGATTTCCCAGCTCCTGTTATTTCGGTTGCTATTGAGCCAAAGACAAAGAGCGATCAGGAAAAACTTGGCGTTGCGATTCAACGTCTTTCTGAAGAAGATCCAACATTCCACGTGAAGACTGACGAAGAAACTGGTCAGACAATCATTGCTGGTATGGGCGAGCTTCACCTTGAAATTCTTGTAGACCGTATGCGCCGTGAGTTCAACGTTGAAGCTAACGTCGGTAAGCCACAGGTTGCATTCCGCGAAACTCTTCGTAAGGCAGTCGATCGCTACGACTACACCCACAAGAAGCAAACAGGTGGTTCTGGTCAGTTCGCGAAGATTCAAATTGCTATCGAGCCACTACCAACAGGTTCAGTTGAAGGCGGATATGAATTCGTCAACAAGGTAACCGGTGGTCGTATCCCTCGCGAATACATCCCTTCAGTTGATGCCGGTTGCAAGGAGGCCATGCAAGCAGGCCCACTCGCTGGCTACCCACTGACCGATGTACGCGTAACTCTTCTTGACGGCGCCTATCACGATGTTGACTCGTCGGAATTGGCCTTCAAGATTGCTGGTATCGCAGCGTTTAAGGAAGCAGCAAAACTTGCTGGTCCTGCAATTCTCGAACCAGTGATGGCAGTCGAAGTCATTACCCCTGAAGATTTCATGGGCGATGTCATCGGTGATATCAACAGCCGTCGTGGCCAAATCCAGGCTATGGAAGAGCGTTCAGGCGCTCGCATAGTCAAAGCAATTGTTCCGTTGTCAGAGATGTTCGGCTATGTCGGCGATCTCCGCTCCAGAACACAAGGTCGCGCGAACTACAGCATGCAATTCGATTCGTACGCAGAAGTTCCTGCAAACGTAGCGAAGGACATCATCTCTAAGGCACGCGGCGAATAACTAACAAAACAATTTAATAACCAAACAATAAGTACTTACACAAACGAGAGACGAGGACAAAAGTGGCAAAGGCGAAGTTCGAGCGGAACAAACCGCACGTTAACATCGGCACCATCGGGCACATCGACCACGGTAAGACCACTCTTACCGCTGCGATCTCCAAGGTGTTACACGATAAGTTTCCAACACTAAATGCAGCAACAGCATTTGCTGACATTGATAAGGCTCCTGAAGAGCGTCAACGCGGAATTACAATCTCGATCGCTCACGTTGAGTATCAGACCGAGAAGCGTCACTACGCACACGTTGACTGCCCAGGTCACGCTGACTACATCAAGAACATGACCACTGGTGCGGCACAAATGGACGGAGCAATCCTCGTTGTTGCAGCTACAGATGGTCCAATGCCACAGACAAAGGAGCAC
>WLMD01000128.1 GCA_009700405.1 Actinomycetota bacterium | reverse complement strand
GAAGGAAGGAGGGATTGAGATAGTCGATGCCCTTGCATTTATTTCAGAAAAGGTTCTTCCAGTCTTAAAAGTACAGAAGAAGATTTCCTCTTTAGCGCTGCATCCAACTTGCTCTGGAGTGCAACTTGGACTTAATGCAGCAATGCATGAAATTGCATCGGCAATCTCTGATGAAGTTGTAATTCCTGAAAATTGGGCATGCTGCGGATACGCTGGAGATCGAGGAATGCTGCACCCAGAGTTGACGCAATCGGCCACACGTGCCGAAGCATGTGAAATCACCGCACGAACATTTGAGAAATACGCATCCTCTAACCGCCCATGCGAAATCGGATTGAGCGATGCGACTGGGCAGATATATGTTCATCTTTTGCAACTTCTTGAGGAGGCTTCCCGACCATGATTCGAGTTGATCTAACCTCTGATCAGATTAATCATTTACAAACCCTTGTCACTGGTTTAGTTAGTACTAATGAATCCGTTTTAGATTCGCATTCACACGATGAATCGGCATTTCCACCAGTGAGGCCATCGGCAGTTGTTATGGTTTCTTCCACAGAGGAAGTGTCGAAAGTTCTCGCATACTGCAACGCGCAAAAGATTCCGGTAGTTGCTTTTGGTGCAGGAACATCGCTTGAGGGCCATGTTGTCCCGGTCCACGGTGGAATCAGTTTAGATCTGACGCCCATGAATCGAATTCTTGAAATTTCTCCTGATGATTTGCTTGTGCGGGTCGAAACCGGCGTGCAAAGAATGGCGCTCAATTCGAAGTTGTCGCACGAGGGTTTGTTTTTCTCAGTAGACCCAGGTGCTGATGCAACCTTAGGTGGGATGGCTGCAACTGGCGCTGCTGGCACAACAACTGTTCGCTACGGGTCAATGCGCGAGAACGTAATGGCCCTCACCGCGGTGTTAGCAGATGGCACAGTTATTCATACTGGACGTGGCACACGCAAGCTTTCTGCTGGATATGACCTAACTCGATTAATTGTTGGCTCTGAAGGAACTTTGGCAATTATTACCGAGCTTACTTTGCGGGTTTTCGGTATCCCAGAGCGAATGGCTGCTGCCGTTGTTCGGTTTCCAACGCTTACCGATGGGGTGGCAGCTGCTACCGCAATCGTAAGATCTGGAATAGCTATCGCGCGCTGTGAATTTCTCGATGCTAAATGCATTAGAAATCTAAATGCACACGAAAATATGACTATGCCAGAATCTCCGACGCTCTTCTTCGAATTCCACGGAAGTCCTCAGGGAGTGGCAGAGGATGCACATTCGGTCAAAGAGATCGTTGAAGAATTTAATGGATCTGAATTTGAATGGACTAGCGATGAGGGCGAAAGGCGAAGATTATGGCAGGCCCGTCACAATGCGCACTGGGCTGCAATTGCTGCACATCCAGGGATGAATGGAGTGAGCACCGACATGGCGGTGCCCCTTTCTCAACTTCCTGCTGCTGTGGCAATGGCCGAAGAATTACTAGCGCGCCACCCGTATCCATTTTCGATGCTTGGACATGTTGCTGACGGAAATTTTCATTGCCAAATAATGAATGACCCTAAGAATGACAACGAACTTTTGGAAATTCGAGAAATTGTTCATGAAATGACAATGAAGATTATTGGTATGGGTGGAACATGCACCGGCGAACATGGCATTGGTGGTGGGAAGATAACAGCCCTTCTTGAAGAAACTGGCGCTGAAGCTGTTGATGTAATGAGGAAGATAAAGAAAGTTCTCGATCCACAATGGATTTTAAATCCGGGAAAAATTTTTCTTGCATAAAAAATCCCCCTGGCGCCGGATGCATCAGGGGGATTTCTTATGAGAATTACCTATTAGGACTTTTTCTTCTCTTTTGATTCAGATTTTTCTGATTTCTCTTTTCCTTCTTTTCCTTCTTTTTCATTTTCACCACGTGTTGGACGTAAAGGCTTCATTGGCTTTATTGGAGGAGTAGCTTGCACAATGAGATCTAGGGCTGCCTTGCGTACTGCGGTTGCGGCAGCGGTGGCTGCGTTACGGGCAGTTGTTGCAGCAGTCTTCTGATCGACGGTCACGTTTGGAGTGGCAAGCACTAAGGCAAAATCTGCCTTTGCTTTTTTCAAAGCTGCATTAAATGTTGCGTTAATGACTTTACGCTTGTCTTGGTTAACTTGTGCGGAAGCCTTGAAAATAACCATCGCAGCTTGGTATTTGACTAGATCAGCCTGGTATTTAATAAGTGCTGCTTGGTAGGCCGCTTGGCGCTGGGCAAGAGTTCCGGTGGCCGCACTTGTAGGTGGAGCAATCACTATTGCTGGCGTACTAGGGCTTGGTGATGGACTTACATCAGCCGAAGCTGACGATGTCGACCCCATAATAAGGGCTGCGCTCACCATTGAAATAGTGAGTAGGTTTCTCTTCTTCATTCTTCTCTCCAATGTGTTATTAATGACTCTTGCTCTATGTGCTGATATTGGCCTGCAACCTTGTGCCTTTTCTGTGAAAAACCGCCTGAATCCTTGCGGAAATTCCTAACTTCACCCCAGATTTCCTATCTCGTTATACCCTCTCATCAGGGAGGTCTTGATGATAAACGGGCTGATTATGATCGTGGACGACGAGGCAGGAGTACGCGACCTTCTGACAGATGCCTTGCGCTTGAGTAATTTTGAGACCATTGATGCCAAAGATGGCATGAGCGCTCTGACATTGCTACGCAAGCACACACCCGATTTGTTGATTATCGACATCAATATGCCCTTGATGGATGGATTCGAATTACTTGAAAGATTGCGTGAATCCGGAGATACAACTCCGGCGATTATGTTGACTGCACGAGGTGACAAGCAGGATGTTTCTAAAGGATTACGCCTAGGCGCTGACGATTACGTAACAAAACCCTTTGGCCTTGAAGAGCTTATTCTGAGAGTTCAAGCAATCCTTCGCAGAGCTAAACCCCAAGTGCCAGGAACATTATTACTTTCCTGCGGACCAATTTCCCTCAATGAAGAATCATATGAAGTCCTTTTTAACTCAGAAGTTGTTGAGTTATCTAAGACTGAATTTAAGTTACTTCAACATCTTCTAGAAAACAAGGGACGGGTTATCAGTAAGTCCAGTCTTCTCAGCGCCGTTTGGGAAATTGATTTCGAGACAGACTCAAGTGTGGTGGATACTTATATTTCGTATCTGCGCAAGAAGTTTCATAAAGATGGCTTTGAAGGCATTAAGACGATCAGAGGTGTTGGATTTCAAATAGTTGAGCCTAAGAAAAGCGCATGAAACTGCGTTCGCGAATAGCAATTGTTACAGCTTCAGTTACAACAATTAGTGCGCTAATTATTGGAACGGTTGCAATAACTTCGACAAGGGATTCTGCAATTGCGATGATTGATCAGTCGATGGCGACAGTGGCTAAATCAATCAAGGGAAATGCGAATGATGCGCTATCTCAGGCGCTGTTTTCTGTTCAACAAAGTGACATAGCACTAACGTTGGTTTTTTACTCTAGCGATGGCACGGGAACCGTTTTAAATGAATCTAAATTGTCTTTAGTTCCTAATCCGACTCCAAAATTAGTGAAGGCGAGCACTTTAAAACCACAAACTGTCTCAGGGTTAGATTCTTACAGAATTGAGACCGTTACCTTAGGAAATGGAGAGTATTTAGTTCTCTCTGCCTCACTCAAGGATGTCGATGCTCGTTTAGGTTCAGATATTTTGCGTTTACTTATCTTTATTTTCCTTTCATTAATTGTTGCAGGGCTATCCACTTGGCTTTTAGTACGTAGGGATATTAAGAAAATTGAACTTCTAATTGATTCTGCGACATTGATATCGGAAGGATTGCCATCACGTGAATTACCAATTTCCTACGGGAATTCTGAAGTAGATCAGTTAACGCGTGCACTAAATCGAATGGTAACTACTTTGCAGCATGCGACACATTTGGAAGAAGAAGCAGGTATCCGCATGCAAGAATTCATGGGAGATGCATCGCATGAACTCCGCACCCCGCTTACGGTGATTAAAGGATATGTGGAGCTCCTTTCAGGTTCGGTAATGACCGACCCCAATCAACGCGCTTTGGCGTATACACGGGTCCAGTCGGAAATTTTGAGAATGGAATCCCTGATTCAGGACATCCTTTTCTTGGCTGAATTTGGGCAGGTCCCAATTCGTGACGTAGATGCGGTGGAGATTTCAAAGCTTCTGGAGTCACACGCAATAGATTTTAAAACACTCAACCCGAACCGTGTCGTCTCCATTGATATTGACCCAGGATGCAAAATTTCTGGGTCAGAAGCCCACCTTGCTCGACTATTTAGTAATGCATTGGGAAATATCGCCCGACATACGCATCCTGATGTCCCAGTCAATATTTCCTTGAGGCAAGATAAACGCTCATTACATATCACGATAGAAGATGGAGGCCCTGGTTTACCTGAGTCTGCATATAAAGATGGAATCCAAGGCTTTGAACGTTTCGATCGTTCACGCTCGAGGGAAAATGGTGGTTCGGGATTAGGAATGAGTATTATTTTCGCTATCGTGCGAGAACATGCTGGATCTGTCTCACTCAGCAAAAGTGATTTAGGTGGTTTGAAAATGATGTTTGAATTCCCATGGAATTAACACTTGATG
>WLMD01000127.1 GCA_009700405.1 Actinomycetota bacterium | reverse complement strand
TGGGCATGGACAAGCCAACGATTTTTGTTAATCCCAAAAGCGGATCTATCAAGGTCAGCGGTGAAGTTGATGTAGTCGATGTCGATGGCACGGTCATTGAAACGCTTACTAATCCCAAGCTATGTGGTTGCGGGCTATCGAAAGATAAGCCGTGGTGCGATTCATCCCATGGGGAATATGTAAAGATCGTTGCCCAACAACTGCGCAATGCTCGCGAATTAGTCAAGCCTTCCAGCCTTTACGGTACAACACCTGTTCGCGCGCGAGAGATTCGCGAGAACGAGCTCAAATATCGATTAGAGCATGAGGAAGTTCTTGTCGGAGTAAAGCTCGGGGGAGCCTTAGATTCAACTAAAAAAGATGATCCAACATATATAAATATCTTCGGCTACTTAACCGATGCCATGCAGTGCATTGATTCTGTACGAACCGCTTCAATGATTTATCCACGGGCTGAAGCTGAAGTTGTCTTCAAGTTAAGCAAGGAAATCGATGCTGAGATTCATCCATCGCAGGTTTTAGATTACGTCAGCTCTGTTGCCGCAGGTATGGAGATTCTTGATTATCGCTTTGGCGAAACTGAAGCCTATGCCGAAGATTGCATCGCAGATAATGCAGGGGCTGCAGCTTTTGCTTATGGTGCATGGGTTCCGGCGCATCAAGAGAATTTAGATGCCTTAACGGCAGAGGTTTTTGTTAATGGAGTTTTGGCTGAATCTGCGCCACTTACTGCAATTCAAGGAAATCCCTGGATGGCAGTTGTTGAGCTTTCTAAAGTATTAGCGGCAACGGGTGTGAAGCTAGCGGCTGGATCAATTATTTTCAGCGGCTCTGCAACAACTGGAGTTCATATGGTTGCAGGCAACAGCTATCGCGTTGAAATTAAAGGTCTTGGAAACGTTGAGATAAAAGCTAGTTAGCAGGAGTCTCGACGAGTTTTTCGCTCTCATCGATAATCTTTGCAGCTACAACCTTTAGCTTCTCGGCATATTCCTTGGCGTGATGGCCGCAGAAAAGTAACTCTCCACCCGAAAGCAGTACTGCACGTACGTATGCCTGGGCTCCGCAACGATCACAACGATCGACGGCATTGAGGGGAGTGGTCTCAAGGATCATTTGTTCAGTCATTGCGCTCTCCTCACGGTGTGACCCTGAATGGGTCTCTGTACTAGGGAACATCAAACCATGTATTGGTTATTCCCCGCTCGTTAAAGAAAATATATTTTTTGTGGTGGGATACATCACGCACGAGATTTCCATATCTCAGGGGGTATTCTCAGCAAGTATTCAATATATGAGACAGGCACGGCGCGCTTAACGGTCAATATGCCAAACCGTGGCTAATCTTCCCTCCCGTGGCTACTAAACCCAGTAAAACGAGCGAGACGATTGAGGCAAGTTATACCGCGAAAGATTTAGCGGTACTTGAGGGCCTCGACGCTGTACGCAAGCGCCCAGGCATGTATATCGGCTCTACTGATTCACGTGGCCTCATGCATTGTCTCTGGGAAATTATTGATAACTCTGTTGATGAAGCACTTGCTGGACATTGCAAGAAGATTGAAATCAATCTCGAATCAGATGGATCAGTTGAAGTACATGATGATGGCCGCGGAATTCCGGTCGACAAAGAACCAAAAACTGGACTCACTGGTGTTGAAGTAGTTCTTACAAAACTTCATGCCGGAGGAAAATTTGGTGGTGGTTCATATGCCGCATCTGGCGGATTGCACGGAGTTGGTGCTTCGGTAGTTAATGCGCTGGCTTCGCGGTTGGATGCAGAAGTTGATCGCGATGGCAAAATTTATTGGATGTCTTTTCAACGCGGTACTGCAGGTATTTTTGATGGCGATGGGCCGAAGGCTTCCTTCACGCCGGCATCAGGTTTGCGCATTGTAGGAAAAGTTCCGCATAAAGTAACCGGCACTCGCATCAAATGGTGGAGCGACAAGCAGATTTTCCTTAAAGAGGCCGAGCTTGAATTAGAGGAAATTTACGCACTTGCCCGCCAAACCTCCTACCTTTTTCCAGGGCTAACTCTAATCGTCAATGACAATCGCACCAAGGCAAAGACGACGGAAACCTTCTTCCATAAGGGTGGCATTTCAGAATATTGCACTTTCTTGCAACCAGATGAGGCAGTCGGAGATGTTATTCGCTTAACAGGTAGCGGGCATTACGCTGAAACAGTTCCGGTCTTGGATGATCAAGGACATATGGTCTCTACTGAAGTAGAGCGTGACATGGGCGTTGATATCGCTATGAAGTGGGGCAACGGATTTGATACGACGATGCGTTCTTTCGTCAACATTATTGCTACCCCAAAAGGCGGAACGCACATTCAAGGTTTTGAACGTGCAATCACAAAAGCCTTCAATGAGGTACTTCGCTCGACTAAGACGCTAAAGAATTCTGAAGCAGATGTAATTAAAGATGACATCATGGAAGGCCTCACTGCTGTAGTGACTGTGCGGATGTCCGAGCCTCAATTTGAAGGACAGACTAAAGAAGTTCTAGGAACAGCTGCAGCAACTCGCATCGTCTCAGCCGTTGTCGCAGATGAGATGAAGGCATTCTTTGCAACGACCAAGCGCATTGATAAAGCTAACGGACGTTTAATCCTTGAAAAAGTAGTTGCAGCTTCGCGCACTCGTATTTCGGCCAGGGCTCATAAAGATTTGCAGCGCCGAAAGAACGCGCTAGAGAATTCTTCTTTGCCTACCAAGCTTTCTGATTGCCGAAGCGAAGATGTTTCCCGTACCGAACTCTTTATTGTTGAAGGCGAGTCCGCTCTGGGCACTACTAAAGCGGCTCGAAACTCTGAATTCCAGGCAATTTTGCCGATACGAGGCAAGATCCTTAACGTCCAAAAGGCATCGCTATCTCAGATGCTTGATAACACCGAATGCGCATCAATCATCCAGGTAATCGGCGCGGGTTCTGGTCGTTCATTTGAGCTCGATGAGGCTCGCTACGGGCGAATAATCCTCATGTCAGATGCTGACGTTGACGGGGCACACATTCGTTGTTTATTGCTCACCTTGCTCTATCGCTATATGCGCCCACTGATTGATGCCGGTCGCGTTTTTGCCGCGATTCCGCCGTTGCACCGCATTGAAGTAATGGGCTCAGGTGGAAAGAAGGGCGATTTCCACTACACGTATTCTGACGATGAAATGAAGAAGGTCTTAGGCGACCTCACAAAAGCTGGAAAGAAATGGAAAGAGCCGCTTCAGCGCTACAAAGGCTTAGGCGAAATGGATGCGCATCAGTTACGAGACACCACGATGGATCCAGACCACAGGACACTTCGACGCGTGACTGTTGCCGACGCCGAAGCCGCAGATGCCATGTTTGAATTGCTGATGGGCAATGATGTTGCACCACGTAAAGAATTTATTTCAACTGCAGAAATTGATCGCGATCGGATTGACGCTTAAACCTATTTGCGTTGCGCGATTCTCAGAACTATATTTCTATCTTCTGACGTTCCCTGCGCCCATGTATCAACATTTTCGCTTCCGGCGGCAGGACGTTTCTGCCAGGCATTGGCACTTAACACTCTCGAAAGCGAAGCGATTTCTAATGGAGTTTTTGCATTGGCATACCCTGCTTCGCCGGCATGATCCACAACTGTTAAGCCAATATAGATATCCCCTGAGGAGTCTTCAACGATTTCAACAGTGCGACTTTGCTGGGGCCAATCAATATGTGATGCGGTCTCAACCTGCCAAAGTCCCTGATTAGTTGATTGGTTTCCGATCCATTCAACATGATGTCGGTGTTCATGTCCTGCCAGCCAAAGAATTACTTTTGGGTACTTCAGCAACATTGTTTGGATTTCTTCAAGGCAGACGCGGCGGCCCGCAGGTGAGTAATCATTAAACATCGTCGTTAGTGGATGGTGGGATGCCAAAACTACATATTTTTCAGAGTTAGCAATTTGGTTTTCGAGCCAGATAAATTGATCTTCATCTAGCGAACCTTGCCACCCACCAAAGTGATTTACGCTATCGATGACGAGTAAGCGCACGGACCCAACATCGCTGGCGTAATACATCTTTTGGTCGATCACATTATTGGTCGTAAATCCATGGCCATGAGGTAATCCGGGGGATTGCAGGTGTAGTTGAGCAAATTCTCCGCGGTCAACCGCTCGCCTTAGTGCATCCGGAGTTACGGTAACAAATGGAGCGTCACTAGATGTTGGATAATCAGCAGGGCCAATTTCGTTGAATGCAGCGAGCGTTTCTTCCAAAGTCATTGTGGAGGGCAAGGCTTCGTAGCGCTTATCTGCAACCATCGCTGCTTGTGTACCTGGATTTGGAGTGACAGTTCCTTGCAAGAGGGCATCGTGATTTCCGTGCACCGCATACCAAGGAACATTTAAACCCGTTGCCCTAAAAGGTGTGCGGCAAGAATCTAGAAGTCCAGGCACGATTGGGTATCCATAGAGTGAACGTGCCTGATCATCTTCCTTGCCGGGAGGAGTGCCGTGAGGATGCCAGTACTTCATATCGTAATGATCGGGACCATCGTCAATCGTGCCTTCATATTTATCGAATGAGCCAGAGTCAGGGCGAATATCTTGGCCATCGAGTAACGCTAAATACCAATTAACTTCGTTGACCTGCGCGTTATCAGTTGTGTCACCTG
>WLMD01000126.1 GCA_009700405.1 Actinomycetota bacterium | reverse complement strand
GGCTCTGGGCTCTCATAAACCTGGCCATTAGCCCCAAAAATCAGGTATCTGGTGAATCCCCGAGTAAACCATCGGTCGTGCGTCACGGATATGACCGTACCTTCGTAGAGTCCAAGGGCATGCTCCAAACTTTCTGCGCTAGCCAAGTCGAAGTTATCTGTTGGCTCATCAAGTAAGAGCATGGTTGATCCAGATAATTCAAGAAGCAGGACTTGAAACCTCGCTTGTTGCCCACCACTGAGGGATGAGAATTTCTGCTCAGCTTGATTGTGAATTTCATACTTGCGAAGCACGCTCTTGGCAGGTCCAAGCTGCAATGAATAATTTTCCCATAGCAACTCGAGAAGTGTTTTGGCTTGAAATTCTGGATGCGAATGTGTTTGTGCGAAATATCCAGGTTGAACTCGTGCGCCAAGTTTGAAGTCGCCAGTAAATTTCACACTGTTGTCCCCAGAAATCATGCGAAGGAAATGTGACTTCCCCGTTCCGTTCTTGCCAAGTACGGCAACGCGGTCACCGAAGAAAATTTCGAAATCAAATGGCTCGGTCAAATTAGTCAGTGAAAGATTTTCGATAGTCAGAGCCCGTAAACCTGTACGCCCTCCGCGAAGAGCAACCTGCACATCTTGCTCAATAGGTGGTGCCTCAGGTGGCCCAACTTCTTCAAATTTACGAAGTCGCGTCTGCATTGCGCGGTACTTAGATGCCATATCAGGGCTACTTGCTGCCTGCCATTGCAGAGTGCGCACTAATTCCTTGAGCCTTGCCAATTCTTGTTCCCATCGGAAAAGGATTTCGGCAAAACGTTCGTTGCGTGCTTTTCTTGCGTCATGCCACGTTGAAAACTTTCCGCCATGAATCCATGTGGTATTTCCGTTTGCGCCTTGCTCCAGTGTCACAATTTTGTTGGCGGTTCTGTCTAAGAGTTCGCGATCGTGGCTGACAAAGAGGACTGTCTTATCAGTCTGCGTAATTGCCTCTTCCAACCAGCGCTTTGATGGAACATCCAAATAGTTATCTGGCTCATCAAGGAGCAATACTTCTTCGGGACCTTGCAATAGTGCTCGCAGTACCAACTTCTTTTGCTCGCCACCAGAGAGTGTGTTTACCAATCGATCTTCAACGCGATCAAAAGATTTTCCGAGGGCTTCTGTGCAACAGACATCCCAAATTACTTCATAGTCATATCCCCCAGCATCGCCCCAATCAGATAGCGCTTGGGCATATGCCATCTGGTCTCGCTCTTCATTTCTAGTATTCATGAGAGCTTCGGAACTCTTAATAATTGCTGCTGCGTCACGGATGCGTTTTGGTGCAACTGAAATTAACAAATCACGCACAGTTGAATCATCGCGAACCGAGCCTATGAATTGGCGCATCACACCTAGGCCACCAGTAATAGCAATCGCGCCGGAATCTGGTTGAAGATCTCCGCAAATCATTTTAATTAAAGTGGTTTTGCCAGATCCGTTGGCACCAATGAGTGCAACCTTGGAACCATCACCCACGCGGAAATTGACATCGCTCAAAAGAACTCGGCCATCAGAAAGCGAGAAGTCGACGCCACTCACATCAATGTGTCCCATTACTCGTCCTCCCCTCTACGCCGAAGTGTCCGTTCGATTCGCGCGACAAGCTCGTCATCATCTGGATAATCCACTTGTGTCAGCGTTAAACCTCTAGAGGGAAATACTAGGCTGTCAGAAATTCTCACGCGGTTATTTAATACATCCTTGACCCATTGCGGTTCAAATCGTCCATCGGCGACGCAGACCACCGCGCCGACAAGGTTGCGCACCATCGAATAGCAGAAGGCGTCAGCCACGACATTAGCCACCAGACATCCCTCATCATTTCTAGTCCAGTGAAACTTCTCAAGATTTCGAACTGTTGTTGAGCTCTCACGAAACTTACAAAAGGCGGCAAAGTCATTTTCACCAAGCAATAGAGCACTTGCTTCATTAAGGACATCAACATCTAAAATCCTATACCAAGGAGCAATGTCAAAACGTTTCAATGGCAAAATGATTTTATTGTTATCTAGAATCTTGTATGAATAGTGTCGACGCAGCGCGGAAAAACGGGCATGGAATCCATACGGAGCAACGGTTGCCGAAAGAATTCGAACATCCTGATCAAGGATTCGATTGAGGCGATAAGGAAGATCTTTGAAATCCCAATTAACTTTCTTTGCATACGGACCGCTTTCCATCTCTGGAATATCCGTGTGAATCACCTGTCCTGTCGCGTGAACTCCTGCATCCGTGCGACCTGCTACAACTGTTTCTACTTTTGTTCGAGTAAGTTTTTGAAGAGTTTTCTCTACTTCCTCTTGCACGGTGCGACGATCTGGTTGCTTACCCCATCCGGAGAAATTCGTGCCATCGTATGCAAGATCAATCCGTAAACGAAGAAACCCACTCTCGGCAAGGAGAGTGGGTTCCGTCATCAGAATTGTTGTGAGTTGTTACTCAGCATCTTTCTTTGTCGCGGCCGCTTTAGCAGGAGCCTTCTTGGCGGCTGCCTTCTTAACGACCTTCTCTGCTTCATCAACAGTTGCTTTCTTAGCTGCAACACCGTCGGTGAGAACTTCGATAACCGCCATAGGAGCGTTGTCGCCCTTACGTGGTCCGATCTTTGTGATACGTGTGTAGCCACCATTGCGTTCTGCAAAGCGTGGTCCGATTTCAGTGAAGAGTGTATGTACAACGCTCTTATTTGAAATGCGGGTCATGACTTCGCGACGCGCAGCAAGGTCACCCTTCTTTGCGAAGGTGATCAACTTTTCAGCCAAGGGGCGAAGACGCTTTGCCTTAGCTTGAGTTGTTGTGATCTTGCCGTGCTGGAACAATTGTTCAGCAAGGGTTGCTAGGAGTAAGCGCTCGTGTGATGGGCCACTGCCCAGACGAGGACCTTTACTTGGTTTTGGCATTTTATTCTCCTAGGCCTTAAGCCTGCTCGGGGGCGACGAATTCATCATCAAGAATATCGTCAAGATTGATGTCGTAGTTCTGGTGCTGCGTTGGATCAAATCCGACTGGGCTGTCCTTGAGTGACATTCCCATTGAGACCAACTTAGCCTTGACCTCGTCGATGGACTTTGAACCAAAGTTACGGATGTCGAGAAGGTCAGCTTCGCTGCGTCCGACAAGTTCTCCTACTGAATGAATGCCTTCGCGCTTCAAGCAGTTGTATGAACGTACGGTGAGATCAAGATCTTCGATTGGAAGAGCGAGATCAGCAGCAAGGGCTGCATCAAGAATGGATGGTCCCATTTCGATGCCTTCTGCGTTGATGTTGAGTTCGCGAGCAAGTCCAAAGAGTTCGACAAGAGTCTTACCAGCAGATGCAACAGCATCACGTGGCTTCATCGATGGCTTTGTCTCTACATCAACAACAAGGCGATCAAAGTCAGTGCGTTGTTCAACGCGTGTGGCTTCAACCTTGTAGGTGACCTTCAAGACTGGTGAATAAATAGAGTCAACAGGAATGCGACCAATTTCAGCGCCAGCTTGCTTGTTTTGAACCGCAGTCACATAACCACGACCACGCTCGACGGTAAGTTCAATCTCAAGATTGGCCTTTCCGTTAAGTGTTGCTAGGTGAAGTGATGGGTTATGAACTTCTACGCCGGTTGGTACTGCAATGTCAGCGCCGGTAACTGGACCAGTTCCTGACTTGCGGATGTAGATAACGCTTGGTTCGTCATTGTCTGAAGAGAGAACCAAGTTCTTAATGTTAAGAACGATATCTGTCAGGTCTTCCTTCACGCCTTCTAGCGTGGTGAATTCGTGCAGCGCTCCTGCAACACGAATGCTTGTAACTGCTGCTCCTGGAATTGAGGAGAGCAATGTACGGCGCATTGAGTTGCCGAGGGTGTAACCGAAACCTGGTTCCAACGGTTCGATGATGAACCGTGAACGGTTTTCGCTGACTACTTCTTCAGTGAGCGTGGGACGTTGTGCAATTAGCACTTCTGCTCCTTCATGGTTAACGGAGATCCACTATTTGATCCCCTGCTTTGTACTCGTTTTAAGTTTTTTAAATCTTTAGTGCAGATCCAGGCAATCCTGAAGTTCAGGATTACTTGGAGTAAAGCTCAACGATTAGCTGCTCTTGAACTTGGGTATCGATGACAGCGCGAGCTGGAACACCGTGGATGATGATGCGCATCTGCGAACCAACAACTTCCATCCACGCAGGCACTGACTTCTCGCCGAGTTCGGCACCAGCCACGATAAATGGAGTCAAGTCCAGTGACTTAGGAAGAACATCAATGATGTCCATCGCAGAGACACGGAATGAAGGAATGTTTACCTTCTTGCCGTTGACCAAGAAGTGACCGTGACGAACCAATTGGCGCGCCATGTCACGGCTCTTAGCAAAACCGGCACGAAACACAACGTTATCGAGACGAGTTTCCAAAATTACGAGCAAGTTTTCACCAGTCTTACCTTGGCGACGGTTTGCTTCTTCGTAGTAACCGCGGAATTGCTTTTCCAATACGCCGTAAATACGTGCGCATTTCTGCTTTTCACGCATCTGTAGCAAGTACTCAGATTCCTTTGCACGACCACGGCCATGCTGCCCTGGTGGATATGGACGAGATTCAATCGGACACTTTGGTCCATCGCACTTTGCGCCCTTAAGGAAGAGCTTTACTTTTTCGC
>WLMD01000125.1 GCA_009700405.1 Actinomycetota bacterium | reverse complement strand
TTAGCAAGAAGGCCATAGCGATAGAAGCGCTCAATATCGTTGCCTTTGTAGGTAGAACCATCGCCCCAAATTTCAACGTTATCTTGCAACATCGCGCGCACCAATAGCGTGCCAGTTACTGCGCGACCAAGTGGTGTGGTGTTGAAATATTGCTTGCCGCCAGAGCGAATATGAAACGCACCGCATGCAATAGCTGCGAGACCTTCTTCTACTAGCGCTTCTTTGCAATCAACAAGGCGAGATAGTTCTGCACCGTAAGCCTTTGCACGGATAGGAACCGAATCAATATCGGGTTCGTCGTATTGACCAAGGTCTGCGGTGTAGGTGCAAGGGACTGCGCCTTTTGCTCGCATCCATGCAACGGCTACTGACGTATCCAGCCCGCCGGAAAATGCGATACCAACACGTTCACCAACGGGCAATGATGCAAGGACTTTAGACATGGGTGCAGTCTAACTGACAGCGATTACTAGGCGTTGGCTCGTTTAGCGCGCGCCGTAGCACGTGCTCGTTCGTCGCCATTGAGGGTCACCTTGCGGATGCGGACAACAGCAGGGGTTACTTCAACGCATTCATCTTCGCGGCAGAATTCAAGAGCGCCTTCCATGTTGAGCTTCTTAGGCGGAATCAAACGCTCTGATTCATCAGTACCCGAGGCGCGCATGTTAGTGAGCTTCTTTTCGCGAACACAGTTAACGTCCATATCTTCGGTGCGTGAGTTCTCACCGATAACCATGCCCTCGTAAACTTCATCGCCTGGCTCGACGAATATTGTTCCACGATCTTGAGTTCCATACAGGGCGTACGAAGTAACTACACCCATGCGATCTGAAACAAGAGAACCTGTTCCGCGTGTGCGGATATCGCCGTGCCATGGCTCGTAGCCATCAAAGACGTGGTGGAGTAAACCAGTACCGCGAGTTTCTGTAAGGAACTCAGTACGGAATCCAATAAGTCCACGGGATGGAACCTTGTAATCAAGACGAACCCAACCGGTTCCGTGATTGACCATTTGCTCCATGCGACCTTTACGAAGCGCCATTAACTGTGTCAAGACACCCAAATATTCTTCAGGTGCATCAATAGATAACCGCTCCATTGGCTCATTAGTTTTGCCGTCAATAATCTTGATAACTACTTGTGGCTTACCAACTGTTAATTCAAATCCTTCGCGCTTCATGATTTCAACAAGTACGGCAAGCTGAAGTTCTCCGCGACCTTGTACTTCCCATGTATCTGGGCGCTCAGTGTTAAGAACACGGAGTGAAACGTTACCGACCAATTCAGCATCGAGGCGGCTCTTCACTTGACGTGCAGTGAGAAGTTTTCCGCTCTTGCCAGCAAGTGGTGATGTATTGATACCGATTGTCATAGAAATAGATGGCTCATCCACGATGATCAATGGGAGTGCAACTGGATTATCATTGTCGGCAAGAGTTTCGCCCAATGTAATTGTTTCGATACCTGCAACAGCAATGATGTCGCCAGGGTGAGCCTCTAGAGTTGGTATGCGCTCTAGAGCTTCAGTAATCAAAAGTTCTGAAATCTTTACGCGCTCCATTGTTCCGTCAGTCTTAATCCATGTAACTTGCTGACCCTTTTTGATAACACCTTCGCGGACGCGGCATAGTGCCAAGCGGCCAAGGAATGGTGATGAGTCAAGGTTGGTGACGTGTGCTTGCAATGGTGCACCTTCGTGATAAACCGGTGCTGGAATTGCAGAGAAGATGGTGTCGAACAAAACGTCGAGGTTTTCTTCAACCGGCATTCCGCCATCTGCTGGACGAGTCAATGATGCGCGACCAGCCTTTGCTGATGCATAGACAACGGGAAATTCGATCTGAGATTCATTGGCATCTAGGTCAAGGAATAGTTCGTAGGTTTCGTCAACAACTTCAGCAATACGTGAGTCGGGACGGTCTACCTTATTAATAAGCAAAATAACTGGAAGGTTCTTTTCTAGTGCCTTGCGCAATACGAAGCGCGTTTGTGGCAGTGGGCCCTCAGAGGCATCGACCAGCAAGATAACGCCATCAACCATTTCAAGGCCGCGCTCAACTTCGCCACCGAAGTCAGCGTGACCTGGGGTGTCGATGATGTTAACAATGGTGTCTCCACGCTTTACAGCGGTGTTCTTGGCAAGAATCGTGATGCCCTTTTCGCGCTCAAGGTCCATCGAGTCCATCATGCGCTCTTGGCCTTCGCCTTGCTTCTTATAGGCGGCAAATGCCCCTGACTGCCACAACATGGCATCAACAAGAGTGGTCTTTCCATGGTCAACGTGAGCAATGATGGCTACGTTACGAAGATTCTCGCGCTTCTTGACTGGTAATCCAGCTAAGTGCGCGGTTGATGGCTTAGACATTGTTCCTCAGATTCACTCGATTGTGCTCATGATCAACATCAATAGAGCGTGCGCAGAATACCATCCAGCGTGCATAACCCTTAAATCGTGCTGTTTTTAGGCGTAGTAAATGATTGGAATACAGAGGTAATATAAGAAAAACTAATAAGGAGCTAGAGATGACTCAGCCAGTGCCCAATCCAGAACTTGGCGCAAAAGTATTTGCAGCCGATCGTGCCCATGTATTTCATTCATGGTCTGCCCAGGCACAGATTGCACCTATTCCAGTTGCTGGCGCTGAAGGCTCATATTTCTGGGATTACGATGGAAAGAAATATCTAGATTTCTCTTGCCAATTAGTTTTCACAAATATCGGTCACCAACATCCAAAAGTTGTTAAAGCTATTCAAGAACAAGCCGCTGTACTAGCAACGATTGCCCCGCAGCATGCAAATATTGCACGAAATGAAGCCGCTGCTCGCATTGTTGAATTAGCCGGACCAAAGTTTAATAAAGTCTTCTTCACCAATGCCGGTGCAGATGCGATTGAAAATGCAATCCGTATGGCGCGACTACATACAGGTAAGCAAAAGATTTTTTCAACATACCGTTCTTACCATGGCAACACCGGAGCAGCGATTAATGCAACCGGAGATCCTCGCCGCTTCCCAAATGAAAACAGCACTGGTCACGTCCATTTCTGGGGTCCTTATCTTTATCGCTCATCCTTCTGGGCCAAAGATGAAGAACAAGAATGTGCTCGTGCACTAGAGCACCTAGAACAAACAATTATTTTTGAGGGACCAAAGACAATTGCAGCAATTTTGATTGAGTCAGTTCCAGGAACTGCTGGAATTTTGATTCCGCCTAAAGGTTATCTAGAAGGCGTCCGCGCACTGTGCGATAAATACGAAATCCTTTGGATTGCTGATGAAGTCATGGCGGGCTTTGGTCGCACAGGAAAGTGGTTTGCATTTAAGCATTCAGCAGCCGAGCCAGATCTGATTGTTTTCGCCAAGGGCGTTACATCCGGATACATTCCACTTGGTGGAGTAATCATTCCTGATTACATCGCAAAAACTTTTGACGATCGTGTATTCCCAGGCGGCCTTACTTACTCAGGTCATCCCCTTGCTTGCGCCACTGCTGTTGCGACGATCGATGCAATGAAAGAAGAAGGCATCGTTGAAAATGCAGCGCATATTGGCGAAACAATCTTGGGCCCTGGTCTTCGCGAATTAGCAAAGAAACATAAGGTCATCGGCGATGTTCGCGGTGCAGGAGTTTTCTGGGGATTAGATATCGTGACAGATCGCGAATCCCGCAATCCAATGGCTCCCTATGGTGCTTCAAGTCCTGCAATGAACGAACTCATTGCTGCATGCAAGAAGAATGGCCTGATGCCATTTCCAAACTTCAATCGCTTGCACATGACGCCACCATGCAACATCTCCGAAGCCGATGCACGTCTTGGTTTAGAGATGTTGGATAAAGCGCTTACCGAAATCGGAAAGCACTACACCGGCGCTTAGAACTTAATTGTTCTGCGAACTCTTCGAAATGTAGAAGGTGTGTGTCCACGTACCGTCAGCGTTTTGAACTGATTCAGCCCAACCGCGTGCGCCCGCGTACTTTCCTGAGCCACCAACTACTGGACGAATCGTCTTAACGCCGATCGAAAGTGTTGGAGAAACAGTGTTGTACAAGGCGCTTCCACCGACAACGATTTGATCGGATTGGGTTCCGATACTAAAAGTTAGTGCGGCGATGCGAATTTCCATTCCTTCTGAAGGCTGATTGCTTCCAGTAACGGTCAGTGTTCCCGTGAGATAGCCAGCTTTAGATGAGGTGAGTGGCAAGTAAAAAGAAAGAACATCCCCCACGCTTGCACCTGGATTACCTAAATCAATTCGCTGGCTATTGGTTGCATCAACTTTTCCGTGAGTAACTTTGATTACTTGGCTGAATTCACTTTTACTTGTAGTGGATGCATAACTGGTAACCGCGAGGCCGGCTAAAAAGCAGGTAACTACAGCGATTATTGATACTCGTTTTTTTGATTTGATTATGTTCATAGCTTTTCTCTCCGTTTTTTCTTCTCTGATTGCGCCCTGTTATACGTTAAACCTAAATTCGACAACGTCGCCATCATGCATGACGTACTCCTTGCCCTCCATGCGTACTTTGCCATGGGCCTTTGCCTCAGCCATTGAACCCGCGGCAACAAGGTCATCAAAAGAGACAATTTCAGCCTTAATAAATCCTTTTTGAAAATCGGTATGGATGACACCGGCGGCCATTGGCGCGGTGTCCCCTACGTGAATTGTCCAGGCCCGTGCTTCTTTAGGTCC
>WLMD01000124.1 GCA_009700405.1 Actinomycetota bacterium | reverse complement strand
TTGATATTCCTGAGTTTGTAGACTTTTGGCGCGAAGGCAAGTTGCCCGTTGAGAAATTGTTGACCTCTACGAGTCCAATGTCGCAAGTAAACGAGACTATGGATGCGTTGCAAGGGGCACAGGTAGTAAGGCAAGTTATTCACCCACACGAAGTCTGAGACTCTTAATTACCTTCTAGTTCCATCGCTTCGATATCTCGCGGTGAAACACCGCAGCACCCACCAATAATGGTTGCGCCTAGTTCGATCCATTCTGCAAGTAGATCGGGAGCAAATCGACCATTGGGTTTGCCAATCCACTCTTTCTTGGAGGCATCCCATTTTCTTCCAGCGTTGGGATAGACGACAAATGGGAAATCAATTTCGGCAGAGTTAAGAAGAGGAGCAATGAATTCGGGGGCGGTGCAGTTGATGCCTACAGCTAGAGCGTATTTTCTTTCGGCAACAATTTGCGCAGCTTCGCGAAAAGGTTGACCTGCATTTGTTTGATTGCCTTCTTTACAGGAGTACGCAACCCAAAAGGGAATATCGCTTCCGGTTTCATCCAGTAGGTCTAGAAGGACTTCAACTTCCTCGATATCGGGCATAGTTTCTAGGGCCAGAATATCTGGCTCTGTCTCTATCAAAATATCAAGGCGCTGCTTATGAAATTCGCGCAATACTGAACGTGAGACTCCATAGCGCCCACGATATTCAGATCCGTCGGAAAGGGATGCGCCATAGGGACCAACACTGGCAGCGACGTGCACGTCATGATCTGATGAAGCGCTTCGCGCTAATTCGGTAGAGAGCGCAAGCGCGGAGATGACATCGGACTTACTCCACCCGCGGATGTCGCACCCAGAGAAAGAGAGTTGATAGGCAGAAGTAATGATGACCTGAGCTCCTGCGTTGACGAAATCACGATGTGCTTTCTCGATTTCCCTTGGCGCGGTGCGTAGAAGTTCACCCGTCCATAAAGAACCAGTGAGTTTATTTCCATTGGCTTCTAGGGCAGTGGATAAACCACCATCAAGTTTGCGAACTAACATTTACCCATCGTAGTCAGTAGCGGATAATTAACCTGGCTGGGTGGTTGCTATCCGCAAATGCAATTGCGTCTGATTATGCGCATTCGTAGTGAGGGACCAATCTCCACCGGTTGCTTGGTCATAGATTGACGACCCTATGCCTGGAATGTGGTTGCCTACAGCACTTCCTTCATTTGAGATGATGATTTCCAATGATGTGTCAGGTAGTTCGTGAACCGAAATATCCACTCCATGAGCCGCGCCGTGCTGGAGAGCATTATTGATTGCCTCTTCAACAACGAGACCGCACTGTTCCACAATCGGCCAAGGAATTTGGCTTTGCACACCGAACTTCAGCTGAATCGGAATGACTGAATCCCATAGCTCTGCGCGGAAATTTAATTCTTCTTGCAGGGAATGTCTCTGTGCCTCTGCTGGGCGCACGGGTTGGCGGAGAAGATCTCGAGCGGCCTCAATGGCTCGATGCTTTGCCATGGTGTCATTGGCGAAATGCGCTTGATCTAGAAGCATCGCAATGGCAAGGAATTTGGCCTTGAGTTCGCCGTGCACAAAGTGCGCCCACTTGCGCAGTTGCAAAGCACGTACCGCTGTCTCAAAATCCGTCTGTATTTCACCCCACCGGACATCGGCAGCGAATGCACGTTTTGCAGACCTCTTTGTGAGAACAGCGCTCTTAGCAGCGGTGAGCAAAATAGCGACAGCGAATGTTTCAAGTGCAAGCATCACGCGTACCGGGAAATCTGGCGTAACAGTCATTGGAAATATCAGGGTTGCTATGGGATGAGACGGAGAAACAGGAACCAAAACAGTAAGAAGCGTTACAGACAGACGAATAGTATTTTCAAATGCATGCAATTTTATGGCGCAGAACTCGCCAATACTTTGTAATCCCAAATTTGCAATAAATAGCCATAAAACCGCGAGAACGCCGCCGATATTGGGATAGTTTCTCAAGATAAGTGGTGCACTGTAAGCGAGACATCCAATTGCGAATGTGAGTGGATCTATATGGTAATTCTTTAGGGCAATCCAAAGGTTTCGAAGGAATCCTTTAGGGGTAAGTTTTTGATACTTTTCTGATAGATCAGTCCGCTGCAAATGCGAGGATTCTTTCCAATACTTATGTGAGAGCGACCGTAGATGATTCTCTGCGGATTCACGTATGTTCTGCGCTGCCAAGTGTGGATCTTGCCTGCCTAAAGAGATGAGTTCTACTTCGCGGTAGAGGGCGTCTAAACCATCTTGGACTTCAGCCTCCGCGTTGGTGGCAATCTCATCGGCGATTTCGTTATGAAGATCTGATTGTAAGAGAGTGAGATTTGCATAATGTTCTAGTTCCTCTACATGATTTTTCTTGAAGGCGCTATATGTAAGTAAGGTGTATCGAACGAGTGCAATTATGGGAAGCCAGATACTGCCAAGAATCGTGCCATCGATGATCCTGACCCACATAGGCAGCGCATCGACAAGGCCAAAAGATCCCATAAGTAATGATGACGATATGCCCTGTAGCACTCCGCCAATGCCGGTAATCAAGATCGTTTCTCCAGCGAGTAAGGGCCTTGAAGTTAAGTATTTTCGTATACCAAGTAGGCCCCACACTGTTAATCCAAAGGCCATGAAACTGATCGTGAATGTTCCTATTAACGCTACGGCGTCTGCCCAATGCAACACGGCATCTCGGTTTTCGAGAAGCACGAAAGGTATCGAGACGGACAACGAAGTAATGAATGTACCTTTATCGGCCGCCCACTTACTCGTGAGGGCCTGATTAAAGAGTCTGTCATCGACATCTTTCACGAACCTATATTCCTTTAATCAATCTGAAATAAGTGCGCGCAATCTGGACACGTTGATTGATTGTTTCATCTTGTTCTAGATGAAGCATCTTGGCAAGGCGTGCAATTGAGTTTTCCGTTGACTTAACGGTTGTAAAACGACGCTTTGATATTTCCGTATTAGAAAGCCCCAATGCGATCAATCGCATAAGTTCTATTTGAGTATCCGTAAAAGGAGTTTGATGATGCGCACCATTATTCCTGGAAGCATTCTTATCGCCAGCATTTGCAATTGCTTGAATCGCTTCGTGAATACTTCGCATGAGAGCTTCAGCTGTGTCAATTTTAGATTTCTGTTGGTAAATCACATGAGGCGGTACGGGACGCAGGTTAGGACGAAGCAATCGTGGATCAGGAAGGGATGAGAGAATAACGATTCCTACACTTGAATCTTTTTCGCGCATCGCGTAAGCGATATCAATTCCTGTTGGTCCATCCCCAAGATCAAGATCAAGGGTTACAACATCAGGGTGATGGAGTTGAAAGAGCTTCATTGCTGCCTGAGCATTTGATGCACTACCTACGACACGAAGTCCGCAGGCAATCAAAGACTCGGAAAGTATTGTCCGAGAGAAGTTTTCATCCTCGACAACAAGTACTCCGAGAGCGAGTGCAGTTTCGGTTGCCATTTTCATAGGGAGAATATAGGAGACATTCACTCCAAAAATCACCCTCTTTATGTGGGGATAGCCCTTATGACTGGTCAAAACGAGGAGTCTAGAAATATCAGTGTCGAGACTTTCTGGCAGATCAGCGGAGCAAAAGAAAGAGCTATCAATGAACGTTCGGTCTAAGGATTGCCCTACACCAATAAGTTGAGTAAACAATTGGTTTAGGGGGTAACTCCCCAGTTTCGTGAAAATCCGCGGGTTGATATTGCCCTGCATATTCACGTACTTCTATCTTTCCGCAACGGATTTGCACATGACATGCAACGAACCGCGTACCAAATCTTTTTCATTGCGATATCCAAGTACCACTAACGAAAGGTGAGTGAGATGGCAACACATACTGTTTCGCGCAGGAGTGTAAATAGAGGCACTACAAGATTTAATGTTGCTTTTTTATTTAGCCTTGTTTTAGTACTTGTGGCTCCCGCTCTTATCACTGCCTATTTCGGAATCTCTATTCACACGGTCATGTCCGGCAGCATGAAGCCGACCATGAATCCTGGCGATGAACTTATAGCCGACGTTATCCCGGCCAACCACGTCCAGGTGGGCGATGTCATTTTGTATCTCAACCCAGAGAACTGGGAGATGACGGCTCACAGAGTTGTCAAGAAGACACAAGATGGTCAAGGAATCAAACTTGTCATGCAAGGCGATGCAAACTCAACTCCCGATCCTGAAGTTGCCTACAGCGGGCTCCAGCCAATCCGTCAAGTGGTTTACACGATTCCCAAAATTGGTTACGTATTGGATCTCCTTTCTTCCACTGTCATGAAAACACTTGGCGGAGTTCTGTTGGTCTTGATCAACATCTTTTTCTTCATGAAGATGCGGCGCAAAGAGGTAGCGGTAACTATCGCCCCTACTGGGCGAATTATGTCTAGGGATGGATTGGGAGAGGCTCCCCGCCTGTCCGTGGAAGAGCGCCTACAGCAGATGGATCGTTTCACTCAGTACTAATTCACACCCGAAGAAACCTGCCCCTCAGGTACAGCAATAGAACCAACTACTAGCACCACCACCCACTAGCAGCATCAACTACTAGCACGTGAGGAATACACACTATGTCGATATCAACAGCAGCTCTGAGAAGCTCGCTATTTAGTTTCAATGGGAGCGCTTCTAGCTTGATAGGTAAAGGCGCACTTTTGCTCGTTGCCGGTGTCATTGGTACCGCAGCTATCACTGAAGGTGCATCCGCAACTTTAGATGCTGTC
>WLMD01000123.1 GCA_009700405.1 Actinomycetota bacterium | reverse complement strand
CTGGTCGGTTATGGCCTCTCAGCAATCGGACCTGCGATTGCTACCGGAATGATCTTCGCTGCTTACATCAGCGGTGTTGCACGTCAGCCAGAAGCACGTAGCGTTCTTCAGCCAATCGCGTTCCTTGGGTTCGCACTTGCTGAAGCTCTTGCTCTCTTCGGTCTCGTTCTCGCATTCGTTCTCTAATTCACCTAACTTCTTAGAGACTCTAGAAAGAGGGCAGTGATGCACGTTATTAATTTGGCAGCGGAGAGCGCTAACCCGTTGATTCCGCATACCGCAGAATTAATCGTGGGCGCAGTTGCGTTCACACTTCTTTTCCTTGTCTTGCGCTCGAAGGTAGTGCCGATGTTTGAAAAAGCATTCACTGCTCGGACAGAAGCAATCCAAGGAGGCATTGAACGTGCCGAGAAAGCGCAACTGGAAGCTCAGCGTGCGTTGGCTCAGTACAACGAACAACTCTCCAAAGCTCGTGAAGAATCCCAGACAATGCGTGAAGAAGCGCGTACACAGGGTGTTGCGATCATTGAAGAACTTCGCGCCAAGGCCCAAGAAGAAGCTGCACGCATTACTGCATCAGCCCACGCCTCGATCGAAGCTGAACGTCAGCAAGCAATTACTTCACTTCGTAATGAAGTAGGAACCCTTGCTGTTGAACTAGCTTCCAAGATTGTTGGAGAAGCACTTGATGACCAGGCCAGACAATCACGAGTCGTGGATCGTTTTCTAGACGATCTCGAAAAATCAAAGTAACAAGAATTAATTAGGAGACGAAACAGATGAGAGCGCACTTTGGTGGCAGCAGCCGGCAGTCTTTGCAGGCTGCTCGCGCTACATTGGATGCAGCGGTTAAGGGTTCAACCACCCAAGCCGCCTCTGCGCTCTGCTCTGAACTCTTCTTCGCTGGCGATGTACTTGCGGGGAGCATCTCGGTACGCCGAGCATTGACTGATCCGTCTCGTACTGAATCGGCAAAGGCCACTCTTGTTTCGGATCTTTTCTCCAAGACACTTGGAGCGGCTGCTCTTGCAGTTGTAACAAATATTTCATCACTTCGCTGGTCATCATCTGGTGACTTGGTTCTAGTCCTCGAGCAACTTGCAATTGAAGCCGAGGCATCTGCAGCCAATATCGCCAATGAGCTTGATCGCGTAGAAGAAGAATTCTTTACTACATCACTTGCAATCGGAGATTCCTTCGAATTGCGCAAGGCCCTTATTACTGCTGGAGCGGTTGAGGCCAAGAGCGCACTTGTTGCAGATCTAGTAGGCAAGAGCGGTTCGCCCTCAACAGCGAAATTAGTCACTCATTTAGTGAACAATTTGCGTGGTCGCAGCATTGAATCTGCCTTTGCAGATTACTTCTTTGCTCTGGCTGCCCGCCGTGATCGCGTTATTGCCCATGTTCGCGTTGTAGCTGAAATGACTCAAGCCCAGCGCGATCGTTTAGTTGCGGCTCTGACCAAGCAAGTTGGACAACCGGTTCGCGTAAATATCGAAATCGATCCATCAGTTATAGGTGGAGTTTCAATCAAGTTTGCTGACGAAGTAGTCGATGGATCAATTAGCCATCGTTTAGCAGGGGCTGGACGTTCACTCGTTGGCCAGAAGAATTAATTAAGAGATAACTAAGGGAGATAAAGATGGCCGAGCTACAGATCCGACCAGAAGAAATTCGCGATGCCCTTGCGAACTTCGTAAAGTCGTACGATCCAGGTGTTGCAGCGCGAGACGAGGTTGGTACGGTCACGCAAGCAGGTGACGGTATTGCCCGCGTTGAAGGCTTGCCATCAACAATGGCTAACGAGTTGTTGCAGTTCGAGAACGGCACACTCGGTCTTGCTCTCAACCTCGATGTACGCGAAATCGGCGTTGTTATCTTGGGTGATTACGCAGGAATTGAAGAAGGCACAACAGTACGTCGCACAGGTGAAATTCTCTCTGTACCAGTAGGAGATGCATTCCTTGGTCGCGTTGTCGATCCATTGGGTCGTCCAATTGATGGCAAGGGTGAAATTAAGGCCGATGCACGTCGTGCACTTGAATTACAGGCACCTTCTGTTGTTCAACGCCAACCTGTTAAGGAACCACTGGCAACTGGAATTAAAGCAATCGATGCGATGACTGCAATCGGTCGCGGACAACGCCAGCTCATCATTGGTGACCGCCAGACTGGAAAAACTGCAGTTGCGGTTGACACGATTATTAACCAACTTGAAAACTGGAAATCTGGTGATCCAAAGAAGCAAGTGAAATGTATTTATGTTGCTATTGGACAAAAAGGTTCAACTATTGCATCTGTTAAGGCATCTCTTGAAGAAGCCGGCGCAATGGAATACACAACAATCGTTGCATCTCCTGCTTCAGATCCAGCAGGCTTCAAATACCTTGCTCCGTACACTGGTTCATCCATTGGACAGCACTGGATGTACAACGGCCAGCACGTACTGATTGTCTTTGATGATCTTTCTAAGCAAGCAGAGGCTTATCGTTCAGTCTCACTATTGCTTCGACGTCCACCAGGCCGCGAGGCATATCCTGGAGACGTCTTCTACTTACACTCCCGTCTTCTCGAGCGTTGCGCCAAACTTTCCGATGAACTCGGTGGCGGATCGATGACTGGATTGCCAATCATCGAAACCAAGGGAAATGACGTTTCTGCGTTTATCCCTACCAACGTAATTTCTATTACTGATGGTCAGTGCTTCTTGGAAACAGATCTTTTCAACGCAGGTGTTCGTCCAGCTATCAACGTTGGTGTTTCTGTATCTCGCGTTGGTGGATCTGCTCAGACAAAGGCTATGAAGAAGATTGCTGGACGTTTGCGTCTTGACTTGGCTCAGTTCCGTGAGCTTGAAGCATTCGCAGCTTTCGGCTCTGATCTTGATGCAGCATCAAAGGCACAACTCGAGCGCGGTGCTCGCATGGTTGAGCTCTTGAAGCAGGGTCAATACTCACCATATTCTCTAGAGAGCCAGATCGTTTCAATCTGGGCAGGTACTTCGGGTCAGCTCGATGACGTTCCTGTTGCAGATATCCGTCGCTTCGAAACCGAACTCATTGAGTTCATTGGTCGCGAACGCAAGGCAATCTTTGATGTTATCTCTGAGACTAAAGAGCTCAAAGATGACACCGTTGCATCCATGGTTGAAGCAGTTACTGCTTTCAAGACACGCTTTGTAACGAGTGCTGCAAAGGCACTCAATGAAGCTCCTGCCGAAGCTCTCGATAGCGAAAGCAATGAGCAAATTACAAAGCATGTCCCACCGGCGGTGAAGAAGTAAAAAATGGGTGCCCAACTACGCGTCTATCGCCGACGAATGCGCTCGGTTAAAGCGACCAAGAAGATTACGAAAGCAATGGAATTAATTTCCGCTTCTCGTATCGTCAAGGCGCAGCAACGAGTTACTGCGTCAACTCCATACGCAAATGAGTTGACTCGTGCGGTATCTGCTGTAGCCACGTATTCATCAACTAATCACCCATTGACCACGCCTTCGGAGAATCCAAAGCGTGCTGCTGTTCTGATCATTTCTGCAGATCGCGGTATGGCTGGTGCTTACTCCAACAACGCAATCAAAGAAGGCGAGCAACTAGCTTCTCTTCTTAAAGAACGCGGATTAGAAACTTCTTCGTATCTTGTTGGTCGTAAAGCAGTCAATTATTACCGCTTCCGTAACCGCGTAATCGCTGGTTCATGGACTGGTTTCTCTGATAGCCCAACATATGAGAATGCAAAAGAAGTTGCTGATGCTCTTATCAAGGCTTTTCTCGCAGATGCACAGAGCGAAGATCATGGCGTAGATGAAATTCACATCATCTTTACTGAGTTCAAATCTATGTTGACTCAAAATGCTATGGCCAAGCGCATGCTTCCACTTGAAGTTGTTGAAAGTGATGCACCCGTGCCAGCCGGTTTATTGCCAATGTATGAGTTCGAACCAGAGGCAGGGACTGTGCTCAATGCACTTCTACCTCGCTATATCGAAGCCCGAGTCTTCAACGCGATGTTGCAATCAGCTGCCTCCGAGCATGCTGCACGCCGCCGCGCTATGAAGTCAGCAACTGACAATGCTGATGATTTAATCAAGTCGCTCACGCGACTTGCGAACGCGGCTCGTCAGGCCGAAATTACACAAGAGATCAGTGAAATCGTCGGCGGCGCAGACGCGCTCGCCTCAGCCAGTGCAGGGAGTGAATGATGTCGACACAGACAATAGGTAAAGGTCGCGTTGCTCGAGTAATCGGGCCGGTGGTGGATATTGAATTCCCAGCCGATGCAATGCCATCGATCTTCAACGCGTTACACGTTGAAGTGACCATGAGCGGTACGACTCGTACCCTGACAATGGAAGTAGCCCAGCACATTGGCGATAACCTCGTGCGCGCTATTTCGATGCAACCAACTGACGGCATGGTGCGTGGCGCCATCGTGAGCGACACTGGCTCGGCAATTTCAGTGCCAGTTGGTGACGTAACAAAGGGTCACGTCTTTAACACTCTTGGTGAATCACTCGATGTTCCTACAGCATCTCTAGATATCAAAGAGCGCTGGCCAATCCACCGCAATGCACCTGCATTCGATCAACTTGAGTCAAAGACCGAGATGTTTGAAACAGGTATCAAAGTAATCGACCTTCTAACACCTTACGTAAAGGGCGGAAAGATTGGTTTATTCGGCGGTGCTGGTGTTGGTAAGACTGTTCTTATTCAGGAAATGATTTATCGCGTAGCTGAAAACTTCGGTGGTGTATCTGTATTCGCTGGTGTTGGTGAGCGTACTCGTG
>WLMD01000122.1 GCA_009700405.1 Actinomycetota bacterium | reverse complement strand
GAAATCTTCCACCCCAAAGGTTTTACATCCGATTGCAGGCCGTTCTCTTCTTGGACATGTCTTAACTGCGATCGAAACTTTGTCACCTAAAAACATTCGCGTAGTTGTTGGCGCTGGACATGAAGTAGTTAACGCACACATACAAGAAATTGCCCCGCGTGCAACTTCAGTATTACAAGAGCGTCGCGGTGGCACCGGCCATGCCGTGCAATTGGCACTTGAAGGAATTGGCACAAGTGGAACAGTTCTTGTCGTCGCAGGTGATACACCTTTGCTTTCTGGCTCAACAATGGCTCAATTAGTTGCAGCACACCAAGAAGGATCATTTGCAGCAACAGTCTTAACCGCCGAATTTCCTGACCCAACGGGTTATGGTCGAATAATCCGCGCGGATAATGGAGACTTATTGCGCATTGTTGAAGAGCGCGATGCAACAGAGATTGAGCGTGAAATTGAAGAAATTAATTCAGGAGTTTATGTATTTGATTTAGCAAAGTTGATTAATGCAATTGGGCGCCTAACAAATCAGAATTCTCAAGGCGAACTTTACCTAACGGATGTTATTGAAATTCTTAGAAATGATGGCGGACGAGTAGTTCCGGTTTTGACCCCTGACTACATTGAAATCCTAGGTATTAATGATCGAACACAATTAGCTGAATGTGCCGCGCTAATGAGAGATCAAATCAATGACGCATTCATGCGATCAGGAGTGACGATGATTGACCCAACTACAACCTGGATTGACACAACGGTTGAGATTTCAAATGATGTAACGATCTATCCGGGGAGCGCGCTCGCCGGTAAAACTAAGATCGCAACGGGAGCAGTCATTGGTCCACGTGCAACTCTTATTGATTGCGATATTGCAACGGGTGCAACGGTTACTGAGTCTTATTGCACTGGTGCAATCGTTGGTGAAAATGCTGGAGTAGGTCCTTTTGCATACTTGCGCCCAGGTTCGGTACTCGCAAAGGGCTCCAGAGTTGGTTCCTTTGTTGAGATGAAGAACGCAACGGTTGGCGAAGGTTCAAAAGTTCCGCACTTGTCCTATGTTGGCGATGCCACGATTGGCGCCGGGACAAACATTGGCGCTGCAACGATTTTCGTGAACTATGACGGAGTCGACAAGCATCACACCGTCGTTGGTGATCACGTCCGAATTGGCAGCGACACCATGCTCGTTGCTCCAGTGACAATCGGAGATGGCGCCTATACCGCCGCCGGTTCGGTCATTACAGAAAATGTTCCCGCTGGTGCAATCGGTGTCGGCAGGGCAAAGCAAAGAAATGTCTTAGGGTGGGTCCTGCGTAAGCGCTCCGGAACTAAGTCTGCAGAAGCGGCCAATGCAAGTATCGAGAAAGGGACACCTACTTCATGAGCGAACTTAAACTCGCCTCCGAAAAACGGTTACGTATATTTTCAGGACGTGCCTTTCCTGAGTTAGCTGAGCAAGTTGCCGCGGAATTAGGTATCCCGATAACGCCAACATCTGCATACGATTTTGCTAATGGCGAAATTTTTGTTCGTTTCGAAGAGAGTGTTCGAGGAAGCGACGCTTTTGTTATTCAAAGTCATGCTAATCCCGTAAACAAGCACATCATGGAACAGCTCATCATGGTTGATGCTCTCAAACGCGCTTCGGCAAAACGCATCACAGTAGTTGCTCCTTTTTATGGATATGCCCGCCAGGATAAGAAGCACCGTGGACGCGAGCCAATCACTGCACGTTTGATGGCAGATCTCTTCAAGGCTGCTGGGGCAGACCGCCTTATGGTTGTTGATCTGCATACATCACAAATTCAGGGTTTCTTTGACGGCCCCGTTGATCATTTATTTGCTCTGCCTTTGTTAGCTAACTATGTCGGCAGCAAAGTTGATCGTTCCCGTCTAACAATTGTTTCTCCAGATTCTGGTCGAGTCCGCGTTGCAGAACGTTGGTCTGACTTGCTCGGTGGATGCCCTATCGCTTTTATTCACAAGACACGTGACCCTCGTATTCCCAATGAATCCGTGACTGGTCGCGTTGTTGGTGATGTTCAAGGTCAAACCTGCGTTGTTATCGATGACATGATCGATACCGCTGGCACGATTACAAAAGCAGTGGATGCACTCTTCAATGACGGTGCAAAAGATGTCATCGTTGCCGCAACGCATGCTGTGCTTTCTGGCCCTGCGGTTGAGCGCCTTAAAAATTCACGAGTGAGCGAAGTCGTCATTACAGACACACTTCCAGTTCCTGAAGAATCTCGATTTGATCGCCTAACCGTGCTTCCTATTGCACCGCTGCTTGCACGTGCAATTAAAGAAGTCTTTGAAGATGGCTCAGTCACAAGCCTTTTTGATGGCCTGAGCTAACCTGCTCGCCTTACGCTTATAAATAGGACGATTTGCCCTAGACAGGCGTGATTGGCTAATCTTTGCCTCGTTCCGGCGAGGGTTTTACACCGTAATCGACGGCTTGAAAAAGTCGACGAATGCATGTCGCACCTAATGCCGAAACCAACGTGATAAAACCGAATGGTTTTTGAAGAGCATTTATAGGGAGATAAAAATGGCCGAGATCAGCATCAATGGAGTAACACGTACCGAATTCGGTAAGGGTGCCTCACGTCGCGCACGTCGCGATGGATTAGTTCCGGCTGTTATTTACGGACACGGTGCACAGCCTGCACACGTAGCGCTTCCTGCTCGCGAACTTGGCCTTGCACTCAAGACTGCCAACGTTCTTCTTGACATTGTTATTGACGGAAAAACTGAGCTCACACTTCCTAAGTCAATTGTTCGCCATGCAATTAAGGGAACTCTTGAGCATGTCGATCTAGTAATCGTCCGCCGTGGAGAGCGTGTAGTTGTCTCAGTCCCAATCCACACATCTGGCGAGCACGATCGTGATGGAATTCTTGAGCACATGAACACCACAATCGAAGTAGAGACAGAAGCAACCGCAATTCCTAACTTCTTAGCCTTGGATCTCACAGGCATGATTGCTGGAACTTCACTGTACGCAGAAAACGTCGCATTGCCTGCTGGAATGACTCTTGCAAGTGATCCACGCATGCCAGTTGTTCACCTTTCGGTTCGCTCTAGCCATGATGATGTTGAAGCTCCTGTTGCAGCTGCTGCAGTGGCAACACCAGCAGCTGATGCTTCTGCTGAAAAGAAGGATGCATAACTAGTCTCAAGTACTCTTAGCCCATGGTCTGGTTGGTTGTGGGTTTAGGAAATCCTGGCGATGAATATGCCGCTACTCGGCACAACATTGGCCAAATGGTCGTTGATCATTTGGCAGCCAGACATAGCGCTGGGTGGAGTGCGCATAAATCCAGAACTGAAGTTGCAGCGTTCAAAATTGGTGTCGGAATTGATGCGGCATCGATTATCGTTGCCAAGTCACGTAGCTATATGAACGAATCTGGCGGACCCATAAGCGCTTTAGCGGCTTTCTATAAAGTAGAGCCTTCTCAAATAATTGTCATTCATGATGAATTAGATATTCCATTCGGAGCTATTCGCACCAAAGTTGCTGGCGGCGATAACGGTCACAATGGTTTGAAGAGCTTGACGTCAGTATTTGGAACCGCAGAGTATTTTCGAATTCGCATGGGAATAGGACGCCCTCAGGGCCAACAAGACCCAGGTGACTTTGTCTTAAAGCAATTTGCCAGCGCCGAAAAGAAGGCTCTGCCTGAATTCGTCGACCGTGGCAGCGATGCAGTTGAATCTCTCGTGACTCGGGGCCTAGAGATTACGCAGCAGAGTTTCAATATCTAGAACTTCATCTCTAGACGCTTTAGCTTTTGAGCAATAAACTCACCGCCATGACTTCACGCGACGATCATAAAATTCTGCTCGAAGAATCCGAAATGCCAACTCAGTGGTACAACTTGATTGCTGACTTGCCATCGCCACCACCACCGCCACTTCATCCTGGCACACACGAACCAATTGGTCCCGATGCACTTTCGGCACTCTTCCCAATGGAATTAATCATGCAGGAAGTATCGGCTGAGCGTTACATTGATATTCCTGAAGCAGTTCAAGAGATTTATCGTATGTGGCGACCATCCCCACTCTTTCGCGCACATCGTTTAGAGAAAGCTCTCGGAACACCTGCCCGTATTTATTACAAGTACGAAGGTGTAAGTCCAGCTGGTTCACATAAGCCAAACACTGCGGTGCCACAGGCTTATTACAACTACCAAGCTGGAATCAGAAAACTCACAACGGAGACCGGTGCCGGCCAATGGGGTACAGCCCTTGCCTTTGCTTGCGCACTATTTGGAATGGATCTTGAAGTTTGGCAAGTTGGTGCTTCATATGATCAAAAGCCATATCGTCGCTTGATGATGGAACTTTTCGGCGCCAAGGTGCATCGTTCACCATCGATGCTTACACAAGCTGGCCGTGATCAACTAGCCAAGAATCCAAATCACACTGGTTCTTTGGGAATTGCTATCAGCGAAGCTGTGGAAATGGCAGCACAAGACCCAGCAACAAATTACGCACTTGGTAGCGTTCTAAACCACGTTTTGCTACACCAGACTATCATCGGCGAAGAAGCGTTGAAGCAGTTCGCCAAAGTTGGAGATTACCCAGATGTAATCGTTGGTTGCACGGGTGGAGGATCGAACTTCGCTGGTCTTGCTTTTCCATTCATTCGCGAGAATTTAACTAATGGAAAGACAACCAAGATTCGTGGCGCCGAGCCAGCATCATGTCCATCACTTACTCGTGGTGAATATCGCTATGACTTCGGTGATACAGCAGGTATGACTCCACTGATGAAGATGCACACCTTGGG
>WLMD01000121.1 GCA_009700405.1 Actinomycetota bacterium | reverse complement strand
TGTGTAACCGTCACCCTCGAGGGCCGACGCCCGTTGTTGGCAGAAATTCAAGCACTCGTAGGTTTAGGTCGCGAAAACGATTTTGGAAACGCTCGTCGCGTAACAAGTGGACTAGACGCCGCACGTACTTCCATGACGTTAGCGGTTCTAGAGCTTCGTGCAAATATTCGCATTGCTGGCAGAGATGTCTATGCAGCAACTGTCGGCGGAATGAAGATGACCGAACCTGCAGCCGATCTCGCATTGGCATTGGCTGTTGCCTCTGCTGCTAAAGGATTAGCGCTACCTGGAGATCTTGTCGCAATCGGAGAAGTTGGCCTTGCCGGTGAGATTCGAAAGGTCAGCGGTGTTGGTCGTCGCTTAGCTGAAGCCCATCGCCTTGGATTCAAACGAGCCCTGGTTCCACTGGGCAGTGATACCAAGATTGAGGGCATGGAAATTGTTGAAGTATCACGGCTGGATCAAGCACTGAGCCGAGTCAAGATTTCTGGAGAATGAGCTCAATAGAAAAAGAAATCTTGTTCTGGTTTGAAAATAATGAACGAGATTTACCATGGCGAAAGACAACTCCTTGGGGAGTGATGGTCAGTGAATTTATGTTGCAACAAACACCAGTCAGCCGTGTGCTTCCTAAATGGAATGAATGGATGGAACGTTGGCCAACCCCAGCAGATCTTGCAGCGGCGAGTACTGCGGATGTGATTACCGCTTGGGGTCGGCTTGGGTATCCACGCCGTTGTCTACGTCTTCATGAGAGTTCAAAAGTAATCGCTGCAGATTTTAATAACGAAGTGCCCAAAGATGAGAACGTTCTTAGAACTCTTCCGGGTGTTGGCGAATACACCGCTGCCGCAATCGCTGCTTTTGCCTATCAAGAGCCTTCTCTTGTTCTGGATGTAAATATTCGACGAGTTTTCGGCCGAGTTTTTGATGGAGTCCAGTATCCAATTGGAACTCCGACAAATGCTGAACGTGCTCATCGAAGAGAGTTAATTCCCACGGAAGATGCTCATGTGTGGGCTGCGGCAACAATGGAACTTGGCGCCCTCGTTTGCACTTCTCGCAGTCCGCTATGTCATGAATGTCCTGTTATGAATTTCTGCAAATGGCGCGCAAAAGGCTTTCCAGAATCTGTACAGATTAGAAAAACTCAAACGTGGCACGGGACCGATCGTCAATGTCGTGGCACAATCCTGCAAGCGCTTCGAGAGAGCCCCTCACTCTCAGAGCTTTCATTGAAGCAAATCTGGCACGATGATTCACAAGTAGAGAGAGCTCTTAACGGGTTACTCAAGGATGGTCTTATCTGGATTAATGCAGAAACTCATTACGCGTTACCTGCCATGTGACTTCTGAGTTTATTGATATGCATCTAGGCTCAGCCTGTGTCTAGTTATCTACTTGCTGGTTTGGTCATCGTTTTGGCTAATCTCATTCCAGCTTTTGCGCCACCTACATGGGCCATTCTTGTTTATTTTTCTTTTGGGTATCACCTGCACTCAATTCCTTTAATTCTTATCGGTGTTCTCTCGGCAACAATGGGACGGGCGGTGCTTGCTTTACTTTTCAGAGCACTCGCTCCATATTTGCCTCGTGGTTACGTGACCAATCTTGAAAACCTTGGTTCTCGAATCACGACCGATTCACGTAGTGCAATGGGCTTGTTTTTCCTATTCTTTCTATCCCCCATTAGTTCGGCACAACTTTTCGAAGCTGCCGGCATTATCAAGCAGATTGCTTTAAGGCCACTGCTTATCGCCTTTGCTATTGGCCGCACAGTCAGTTACTCGATATATGTAACAGGCGCACAGGCGCTGCACGCAACAACCCTTGGTCAGCTTCTATTTAAGGAACTGACCTCGCCCCTATCAATCGCTGTGCAGATTGCATTTATCTTGGGGCTCGTCGCCCTAGGAAATATTAAATGGAAAGAGCAACTTTAAGCTGTTGGCGCTTGATGTCAGTAATTTCTCACCCGCTCTTTACTTTTTAAGTCGAGCAACTACTGTGTCAATAATGTGCCACTCAAGCTCGCGATCGATCGCTTTCTTGTCACCTGACAATAAGACTTCCAGGAGCCTCTTATGATGCGTCGCTTGACTAGCAAGAGTTGGACTTGCACCAACTCGGTAAAATTCCAAACGAATCCGAGACATAACACTTTTCCATAACTGAAGAGTCTGGGGAGTTGCGGCCAATTCCATGGTGATTGAATGAAATCTAATATCTGCTTCATGAATTACTTTTGAATCTTTTCTTTTGGCTCCTTGTTTCATGATCTCAATTTGCTCTTCAAGGTCTGCAATAACAATCGGCGTAAACTTCTCAACAGAATCGCGCAGTGCGAATTTCTCGAGAACTAACCGGGTCGGGGCGAGCATTTCCAAAAATTCTCGATTAGATATTCGCGAGACAAAAACTCCACGATTTGGATAATGCTCGAGAAGTCCTTCGCTTTCAAGGTCACGCATAGCTTCGCGCACCGGACCCGGGCTACAATTGAATTTAGCGCTGATATCATTTTGCTTCAACTGAGTACCGGGTGCAAGGTCCCCAGAGATTATTGATTCTCGCAAGGCATGAGCAACATTTTGTCGTTGCGAAATAGTTGCCGTGGAAACGGTACTCAAAAAATTATCGGCCATGATTCTCCTACCTTATTCCTTATAAAACACCGGTGGAGAATATATATATGTATATATAGGTGCACGTTAACTCAAGAATCCCTTTATGGAGCTATATTTCTCAACTTTTGTTTCCTCTAGGGTAAATCCTATGCCGGGAGTTTTTGGAATCTCCAAGTAACCCTCAGAATCCAATTGCCAGGGCGTATTAGAAAGGTCATCAACATAGGCCGATCCTGTGCAATATTCGACCTTATCTGCGCTCAAAATTGCCGACGAAAGTTGTAAATCTACCGCCAAACCAATTGCAGTATTCCAACCGTGAGGAATAACACGTACTCCAAATTCCTCTGCGATTGTTGCAATTTTTCTAAATTCACCAATTCCGCCCACCTTCGTTACATCTGGCTGAATAATATCGAATGCACCGCCAGTCAAGAATGGAGTAAAACTTTGACGTCGAGTTAAAACTTCTCCTCCTGAGATTGGAACTCTTGACTGTTTGCGCAGTTCTTTAAAATCTTCCAAATCATCCGGGCGTAAGGCTTCTTCAAACCACCCGACGTTGTAGTCGGCCAGCATGTGGGAAGTATTGATCGCCCATCGCAAATTTCCTCTCCAATATGCATCACTACCTCCAGCATCGACTGCTAAGAATGAATCATCACCTATAGTCTCGCGAGCACTTCGAACTAATAATTCATCATATGCTTTATCGATGCGTCCAAATGGACCCCAACCAATTTTGAATGCTCTAAAGCCTTGCTCACGTAGGTTCTTCAAATTCGCTGTCATAATTTTTGGTTCATCCATCAACAACGAGGCGTAGGGCATGACACGTTCACGAAGGCGCCCGCCAAAGAAACGACCGATGGGTTGTCCGGTAATTTTTCCGAAAATATCCCAAAGGGCAATATCGATTCCGCTAATCGTGTGAGTTACTGCTCCCCCTCGGCCCAGCCAAAAAGTATTTTGGTGCAGTTTCTCGATTACTCTTTCTGGTTCATATGCACTCTCGCCAATAAGTAACGGCCTCAACACCTCTAGTGCTGCACCAACCAATAAGTCGCTAGTAAAGACAGTCCCGACTCCAATAACCCCTTCGTCCGTCTTGATTGAGATCAGAGTGTGCACTGCACTTTCAGGTTCAAGTTCAGTGGTCCACCCCCCTTTATGTGTAGCTCCACGGAGGCCAGCAAACTGAACTTGAATAATCTTCATGTGGGGTCCCTAATCAAGCGCGTGACACGATGGCGAATACCATTGACAGATAATAGATTATCTGTAAAACTCCCACAACTCTTCTACGAGGGAGACCAAGACTAGGTACTGTGCAAAATTTCCTGGATATTCCCCGCCTGATCATTTCCTGGACGGCACTGCGCCTTCAAAGCGAGAAAATAGGGGGAAGATGTAGATGATGTTCAATAAATTAAAATCCAGGCGATCCGCAATTGCAATTGTGGCTTCCGGGCTCATCGGATTCTCAACACTGTTCACCGGTGTAGCGAATTCTGCTGGCGGTACTGGCGGCGAAATCGATTACGCATACTTCACAGCGATGGGTTGGACGCCGATTGCAAACTCTCTGCCAAACCTTGCATGCCGTGATAGCTCGTACGCGAAGGCTGTTACTTCGGGAGTCAAGCTTGGCGTTTACCAAGCTGCGCCTTATATGTATACGGGCAAAGATGGCAAAATGACCGGAATTGATTACGACATCAATATCGCTGTTCTGAAGTATCTCGGCATCACCAAGCACACAGATGTAGCACTTCTGTGGCCTGCAATGATTCCAGCCTTGGTATCAAAGAGAATTGACGTAATCGCTGGAAACATCCACGAAAATCCAACTCGACTCAAGAGCATTATCTTCACAACACCAGCATGGTGGTATGGAACAGCGCTCACCGTTCACCCTGACAACCCAAAGAATGTTCAAACATGGGCTGATCTGCAAAAGAGTGGTGTCAAAGTTGGAGCAATCAATGGCTCATTTAGTGCCCAGTATCTTGCTGCACTAACAAATCCAAAAGTAGACCTCACCGTTTTCGAAAGTGCTGATACCGAATTCCTCGGTCTCGCCGCCAAGAAAGTTGATGTTCTGCTCGAGGACACACCAAAGGTTGGTTCATACAATGTTTCCAATCCAAATAACAAACTGAAGATCCTTACAAAGGCTATTGCTCCTGCGGCATTCAAAGACGAATATGGCAAGTTCGCCATGCGTCCCGCTGACTGCACACTCACAGGCGCATATTCACGGGCTTTGG
>WLMD01000120.1 GCA_009700405.1 Actinomycetota bacterium | reverse complement strand
CGGTGTCGATTCCAAGACCGGCAACGGCTTCAAATGCGCCTTTTTCGGTTGGAACACCTTTCTTTGTTAGAGCATGAACGAGGCTCTTGAATGCACTGTCATTAGGAATGAATGCCGTTAATGCGACATCGCCCTGTGTAAGTACCTTTTCCGCAGAGTTTGGCTTCGCCTTGAGAACTGCAAGTACTGCAGCTGTAAGGATGTCGAAGTTCTTTGAATTGCGGTCAAAAGAGTTCTTTGCTGTCAAGATTGCAGCAAGTGATTTTGTTCCGAGTGGCTTCAATAGAGCTACTGGAAGAAGTACAGAATTGATGCCATGAGCGACTTGATTGTTCCCCTGGTTAATGTCGATCTGTGAAAGATTCACGACTGGGTTTGGTGAGACTGGGTCAACATCTGTCAATGTAATTGTTGTTCCAACTACTCCGACTGAGAATGACTTACCGGTTAATGCTGTGTTTAATGTTGCTCCATCTGCTTTGAGAGCAGCTGATGAAAGTATTGGTGCGCCAACGACAACGTGATACAGAAGAACTGCTTCTACGGTGTCAATGCCAAGGCCTGCAACAGCTTTGAATGTTGCTTCTTCGCCTACTGCTGGCTTGTTGGTGAGTTGTGAAACGAGTGATTGGAAGGCGCTATCTGTTGGAATAAAGGCAGTGAGGGCGATAGTGCCATCGGTGAGAGCCTTGACAGGAGAGGTTGGTTTTGCAGTGAGAACTGCAAGTACTGCTGCTGTAAGGATGTCGAAGTTCTGTCCGTCAGTGTCAAAGGAAGATTTGGCAGTGAGAACTGAGGCTAGTGACTTAGTACCAAGATCAGCGGCGCCTGCTGTTGGGGCAATGGCAAAACCTAGGGTTATTACCAGAGCAGAAGCAACGAATTGCTTCATAAGATGTTTGTGCATTTAGATACTCCATTTTCAATTCGTGTGAATGAGAGCCAGCACTCGCTGACAGGGAAATGATGCCAAAATATTGAACAACTTACGACTCGAATTGGAGAACGGGCAGAGGAATTGCTCCTGGATCTACGCTCACATAGGTCAATCGATTCTCAGGAAACTCCCATAATCACATATTGAGTTACGTGGTGCCGAACTGCTCCTCTGGTTGGCACGTGGCCTAACCACTCAAAATTGTCGGCAATCTAGAATCCTCCCTATCCTTGCAACCATGTCGCTTCTTCATATTTTGGACCTACTGTCGACATTTACATTTGCACTCGTAGGTGCTCGGGTAGCGGCCGATAAGGGTCTTGATTACGGGGGAATTGCATTTATTGCGGCAGTTGCTTCTGTTTCAGGAGGAACCCTCCGAAACGTATTTCTGGGAATGCAGCCTATTTGGATCATTGATCCGTGGATTATCACCAGCATTATTGCTGCGGTGATTTTAACCTTGGTATTTCGACGCGTTACCCATATTGGTCGATCACTCTTAATTATGGACACATTTGGGTTGGCTGTGGCGAGCATGTCTGGGGTGCAGTTGGCTGTAGAAATGAAGACCACATGGTTTGCGGCCATACTGCTTGGCCTCATAACTGCTGTTACGGGTGGTCTTTTGCGTGATGTTCTGTGCCAAGTTGAGCCGGTATTACTTCACCGCGAAACTATTGGCACGTCATCGATAGTCGGTGCCGCAACATTTGTAGGACTGCTACATCTAAATGTGCCTGGAAATCTTGCTGCAATTACTGGAGGAGCAGTCGTAGTTATTACACGAACTATTTCAATCTATTTTGATTTACATCTGCCGAGATTTAAGAGTAAAAGCTAAATTCTCTTAAGCATTTTTCGGATTTGTTCTAAAGCTGTTTTCACTCTCGCTTCATAGCCATGCGTAGTTGGGTGGTAATACTCGGTACCCACAAGTGCATCGGGTAGATATTGCTGCTGGGCAACGCCTAATTCTTCATCGTGCGGGTAGATGTATGCATCCGCTTCTCGTGCTGCTTTCTCTTTGCCATCGCGAAGTGTGCCTGAATGTGAATCGCGTAAATGTGCAGGTATTGGTCCACCTTTAGAAGCGCGCACGTCAGTGATAGCCGCATCTATGGCCAGGTATGAGGCATTGGATTTGGGTGCGCACGATAAATAGGTAACGGCTTCGGCAAGAATGATCCGTGCCTCGGGCATGCCCACCATGGCAACTGCTTGAGCAGCTGCAACAGTTAAGCCAAGTGCGCTTGGGTCTGCAATGCCAATGTCTTCACTTGCGCTAATCATTACGCGGCGAGCAATGAAACGTGGATCTTCGCCAGCTTCCAACATACGCGCCAGATAATGAAGTGCGGCATCTACGTCGGAGCCGCGAATGCTCTTGATGAAGGCACTTGCAACGTCGTAATGATTATCTCCACCGCGATCATAATTTACGATCACACGGTCTACGGCTCGACTCAAAACTTCAGGTGTGATTTCACCATTTGCTGCACCAGCTGCTGCTTCAAGATATGTAAGTGCCCGGCGCGCATCTCCTGCGGCAAGTCTGACTAGGGAATCTAAGGCTTGGGATGAAATCGTGACTTCAGCATTGAGGCCACGGGCATCGGTAATAGCACGATTGATCAGTGTTGTGATTTCGGCATCTGGTAGCGGGCGAAGAGTGAGGACGATTGAACGTGAAAGAAGAGGCGAGATGATGGAGAAAGATGGGTTCTCGGTTGTTGCTGCAACGAGTGTCACCCACCTGTTTTCAACTCCTGGAAGCAGCGCATCTTGTTGTGCTTTGGAGAATCGGTGAACTTCGTCAATAAAAAGTACAGTTTCTTTGTTCTCATGCGTCATTCTTTCTTGAGCTTGAGTCAAGACTTCACGGACTTGAGCAACTCCAGAACTGACAGCCGAGAGTTCGACAAATTCACGTGAACCAGAGTGAGCAATCATTTTCGCGAGAGTTGTTTTACCACTTCCTGGGGGACCATAGAGAAGGACGCTTGTTATGTGTTTTTCTTCTCCCTGGATTAAACGCGCAAGTGGTGAACCAGATTGAAGTAGGTGTTGCTGGCCAAGAAGTTCCTGGATACTCGAAGGGCGAAGTCTTACCGCTAAGGGTGCTGATTTCTCATCGAAAGGTGTTGCGTCCATGTATGCCCTAACTTGGTGAATTAGTGCAGGATGTAATTTCCGTACTTAGCCATAATTGCAATCGCGAGTATCGAGAATATTCCGGCCACAACAACCGTGTCCCAACCTGCAAGCATGCGCTTGGTTAACGTTGCCGAAAGTTTCTCGCTGATAGGTAAATTTCCATCGAGCACATTGATTCGTAGCATGCTTGAAAAGACAGTGATCGTGGAAGTTGTCACCAATAAACACCAAGGGCAGAATGCGCCAATCACAAAGTAACTCTGAGAAAATAGCCACCCGGCAAATAAGAGTCCAGCGAAGTAGACGGCAAGCGCGCTTCGCATAAACCATTTAGGGAATCGCGCGCCACCTAGAGCTGAAACCGCCAAGGTGATAACGACAGGTTCGCAGATCAGGCCAAGGAATGAGTTTGGAAAACCGAGAAGGTTTGATTGCCACGAGACTGCCACTTTTCCGCACGAGATTACCGAGTTGATATTGCAACTCAGTGCAGAATCCGGGTTCTTAGCCAGGGCAATCGCATCGACGGAAAGGACAAGGGATGCAGTGATGGAGATTATTGAGGAGACCAACATCGTCCAGTAGGCCTTGACGTGATTAATCACGGTTTGTGTCTCCGGCGCTTGCGTCATGCTCATCCCAGAAGTCCCATCGGTCATTAGTGCCTTGGCAGAGTCTACCCGTGCAGGATTTACGCGCAAATAAAGGACTTTTCCTCTGTTGTATAGTCTCTTTATGCATAAGCGCCGGAATAAAATCCTTATAGCGCTACTTGCCATTTCCTTTCTATCGTTGCCTTCTGCAAGTCAGGCTAACCAAAAGGCAACTTTGACAGTATTTGCCGCATCAAGTTTGGCCGATAGTTTCACCAATCTAGGTAAGACATTTGAGAAGGCGCATCCTGGCACCACAGTCATTTTTTCATTCCTGGCTTCTCCCACTTTGGCAACGCAGATCAATGCTGGCGCGCCAGTGGATGTCTTTGTTTCTGCATCAAGTAAAGATATGCAAACGGCCTCGGTTCGGGCGCCAATCTATGAAGGTTTTGTTTTCAATCGGATGGTCCTTGCAGTTCCAGTAAAGAATCCCTTCAAGATCGTTCGAATAAAGGACCTCAATAGACCTGGCCTCAAATGGATTCAGTGCGCCCATGAAGTTCCATGTGGAAGTGCTGCTGATGCCGCGCTTGAATCTGATGGCACGGTCACGTCTAAGCCTGTTTCACTGGAACCGAAAGCTTCTGGAGTTATTGCAAAACTAATGCAGGGCGAAGTCGATGCTGCGATTGTTTACCACACAGATGTTGTCAGGAATCGCAAAGCACTGAAGGAGATTGTCTTTCGTGATCGACTCGCATCGTCTACTAGATATGCCATCGCAATTATTGCTGATGGAAAGCAAAAACCTTTAGCTCGTGCATTTATGGATTTTGTTGAATCCCCGAAAGCGTCTTTGTATTTGCGCAGAAGTGGGTTTGGAGTTATTTCGTGAATCATCGCCGGATAGACAAAACAACCGGCGCACTTGCTACTTTCGCAAGTTTCTTACTCATCGCTCCAATGATTGCATTGTTGGCGAAGGTCCCTTGGGGTTCTTTCTTTGACCGCCTAACTCAAGAGAATTCCCTATCTGCGATTCAACTTTCTTTGTGGAGTTCGGTATTGGCAGCGGGCATCTCCGTCATCTTGGGAGTGCCACTGGCATGGGTATTGGCTAGAGGCAACGAACGAGTTACCAATATTTTGCGCCCCATAGTTCTCGCGCCCATTGTTTTACCACCTACGGTTGCCGGAATGGCGTTACTAGCGCTGCTTGGACGAGATGGTCTACTGGGAAAATATATTTACCAAGCCACAGGATGGTCGATGCCTTTCACTAGCGTTGCCGTTGTT
>WLMD01000012.1 GCA_009700405.1 Actinomycetota bacterium | reverse complement strand
TCTGTTGCTAATAAGCCAGATAGTCATGACATATGTTTTGTTCCATCAGGTGATAACGCGGGATGGTTACACGATCGTCTAGGAAGTGAAGTTGGTCCAATCGTTGATCAAGATGGAAATGTGATTGGTAAACATAAGGGCGCATACACATACACAATCGGGCAACGAAAAGGTTTGGGTTTGACTGTTCCTGCAGCCGATGGATCGCCTCGATTTGTTGTGAAAGTAGAGCCAGATACAAATACTGTCGTAGTTGGAACACGCGAGGACCTTGCTATTACGTCGATGTACGGAGAGAACCCAGTCTGGTGCGGTCCTGCAGTGACATCGACTCCAACTGAAGGTTTTGTACAAATTCGCGCCCACGGTCAACCACTGCCTTGCACTTATTCATACGATGGCCAGAAGTTAGTTGCACACTTAACTTCTCCACTTCTCGGTTTGGCAACTGGGCAAGCAATGGTTATTTACGATGGTGATCGAGTTGTTGGTTCAGCAACAGTGTGCGAGACCCAGGCATGAGTGCTTCAGCCCGCCAACGTATTGATGAGCTAACTCAAGAAATTCGTGACCATCAATTTAAGTATTACGTCTTAGATAAACCAACAATCACCGATGCCCAGTTTGATGCGTTGCTTGCCGAACTTACCGCGCTAGAGGCAAAGCACCCAGAACTACGTGCTGATGATTCACCTACTCTCAATATTGGCGGGGGATTTGCAACAAGCTTTGAGCAACACGATCACATCGAGAAGATGATGAGCCTTGATAACGTTTTTGATTTGACCGAACTCACCACATGGTTTGAGCGGACCGAAAAAGAGACGCCAGTAAAGCAATGGCTTTGCGAGCTTAAGGTTGATGGACTTGCTATTAATTTGCTGTATGAGTCAGGCAACTTAACTAGGGCGTTGACTCGTGGCAATGGCGTCACGGGTGAAGATGTCACTTTGAATGTGAAAACAATCAAGAATTTGCCACATACCTTGTCTGGGAAGAACATCCCATCACTGATTGAAGTACGCGGCGAAGTCTTCTTTCCTTTGGATGCCTTTGCCGAACTTAATGCTTCTTTAGAGGAGTCCGGGAAACCACTTTTTGCTAATCCTCGCAATGGAGCAGCGGGATCTTTGCGCCAGAAGGATCCTCGAATAACGGCGCAACGCCCTCTCAGCGTAGTTGTCCACGGTATTGGCGCCTGTGAAGGTGCAACTTTTGCCTCACAAAGTGACGCGTATGAAATGCTCAAGAGTTGGGGATTGCCAACGAGTGAGCGCTACCGAGTGCTAAAGAATCGCAAGGAAGTTACCGAGTTCATTTCTGAGTACGAAAAACATCGCCATGACATCGAACATGAGATAGATGGCGTCGTCATTAAAGTTAATCAGTTCGACCAACAAAATGCACTGGGTTTCACATCGCGTGCGCCAAAGTGGGCAATCGCATTTAAGTACCCACCTGAAGAAGTCACCACCCGTTTGCTTGATATAAAAGTAAGTGTTGGCCGCACTGGCAGAGTCACACCATTTGCATTTATGGAGCCCGTGAAAGTTGCAGGATCTACAGTCACAAATGCAACCCTGCATAACGCCCAAGAAGTAGTCCGCAAAGGAATATTGATTGGTGATGTGGTTGTGATTCGTAAGGCGGGTGATGTTATTCCTGAGGTGTTGGGCCCCGTGATTGAAAAGCGAACTGGTAGCGAAAAGCCTTTTATCATGCCAACACATTGCCCCGATTGCGGTAGCGAACTTCGTGCGATTTCAGAAGGTGACATAGATATTCGTTGCCCCAATACTCAGTTTTGTCCTGCGCAATTGCGCGAGCGCATTTATTACATCGGCTCACGTGCCGCTCTCGATATTGATGTTTTAGGCTACGAATCTGCTCAAGCTCTGTTGAGTGACAAAATAATTGATGATGAGTCAGACCTCTTTGATTTAACGGCTGAAAAACTGAGTAAGTCCGAATTCTTCCAAAAGAAAGATGGCACTGCTGGTGCCAATGCCGAGAAACTGTTGATTGCACTAGAGAAAGCCAAGTCGCGACCTTTGTGGCGGACGCTGGTTGCATTATCTATTCGCCATGTAGGACCAACGGCGGCGCAATCTCTAGCTTCCACTTTCGGATACATCGAAGCGATAGCAAGTGCAAGCGCGCAGGAATTGGCCCAGGTTGATGGTGTCGGCGCGACGATCGCCGATTCACTCATCGATTGGTTTAGCCAGGCTTGGCATCGCGACATCATTACTCAATGGACTAATGCAGGCGTCACCACGATTAATGTCGTTGGGGAGAGCGCTCCACAAACATTGGCGGGGCTTACCTTTGTTGTTACAGGCGGGCTTGTTGATTTCACCCGTGATGGGATCGCCGAAGTCATTGCGCTGCACGGTGGAAAGAGTTCAAGTTCGGTTTCCAAGAAGACGGATTACCTTTTGGTTGGCGCTGATCCCGGGTCAAAATTGGCTAAGGCTCAAGAATTAGGCGTTGCGATAATTGATGAGGCTCAGTTTAAGAAGTTACTAGCCCGAGGCTGAGGTAGGCTCTGCACATGATTTCAATTGCCAGTGAGGTAGCTCGTACATTGCCTGCCCCTCCTATTTTCTTTGGCCTGTTTACTTTTGGACTGCTTTCAGTCCTGCTCTACGTAGTCCTTCGACTCGACCGGGATTAATTGTCTGAGCAAGCGAGGTTAGGTCTATTTGGTGGGACCTTTGATCCAATTCACAATGGCCATATCCACCTGATTCTTGCCTTGCTTGAGCGCAACCTAGTTGATGAAATAGTTGTCATCCCAACGGGTAATCCGTGGATGAAAAATCAACCACCAAGTGCGTCGGCAAAAGATCGTCATGCGATGGTCGAAATTGCCCTTGCAGAGCTACCGAGCCAAATGCAATCTCGCATATCGATTTCAGATTCAGAAATTCTTCGTCAAGGTCCTACTTACACGATTGATACCGTGAATGAAGTAAAAGCCTCACACCCGGATAAGAAGTTGTTTCTAATTCTTGGTGATGATGCATTTGCAACAATCGACAAATGGCACCGAAGTTCAGAATTAATGGCACTCATAGAACCATTGGTTATTGCGCGCGAAGGAGAAGGTTTAGATATCGCAGCACTAGATCTATCCTCAACACAGATTCGAGAAGAGTTACTTTCACATCAAGATGTCTCTGGTGAAATTCCTGCCAACGTTTTGACCTACATCAAGGAGCGCAACCTATATGCCAGCTAGCAAAGCAGTTATCGCAAGTACTCAGATTGCTGCACGTGCAGTAATTGAGAAAATGGGACGTGACCTTGTTGCGATCGACCTCTCAGACCAGTTAGTTCTATCTGAAGTTTTTCTCATCGCAAGTGGAGCCAATGTTCCACAAGTGAGTGCCATTGCAGATGAAGTAGAACGTCAGATGTCATTAGCTGGGCAAAAACCTGCGCGTCGCGAAAACGGCGCAGAGTGGGTTCTCATTGATTACAGTGACCTAGTCGTTCACATTCAAAGCGATGAACTTCGCCGTTATTACATGCTTGATCGCTTGTGGAATGATTGCCCCACCATCGCACTCGATGCAGTAGCGGAAGAGAAGGCTCGTGAGCAGTAAACAACGAATAGTTCTATGGCGACATGGGCAAACTGACTGGAATGTCATCAATAGATTTCAAGGCCATTCAGATATTCCGCTCAATGAAGTGGGCATCTACCAAGTACAAAGAGCGGCTCAATTGCTGGCTGGGATGAAACCCACTGCAATTATTTCTAGTGACCTCTCCCGTGCAAAAGACACTGCTCAATCCCTCGCCGATTTAGTTCATTTGCCAGTGGCAATAGATATTGATCTGCGCGAAACAAATGGTGGCAATTGGGAAGGTAAAACCGGCAAAGAAAACCGTGCTGATGATTTTGAAAACTTCGTCCGCTGGATAGATGGTGAGGACAATCCTGCAGGAACAACGGGGGAGCGTCGCACTGAAGTTGCCGATCGCGCTGTCGGTGCAATACATCGTGCACTTGCCCAGGGGGATGAGAATCAACTCCTCATAGTTGCAACGCACGGCGGCACTGCACGATGCGTTCTTGGAAAATTACTTGGTTTGCCTCAATCACATTGGGGCACATTGGGGGGTCTTTCAAATGCCGCCTGGTCAGTATTGGCTCTCGGTCCTAGGGGATGGCACTTGGTAGAACACAATGCTGGCTCCATCCCAGAGCCCATCTATGGTGAAGAAAGTGGTGCTGAGCCAAACCTGCGATAGGGTCTAGCCTCGCAAGGAAGTACTTTTATGTAAGTTCGGGGCTGTGGCGCAGCTGGTAGCGCACCTGCATGGCATGCAGGGGGTCAGGGGTTCAAATCCCCTCAGCTCCACGTGGAAAACGAGCGTGAACATGTGGCATACGACATTGCCCATGTTCAAGAGAAATGGCTCCCGATCTGGGACGAGATAGCGCCATTTAAATCTAGTCGCAGCGATGATCCCCGTCCCAAGAAATATGTTCTAGATATGTTCCCGTACCCATCGGGAGATTTACATATGGGCCATGCCGAGGCTTACGCACTTGGCGATGTTATAGCCCGCTATTGGGTCCAAAAAGGTTTCAATGTCATGCACCCAATTGGTTGGGATGCCTTTGGTTTGCCCGCAGAGAATGCGGCGATTAAGCGCAATATCGATCCTGCCATTTGGACCTACGAGAACATCGCCGTGCAGAAAGCATCGATGCGCCGTTATGCCTGTTCATTTGATTGGGATCGCACATTTAACACATGCGACCCAGAGTATTACCGCTGGAATCAGTGGCTCTTTATTCAGATGTTTGAGCGCGGTCTTGCCTATCGCAAAGCATCAAAAGTTAATTGGTGCCCATCATGCCAAACGGTATTAGCTAACGAACAAGTAGTCGCTGGGCTTTGCGAGCGTTGCGATACCGCAGTCACAAAGAAGAAACTCACTCAGTGGTATTTCAAGATCACTGATTATGCAGATCGCCTTCTTGATGACATGTCAGAACTAGAAGGCCAATGGCCCGAGAAGGTTTTGACGATGCAACGCAACTGGATTGGCAGATCGACGGGAGCAAATGTTGATTTCCAAATCGAAGGTCGCGCAGAACCAGTCACGATTTACACGACGCGTCCAGATACTTTGTACGGAGCAACCTTCTTTGTTGTTGCAGCCGATAGCGATTTAGCTGCTGAATTAGCACAGGGCACTGCAGTCGAATCAGAATTCAAGGCATACCTTGAGAAGATCAAAGCCGATAGCGATATAGATCGCATGGCAACTGATCGTCCAAAGAGTGGCGTATTCCTTCAACGCTATGCAATCAACCCAGTTAATGGGGAGAAGTTGCAGATTTGGGCAAGTGATTATGTGTTGGCCGATTATGGAACCGGCGCCATCATGGCTGTTCCTGCTCACGACCAACGTGACTTAGATTTTGCTCGTGCTATGAAATTGCCAGTACGTGTTGTTGTCGATACCGGAGAAGAAGACCCTGCAACAAGTGGCATTGCAACTGCAGGAGATGGTGCTCTTGTTAACTCGGGGCCACTCAATGGGAAAACGAAAGCTGATGCCATCGCATTTATTAACGCCCAACTTGAAAAGGATGGGTTAGGAAAAGCTGCACGTAATTACCGTCTTCGTGATTGGCTTATTTCTCGACAACGCTATTGGGGCACTCCAATTCCTATTATTCATTGCCCATCATGCGGCGATGTTGCAGCGCCACTAGATACCTTGCCTGTGAAATTACCCGATGCTGCAGGTCTTGATTTGAAGCCCAAGGGAACTTCGCCACTTGGCGCAGCGACTGATTGGGTAAATGTTCCTTGCCCAAAGTGTGGGGCTGCATCACTTCGCGATACCGACACGATGGACACCTTCGTGGATTCATCCTGGTATTTCTTGCGCTATCCAAATAACACCGATCACACGCAAGCATTTAGTCGCGAATCTGTTGATACATGGTTGCCTGTAGATCAATATGTTGGCGGGGTTACGCACGCAATCTTGCACCTTCTCTACAGCCGCTTCTTCACAAAAGTCTTGTATGACATGGACATGCTCTCATTTAATGAACCATTTACACGTTTGCTTAATCAAGGCATGGTTGTGATGGATGGCTCTGCAATGAGTAAGAGCCGTGGCAATTTAGTGCGCCTCTCTGATGAGCTAGCAGTACATGGTGTCGACGCGATTCGTTTATCGATGGTTTTTTCTGGTCCGCCTGAAGATGACGTTGATTGGTCAGATGTTTCGCCATCTGGCTCTGTGAAGTTTTTATCGCGTGCCTGGCGTTTATCTGGAGATATTACGAGTGCGCCGGGAGTTGATTTCGCAAGTGGCGATATCAGTTTGCGTAAAGTCACGCACAAGGCACTTCATGATGCAGCCTTAGCTGTTGAAACATTCCGCTTCAACGTAGCCGTAGCTCGCGTCATGGAATTAGTGAATGCCGCCCGCAAAGCTGTTGATTCTGGATGTGGCCCTGCAGATCCTGCGGCGCGCGAGGCAGTTGAAGCCATTGCAATCATGCTTTCATTGGTTGCGCCATATACCGCTGAGGAAATGTGGGAGCGCCTAGGACATAAACCTGCAATTGCTCTCGCTGGATGGCCGGTTGTAGATGAGGCACTTCTGGTTGCAGATTCCGTTATTGCGATAATTCAAATCAACGGGAAAATTAAAGAGCGTCTTGAAGTTTCACCCACAATTAGTGATTCAGATCTCGAAGCACTCGCCATGGCTCACCCCACGATTATTGCCGACCTTTCGGGGTCAACAATTGCCAAGGTAATTACTCGAGCGCCTAAACTAGTTAACATCGTTGTTACTGCACAATAAAACCATGACATTCAACGTTGAACGCATCCGCAATGAATTCCCTGCACTCTTATCTGGCGTAGCCCATTTTGATGGTCCTGGTGGAAGCCAAGTCCCTACTTCTGTTGCGCAAGCTGTTGCTCAAACTTTGATGTCGCCAATATCTAATCGTGGTGTTGTAACGCAATCAGAAAAGAATGCTGAAGCGATCGTCCTTGCATTTCGCAGCGCGGTAGCAGATCTTGTCGACTGCGATCCTCGTGGAGTTATTTACGGACGCAGTTGGACTCAACTTTCCTATGACATTTCTCGCGCACTTGCCAAAGGCTGGGGACCGGGAGATGAAATAGTTGTCTCCCGACTAGAGCACGATTCCAATCTTCGCCCGTGGATTCAAGCCGCAGAATCTGCTGGCGCAATGGTTCGCTGGGCAGAGATGGATACATCAACTGGTGAGTTGCCACTTGCCAGTGTGCAAGCGGTTATTTCATCCAAAACCAAACTAGTGGCAGTCACTGGGGCTTCAAACATTTTGGGAACTCGTCCAGATATCAAAGCAATCGGGGAAGCCGCCCATGCTGTTGGGGCGCTATTTGTTGTTGATGGAGTCCACTTAACGCCTCACGCGCCAATCAGTGTGAAAGAAATTGGAGCCGACTTCTTTGGCTTTTCTCCATACAAATTACTAGGGCCTCATTGCGGTGTAGTTGTTGCTGATCCTGCGCTTCTACAAAAAGTTAAGAACGATAAATTGCTCCCATCCACAATGGAGGTACCAGAGCGCTTTGAATTCGGAACTCTGCCGTATGAAATTATGGCTGGAGTTACGGCAGCAATTGATTTCGTAGCCGACATGCTTGAACAATCAAGTGGTACGCGCAGGGAAAGAATTGTCGCATCCATGACCGCGGTCGAGGAGTATGAAGCCGAACTCTTCGAGTACATGGAATCAGAAATAAAGAAATTGCCTGGTGTGACTACTTATGGGCATGCGCTACATCGCACCCCAACAATTTACTTCAACGTAGATGGCGTAGAGCCTGCGGCGATGTATCGCCACTTGGCTACCTTGAAAGTCAATGCACCAGCGAGCAATTTTTACTCCATTGAAGCATCTCGAGCCTTAGGCCTTGGCGATGCAGGTGCGGTACGCGCAGGTTTGGCTCCATATTCGACCAAATCAGAAATTGACCGCCTCATCGCGGGTATTAACAGTTTTAAGGCGTAAACAGAACCGTTCGCAATAAAGAAATCTGAGGCGTAATGCCTTTTGGATAGGTGCATGAATCAACTTATCCAAGAGTATAAAGAACACGCCCAAGATTGGTTAGCGAACCTTCACTTCTCTCGAGCGCATAAATTGGCGCTTCTTAGTATTGGTCTCATCGTTCTCGTTGCATCCGTGGGAATTGTCTTTCGTGGCCATTCGCAACCAGTGGAGATTGCGCTACCTGTGCCTTCAATTGTTGTACCTCTACTTGTGACTGTTGATGTTGCTGGCGGCGTCAATGCACCAGGTGTGTACAAACTTCCCATTAGTTCTCGCGTCATCGATGCAATAACGGCGGCAGGAGGCGTAAAAAAGGGAGGCGATGTGAGCGATGTTAATCTTGCTCGAATCATTAAAGATGGCGAACAAATATACGTTCAACCCTTGATGCCAATAGCTTCGGCACATATTACGGTCAAGAGAAGCGGCCCGATAAATATTAACCGCGCAACAATTTCTGACTTTGATTCTTTACCAGGTGTCGGCCCGGTCATTGCAGCTCGAATTTTCTCTTATCGGAAAACCAATGGACCCTTTATGAGTGTTGAAGATCTTCAGAAAGTTTCTGGGATTGGTATAGCCAAATTCGCACAATTGAAGAACCAAGTCAGCGTGTAGGAGATTATCGAGCCCTCGTTTTAGGTGGGGCCGTTTGGATCGGAGCGCTAAGCCAAAGTTGGATTTCGCCGTGGTGGGCGTGTTCTGTATTTGCCTTCTTTGCAGTGTTGGGACTGGCCCGTCACAAATCTCTGATAGTCGTTTTGGCATGTGCGATGTTGCTTGGTGGGGCCATGATGTCATTGCGTCAAGCAAGTCTAGAAAAGAGCGCGGTACGTAATTTCCTTGGGAAAAATGCGTTGGTGCAACTGCAAGTTATTACCGATCCTAATCAAACCAAACCCAAAGTCTTCGGATCTACATTGGCGCCAACAAGTTACAGTTTTCTTGCCACAGCGCTGAGAATTAGTACAGAGAATTCAGAATTTCGTTTGCGGGTTCCGATACGGGTGATTGCGCAAACGCATTCAGTCATTGGCTTGCTCCCGGGACAAATATTCGAGGCAACAGCGTCAGTACGTATTAGCAAGGAAGCTCGTGTTGCGGCACTCGTTATTGTGCGTGGAGATATTCGCGTTGTATCGCCACCTTCGCGATGGGCTCGCGCGCTAGGTGCGGTTCGCCTGCATTTGCGAGAAGTTAGCCACGCTGTTGATTCGGGAGATGGTGGAGCACTTATTCCGGGCATGGTTTTGGGCGATACGGTCCTACAAGATCAAGCATTTCGAGATGCAATGCGAAGGTCTGGATTAACTCATTTAACGGCGGTAAGCGGTGCCAACTTCGCGATCATTTCTCTTTTTGTGTTGTGGTGCATGCAGTGGTTCTTCAGATCCTTAAGAGTGCGTCTAGTTGTAACAACAGTTGCATTGCTGTGCTTCATCGCATTAGTGCGTCCTTCACCATCGGTATTGCGCGCGGCGGCAATGGCCAGCGTTGTTATCTTTGCCCGAGGAGCGCGAAAGCGCAGTGACTCATTGCCAGCGCTAGGTTTTGCCATTGCTGCAGTTGTCGTTGGAGATCCTTGGCAAGCTCGTGATCCTGGTTTTGCACTATCAGTATTGGCTACAGCTGGACTACTCCTTCTTGCACCTCGTATTGCTAGATGGCTCGCTCGATACGTACATGTGAAAATTGCAGGAGCCCTAAGTCCGCCGATAGCAGCCGTTGTGATGTGTGCGCCCATCTTGGTTGCTCTATCTGGGTATTTAGGACCCATGACGGTAATTGCAAATGTTTTGGTTGCTCCCATGGTTGCCCCAATTACCGTGCTGGGTTTTCTTGCGGCTCTCTTTTCTCCTGTAGCCCCAGGTGTTAGCTGGGTACTTCTTATGCTGGTTCGTTATCCCGCAGATTGGATTGCAGGGGTTGCGCATTGGTCGGCAAAGTTTCCTGTCGTTTCCTTCACCACAGGTTTTGCTGGTTTTGCCATTGCGTTAGGAATGATGATTGCCGCCCTCTTTCTCTTACTCTTTTTCAAGACTCGAATACGTTTTATCCTTTCCTTCTTCTTGGTTACGGCCTTAATCTTTTCTTGGGTTACACGATGGCCAGGTGATGATTGGCAGGTGGCAAATTGCGATGTGGGTCAGGGTGATTCCATGGTTATTAATCTGGGTAGTCATCGAGGGATAGTTATCGATACTGGCCCGGATGGACTTTTGGAAGATAAGTGTTTGGGCCAACTTGGAATTCGCGAAATCCCTCTTCTTATCTTGACGCACTTTCATGCCGATCACGTAGAGGGCGTCGCCGGATTAATCAACCATCGAAGCGTTGGCCAGGTGTGGGTTAGCGCAAACAAGGAACCCCTTTTTGAAAGTGAACGAGTACGCAATCTCCTGGGTGCGAATGTCTTAACAACGGTAGTTGCCGGTACCACTGCAACGATTGCGAGTGATCGAGGAGTGATTTCTTTACAAGTTCTTTGGCCTGATGATGCAGAACACGCATTCGATGTCATGCCGGGGGATGGTTCGGCAATAAATAATGCAAGCATCGCCCTGCTGGTGAAGGCTCCAGATTTCACACTTTTTGCGGCTGGAGATTTGGAGCCACCAGCGCAAGCGCAGATAGTGGATTGGCTGGCGCATGTTGATATCTACAAAGTGAGTCATCATGGTTCTCTCTACCAAGATTTGGCACTCATGCAAAGGCTCTCACCGACTTTGGCAATAATCAGCGTCGGAACAGGAAATTCCTATGGTCATCCGTCGCCGCAAACCTTGGCAGTGCTGGATAGACTTCGAAGTAGGGTCTATAGGACTGATAAGAGTGGAGCAATCGCCATAGTGGCCAGAGCTCATCGCTTTGAAGTGCGGACTAGCGGCGGCGGAGCATGGTGGAAGAAGGTGAGATTGGGATGAGTATCTATTTATTGCTTGGCTCCGAATCAGCACTTGCCGACCGCGCCATGACAAAATTAATGGCACAGTTTAAAGAAGATGGCGCAGAAATTACGACAATCTTTAGCGCAGAAGCAATCATTGGTGATATCGCTGATGCGCTTTCGCCTTCATTGTTTAGTGAAAAACGCGTCTTAATAGTTCGTGATTTACAAGATCTGTTGATGGAAGTTCAGGATGAAGTCACTAGATATTTGGATGACATGGACCCCACAATTACATTGGTCTTAATTCACAAAGGTGGAGTCAAAGGCAAAGCGCTCTTGGATAAGATCAAGAAAGTTAAACCAGAAATTATTGCTTGCGAGCCGTTGAAAAAAGAGAGCGAAAAACAAGATTTCGTAAAGAACATGATGTTAGATCTTGGCCGAAAGATAACCCCCGGAGCGGTTGCTGCCTTGGTTGGCGCTGTTGGAAGCGAGTTACGCGAACTCAGTGCGGCTTGCTCGCAAATTGCCTCTGACACTTCGGGTGTCATTGACGAATCAATGATTGACAAATACCACCAAGGAAGAATGGAAACCACTGGCTTTGATGTTGCCGATGCAACTCTTGATGGCGATATTTCTAAAGCACTCCTTGCACTCCGAAGTGCAATTGCAACCGGTACCGACCCCGTAATGGTCACCAGTGCAATCGCCTCTGCTTTGCGCGGATTGGCAAAAGTTTCAGGGGCCAATCGCGGATCTAAATCATTCGAACTTGCAGGCACGCTAGGAATGGCGCCATGGCAGATTGATAAAGCCCGTCGTCAGCTTTCCTCATGGACGCCTCGTGGAATTTCCACTGCAGTTGCAGCCATTGCTCAAGCCGATGCTGCGGTCAAGGGCGCCGCCGTTGACCCGATTTATGCGCTCGAAAGAGCAGTTTCTGAGATTGCTCGCGCTCGCTCGTAAGGCAGATTCACTCACGTTGGCCCAATTTGAGGCTACAGGCTCTGCGCTGGTAGCCTTCACCCTCTTAGGCAGGACTCAACAGGGTCGGCCATATCGATGAAATAGGACAGGACAAGCGCACGTGGCAAATATCAAGTCGCAGATCAAGCGGATTAAGACCAATGAGAAGGCACGTCTTCGTAACAAGGCAGTCAGCTCTTCCATCAAAACCGCTGTTCGTAGATTCCGCGACGCTGTTACTGCTGGGGACGCAACCAAGATTTCATCAGAGCTTCGCACAGCCTCTAAGGCACTCGATGTTGCAGTTGCTAAAGGTGTTCTTCATAAGAATGCAGCAGCTAACAAGAAGTCCAAGATGGCAAAGTCAGCTACCAAAGCTGGCGTTCGTTAATTTTCTCTTCACTCTAAAGCGAGGCTAGGTTCATGCCTGCAATTTCACTTGCTAAGGCACCTCAACCTGCTTCGACTGATCCGGCGCAGATTCGCAACTTCGCGATTATTGCCCACATCGATCATGGAAAATCAACCCTTGCTGACCGCATGCTCGGAATCACTGAGGTAGTAGATCCTCGCAATATGCGCGCGCAATATCTAGATCGCATGGATATCGAACGCGAACGTGGCATCACCATTAAATCTCAAGCAGTGCGTTTGCCATGGCGTTCAGGTATTGATGGCAAGGAATACATCCTTAACATGATTGATACACCAGGTCACGTGGACTTCACCTATGAAGTTTCGCGCTCGCTTGCTGCAAGTGAAGGCGCAATCTTGTTGGTGGATTGCGCGCAAGGAATTGAAGCCCAAACATTGGCGAACTTGTATTTGGCGATGGAGAACAACCTCAAGATTATTCCTGTATTAAATAAAATCGATTTGCCTGCAGCGCAACCTGAAAAATTTGCGGCAGAGTTAGCCAAACTTATTGGCTGCGAACCAAGTGACTGTCTTCTTGTTTCGGGCAAGACAGGAGCAGGTGTTGCCGAGCTTCTCGATCAGATCGTTGAGCAAATTCCTGCGCCTCAAGGTGATGCAAACGCGCCTGCTCGAGCTCTTATCTTTGATTCGGTCTATGACGTCTATCGCGGAGTTGTTACCTACGTGCGCGTAATCGATGGTCACCTTTCTGCACGCGATCAAATTCAAATGTACTCAACAGGTGTTCGTCACGAAATGCTTGAAGTAGGTGTGATTTCTCCAGAACCTGTACCTAGTAAGGGACTTGGTGTTGGTGAAGTTGGATATCTAATTACTGGCGTTAAAGATGTACGCCAATCTCGAGTTGGCGATACCGTCACGAATTTCAATAACCCTACAAAGAAACCTTTGGCTGGTTACAAAGATCCAAAGCCAATGGTTTTCTCTGGGCTCTACCCATTAGATGGCGCTGACTATCCCTTGCTTCGTGAAGCTCTAGATAAGTTGCAACTCAATGATGCTGCACTTGTATACGAACCAGAATCCTCTGCAGCCCTTGGATTTGGATTCCGATGCGGATTCTTGGGTCTGCTTCATATGGAAATCGTTCGTGAGCGCCTAGAGCGCGAATCCAACCTCAGCCTTATTTCCACTGCTCCAAACGTGGTCTATAACGTCAAACTCGATGACGGCAAATCAATGATTGTCACTAACCCGAGCGAATTTCCTGATGGCAAGATCGTGAGCGTTGAAGAGCCCATTGTTCGTTCAACGATCTTGGCTCCGGCTGAATTTATTGGCGCAATTATGGAACTATGCCAACAACGTCGTGGGGCATTGTTAGGTATGGATTATCTTTCAGAGGATCGTGTTGAGATTCGCTACACACTTCCACTTGCAGAAATCGTCTTCGACTTCTTCGACAAACTCAAATCCAGCACTCGTGGATATGCATCCCTTGATTACGAAGCGATTGGCGACGCCGAGGGAGACCTCGTGAAGGTCGACATCTTGTTGCAAGGTGAAGCAGTTGATGCATTTAGCGCAATCGTTCACCGTGAAAAGGCTTATGCCTACGGACTGATGATGACAGGCAAATTGCGCCAGCTCATCCCGCGCCAACAGTTCGAAGTTCCGATTCAGGCTGCTATTGGTTCGCGAATTATTGCTCGTGAAAACATCAGCGCAATTCGTAAAGACGTACTTGCTAAGTGTTACGGCGGAGATATCTCGCGCAAGCGCAAACTTCTGGAAAAGCAGAAGGAAGGCAAGAAGCGCATGAAGATGGTTGGTCGCGTTGAAGTGCCACAGGAGGCATTTATTGCCGCCCTTGCAACAGATGCCGATATTGAAAAGGCGAAAGCCGCCCGAAAGTAATAATGACTGCACAACTTTCTTTTTATGTGCACATTCCATATTGCGTCAAACGTTGTGGGTACTGTGATTTCAATACCTATACGCCTTCTGAATTACGCGAAGGCGGAACACTTGAAATGGTTTCCAACGACTACATAGATGCAGTGTTGAAAGAGATCGAAATAGCTAGAGTCAGTGCACCTGGCGTTGTACCAACAATCTTCTTTGGTGGCGGGACCCCAAGTTTGCTTCCAGCAAATGACTTGGGTCGAGTTATTACCGCTATCAAATCCGGATGGAGTGTTTCTCCTGATTGCGAAATCACACTAGAGGCAAACCCTGATTCGGTTGACGCAAGTAAATTAATGGCATTTCGCGAAGCGGGATTTAATCGAGTCTCATTTGGAATGCAATCTGCGCAACCTCATGTGCTGGCAACTCTTGATCGAACTCATAATCCAGAGAATGTATTGCGTGCAATTGAAGGCGCACGTGCAGCTGGATTCTCAAGTGTGAGCGTTGACCTCATCTATGGGACACCAGGTGAGTCACTAGATGATTGGCGTTCAACAGTAGAAAGCGCACTCGCATTGGGAGTGGATCACATCAGCGCATACGCACTGATTGTTGAATCTGGCACCAAGCTGGCAAATCAGATTAAACGTGGTGAGCTATCTATGCCTGATGACGATTTGATGGCTGACATGTACTTACTCGTTGATCGGTTGGCACAAGAGTCAGGTCTGTCTTGGTATGAATTAAGCAATTGGTCAAAGCCAGGACATGAGTCTCAACACAATATTGCGTATTGGAAAAATAGTAATTGGTGGGGACTTGGACCTGGTGCGCATTCGCATAAAGATGGCATGCGTTGGTGGAACATTAAACATCCCACTGCTTACAAGGCAGCACTTTTTGCTGGCACTACGGTTATCGCGGAGAGCGAAGTTTTGACTCCATCGCAATTAGCAGATGAGGCAATCATGTTGCCTATAAGAATGCGTGAAGGCATTGCTCTAGCAAATCTTTCACCAGAACAAATATCTCGTGTGAGCCCATATTCGCAGAGTGGACATGTGGACCCTCTGAAATGGGAGAGCGGTATTTTGCAATTAACCCCTGAAGGTCGACTCATTGCCGACCGAATCGTGCGCGAATTGGTTGTGTAGTAGCCTTGATTACTATGCACAACGAGCACGTTTTATCAGAGCATATTTCGAGAGATTGGTAGTCACTCATGTCTACTCGTCGTCTTGAAATCCTTCGTGCCATTGTTGATGAGTATGTAGCGACCCAAGAACCTGTTGGTTCCAAATCAATTGCCGATCGAGCCGGCTTGGGAATATCGCCAGCGACAATCCGCAATGAAATGGCTGTTCTTGAAGATGAAGGATTAATCACCCACCCACATACAAGTGCTGGTCGAATTCCGACAGATCTTGGCTACCGAGTCTTTGTTGATAAATTGGCCACAGTTAAACCACTCTCTAGTGCAGAGCGACGAGCTATTGAAACTTTCCTTGAGGGCGCATTGGATCTTGATGATGTGGTCATGCGCACTGTTCGACTACTTGCAGATGTCACCAAGCAAGTTGCCGTCGTCCAGTATCCATCCATTGTTAAATCGCGTGTTCGTCATATCGAGCTTGTACTACTCATGCCGACACGCTTGATGATCATCTTCATTACCGATGCCGGGCGTATCGAACAACGCATTATGGAATTCACCCACGATATCCCTGAGAATTTCTTGGTTAATCTGGGTACGCAACTTAATCAAGTGATAACTGGTGCGCGTTTGTTGGATGTTGCAGAGAAGCTTTCTGGCTTGCTTGATAGTTATAGCGTGAGTGATCGCCGCGATGTTGGCCGAATTATTTCCATGATTATTGAAATGTCTATGGAAAAACCAGAAGAGAAAGTTGTTTTGGCTGGTACTGCTAACTTGGCACGCTTTCGTGAGGATTTCACAGCGCAGATTCACCCGATCTTGGAAGCCCTTGAAGAGCAGGTTGTATTGCTTCGCCTCCTTGGAGATGTTACTGACACTGTTCAGGTTCGCATTGGTCACGAACAAAGCGAGCAGAATTTGAGACAAACAAGTTTGGTAACCGTTGGATACGGAACAGGTGAGAGCGCACTCGGCGCACTTGGAGTTATCGGACCTACGCGTATGGATTACGCAGGTTCTATTGCAGCAGTGTCGGCAGTCGCACGCTACGTGGGTCATTACTTAAATGAGGGTGCATAGTGTCAGATCATTATTCGGTCTTGGGCGTAGAACGTGATGCGGACCAGGAAGTCATCAAGCGCGCATATAGAAAACTAGCGCGCGAATTGCATCCAGATGTAAATCCCGATCCAGCGACTCAAGAAAAATTCAAGGAAGTTACCGCCGCATATGAAGTTCTCGGCGATCCACAAAAACGTAGAAGTTATGACATGGGTGGCAGTAGCCAATTTGGTGGTCAGAATTTCGGATTCGGCGACATCATGGACGCGTTCTTTGGTGGCGGCGGAAATCGAGGACCTCGACCACGTATGCGCGAGGGCCAAGATGCACTGATTCGTATTGAGGTAGATCTCAACGAAGCATGTTTTGGTACAGAGAGAGAAATTAGCGTTGAGAGCGCAGTAATTTGCACAAAGTGTCATGGCTCAGGTTGTGCCGATGATGTAAAACCACAGATGTGCCAAATCTGTAAAGGCCGCGGTGAAACTCAGCAGGTAACGCGTTCCTTTATCGGTCAGGTTATGACAAGTCGCCCATGTGCTAACTGCCAAGGATATGGAAGTGTTATTGCGAATCCATGTCGCGAATGTGCTGGAGATGGTCGAGTGCGGGCGCGTCAGAATATTTCAGTGAAAGTTCCAGCGGGTGTTGAGACTGGAAATCGAATTCAAATGACTGGCCGAGGTGAAGTCGGTCCCGGTGGTGGCCCAGCTGGAGATTTGTATGTCGAAATTGTTCAGACTCCACATGAGTTTCTTGTTCGCGAAGGCAATACTTTGCATCTGGCGCTAGGAATTTCAATGACCGCTGCAGCCCTTGGCACAACCATTTCTGTCGAAACTCTTGATGGTCCAATGCCGGTTGTCATTAAGCCCGGTACTCAAAGCGCCGCCACTGTCCTAATTAAGGGCAAGGGAGTGACTCATTTACGCGGCGGCGGTCGAGGTGACTTGGTAGTGCATGTAGAAGTTCACACTCCGACAAAACTCAATAAAGAACAAGAAGAACTATTAACCGCATTTGCAAAATCACGCGGTGAAAAAGAAGGCGAATCCGATATGCAACGCCATGATGGCGGTTTCTTCAGCAAGTTATTCGGGCGCTAATGCTCACCCTATTCCTCGTCGATAATCTGCCGATTGAAATAAGTCAGATTTATGTGATGGATGGAGATGATGGTCATCATGCCGCGCGAGTGTTGCGCGTAGAACCCGGCGAAGAGTTATTGCTCTCTGATGGTAAAGGTTCTTGGTCACGAGTACGTGTTACCCAGGTGGATAAAAAATCAATAACGACAGTAGTCGTTGAAACTGGCACACAAAGAGCGCTACCGATAACGATTACAGTTATTCAGGCACTTACCAAAGGCGACCGAGCAAAAGAAGCGATCGAATTACTTACCGAATCTGGCGTTGACATCATCATTCCATGGCAGTCATTGCGATCGATTGGAAAAGCTGAAGCGGGCGTCGAGAAGCTACGAACTACTGCTCGCGAAAGTAGCAAACAATCCCGAAGATTTTGGGTACCAGAAGTAAGAGATGTAGCCACGACCAAGGAAGTTTTGGGTTTCATTGCTAGCGCAGATATCGCCATCGTCTTGCATGAAAGCGCAGTCGGAAAATTTTCTGAAGCCATACTCACAAAATCTGATCCGAAATCTGTAGTAATTGTTATTGGCCCAGAAGGTGGCCTGACTGATGAAGAGCTCGAGCTTTTACAAGGTGCTGGCGCAAAGGTTGCAGTCTTAGGACGCCCAATCTTGCGCTCGGCTCACGCAGGAATTGCAGCTGTATCTGCCGTGAACTCAGCTTTGAAGATATGGTGATGACATGGCTTTAGATCCGAATTGTCTATTTTGCAAAATTATCGAAGGCGATATTCCTGCCGACATTATTTATCGATCCGAAAATGTTGTGGCGTTTCGAGATATCACGCCGCAGGCACCAACGCATGTACTTCTTGTTCCAACAATTCACGTTGAAAATGCGGCAGGTCTGGCTGCAATGTCAGCCGTGATTACTGCTGCACTTTTCACTGCCGCAGGCGAAATTGCAACAAGTGAAGGTTTGGACGGATATCGCACGGTTTTCAATACCGGAGCCTCGGTCGGACAGAGCGTTTTCCACGCTCATTTACATTTATTGGGCGGACGTTCATTTACCTGGCCACCAGGTTAACTCTCCAACCCGTAGAATGAGATCAATGGATAGAACACTTTTTGCCGTACCCAGTGCTATTCCGATGGTTGCACTCCTTGGGCCAGCAGATGCACACCTAAGAGTCATTGAAGAGGCTTTTCCTACTCTGACAATCACTGTTCGTGGAAATGAAATCACTTTTGCGGGAGATACCGAGCAAGGGCTTCGACTTGAAGCGCTACTCAATGAGTTATTGGTCGTTATTAGATCGGGACAAAATCTCACAATTGATCTTGCAGAGCGAGCAATTTCTATGCTTAAGCAAGAACCGCAAGAGCACCCGGCAGAAGTTCTTTCACTCAATATTCTAAGCAACCGTGGTCGCAGTATTAGACCAAAGACTGCCAACCAAAAACATTATGTGGATGCAATTGATGAGTGCACTATTACTTTCGGCATCGGTCCTGCCGGTACAGGAAAGACCTACCTTGCAATGGCAAAAGCAGTTGCAGCTTTGCAGGCAAAAGAAGTAAACCGAATTATCTTGACTCGTCCTGCAGTTGAAGCAGGGGAGCACTTGGGATTCTTGCCCGGAACACTTTCTGAAAAAATCGACCCTTACCTTCGTCCGTTATTTGACGCATTGCACGACATGATCGATCAGGATTCGATCCCACGACTTATGCAGACCGGTGTTATTGAAGTTGCCCCATTGGCTTACATGCGCGGTCGAACCTTGAATGATGCATTTATTATCTTGGATGAAGCACAGAACACGACCCCCGAGCAGATGAAGATGTTCCTGACTCGACTTGGTTTTGGTTCCAAGATGGTTGTGACAGGGGATGTGACCCAAATTGACTTGCCTAATGGAGCTAAATCAGGCTTAAAAGTTATCCGTGAAATCTTGGGCGACCTCGAAGATATTTCCTTCATTGAGTTGACCCCAACAGATGTCATTCGAAATAGCCTCGTCGGCGAAATCGTTGAGGCATATGGAAAATTTGATGATGCTCGTTTAGCCAAGATACAAGAGCAACAGACGCCTCGCCAGCTTCGTCCAGGTGGCTAACAGGTGGCTAACAGGTGACTAAAAGATGAGTGTAGATATTCTCAACCGCTCTGGAGTTGATTGCAAAGCTGCAGGGATTGATTCACTGCTGGCCTTTGCGATGGAGCAACTTGGTCTTCATGACGAGTGCGAACTCAATGTCCTCATGGTCGATGAGAAAGAAATGACCGAGTTGCATATCAAGTGGATGGATGAGCCAGGTCCAACGGATGTTCTCTCATTTCCCATGGATGAAATTCGCCCGAACCACGAAGGGCCTGCAATCCTTGGCGATATCGTGCTCTGTCCAAGCATTGCGCAAGAACAAGCTGAAACTGCCGGGCATGAATTTGAATTCGAACTTGCAATATTGAGTGTTCACGGATTGCTCCATCTTCTTGGGTACGACCACGCAGTTGACGTAGAGGAGAAAGAAATGTTCGCGCTACAAGAAGATCTAGTTTCACGGTGGCGCTCATGACCGGTTTGCTCGTCTTAATCATTGTTGCTCTTTTGGCATTTGCTGGTTTTCTTGCAGGTAGTGAAGCCGCTCTAACTTCTATTTCACGTGTGATGATTGACGAGCTAGAAAATCGTAAAGGCGGAAGACTTCTACGACGAGTTAGCCAAGATCCAGTTCGCTATCTCAATGTTGTATTACTTGTTCGGAAAGCCGCAGAATTAACGTCAACGGTGCTTTTGGCTGTCATCATGCTGGACCGTTTTGATGGGGGAATGGCACTCTTTTTAACAGTTGTAATAATGGTTGTAGTTTCATACGTCATTGTTGGAGTCGGACCGCGCACTCTGGGTAAACAGAATCCACATTCTTGGGCGCGAAGTGGCGCCGTAGTGGCTTTCTACCTTGCTACTTTTCTGGCACCAATCACGATGCTTTTGATTGCTATTGGAAACGCGATAACTCCTGGTAAAGGCTTTCGCCAAGGACCATTTGCCAATGAGGCCGAACTTCGCGATCTAATGGATCAAGCTCATGAGCGCGGTCTTGTGGAATCTGATGAACACGAAATGATTCACTCGGTATTTGAGTTAGGTGACACTCTGGTACGCGAACTCATGGTTCCTCGTACCGAGATGGTCTGGATTGAAAAAGATAAATCTCTGCGCCAAGGACTTTCCCTGGCGTTGAGGTCTGGTTTCTCTCGAATTCCTGTTGTTGGTGAAGATATCGATAACATCATTGGACTTGCTTATGTTAAGGATTTAGCAAAGCGCACTCTTGACCATCACGACTCAGAACAAAGTGAGCGCGTCGAGCAACACATGCGCTCTGCAACATTTGTTCCTGAAATTAAGATGGCCGCTGAGTTGTTAAAAGAGATGCAGCGCGACCAGATTCACTTAGCAATTGTTGTCGATGAATATGGCGGAACTGCTGGAATCATCACCATCGAAGATATCTTGGAAGAGATTGTTGGAGAAATTGAAGATGAATTCGATGATGGGGAAGAGCCATTTACATGGCTCACTGACGATAAAGCGCGCGCTCAAGCTGGAATTCATGTCGAAGATCTTGCGCAAGAACTTGGGATTACTGTGGCCGAAGTTGATTATCACGATGTCGACACTATCGGCGGAATGATGGCAAAGAAGTTGGGCCGAGTACCTATCCCTGGAAGCACCATCAGTTTGCAAGGCTGGAGCATCACTGCGGAGCGACCAATAGGTCGCAGACGCAGAATCAGTAGTGTCTTGGTTGTTCGCGAAGTTTCTACCGCGCAGAGTGGTGAAATTAGCGCGCTCTAAGGCACGATATCCTTGCCCGATGCGCATCGTTCGATTCTCTCCTGGTGGAGCCGACCCATCACTAGGCCTTGGTAGCGATCCTCTCTTTGGTTTGATTAACGAAGACAATGTGATTGCTGTTCTTGTAGGAGATCCGCTCTATGCGGGCATTACTCCTAATGGCAAGAGTGTTCCACTGCAGCAGGTTCGTTTACTTGCTCCCGTTCTGCCTCGTAGCAAAGTTGTATGTATTGGCAAGAATTACGCAGATCATGCCAAGGAAATGGGCGGCGAGGTTCCGAGCGAGCCAGTAATTTTCCTCAAACCCAATACATCCGTGGCTGGCCCAGGGGACACAATCGCTTGGCCTGCAATGAGTGATCGTGTGGATCATGAAGCAGAGTTGGCAATTGTTATCGGCCGCATTTGCAAAGATGTTCCTAAAGAGCGATTCAATGATGTGATTTTCGGTTACACGGTTGCAAATGATGTAACTGCGCGAGACCTGCAGAAAAAGGATGGTCAGTGGACCAGAGCCAAGGGCTTTGACACATTCTGTCCACTGGGACCCTGGATCGATACTGATTTCACACCTGGTGACCAGAAGATCACTGCAACACTCAACGGGGAAATCAAACAATCGGCAAAATTATCAGACATGATTTTTGATATTCCTACGATTATTAATTTTGTATCTCAAGTCATGACCTTGCTTCCGGGCGATGTTATTTTGACGGGTACACCTGCAGGAATCGGCCCAATGCCAGAGCGTTCCTCGATTACCGTGGCCATCGAAGGCCTTGGCGAACTAACGAATAAGGTGAGCGTTCATGGCTAGAGAAATTCGCGTTCGCTTTGCCCCATCACCGACAGGTGATCTGCATGTAGGAAATATTCGTACGGCACTCTTTGATTGGGCATATGCCCGACACACAGGCGGAAAGTTCATCTTTAGAATTGAAGATACCGACACTACTCGCGTTACCGATGAATACATTGCCGCAGCGTTAGATACATTGCGATGGCTCGGACTTGATTGGGATGAGGGTCCTGAAGTGGGCGGTCCATACGGTCCGTATCTGCAGTCACAACGCTTAGATCTCTATGCAGATTGGGCGCAGAAGTTTCTTGATCAAGGCGATGCCTATCACTGCTATTGCACATCAGTTGAATTAGAAGAGCGCCGGGAAGCACAACGCGCAGCCAATGAAGCACCAGGCTATGACGGTCAGTGTCGTGATCTTTCTCCAGAGCAGGTAACCGCATATAAAGCAGAAGGTCGCGACGCAGTTGTACGTATGCGCATGCCCGATGGAAGTACCACATTCGTCGATGCCATCCGCGGTGAAGTTTCTTTCGAACATAAATTCGTTCCAGACTTCGTCTTAGTACGAGGTGATGGATCACCTCTCTACACACTTGCCGTTGCAGTTGATGACATCATGATGAAGGTCAGCCACGTATTGCGCGGAGAAGACTTACTTTCATCAACTCCTCGACAGATCCGCGTCTATCAAGCAATGGGCGTTTCTCTTGAGGATTACCCAATATTTGCTCACTTGCCTTTTGTTATGGGCCAAGACAATGCCAAGTTATCCAAGCGAAATGGTGAAGTTTCTATTGCCTGGTACCGCGATGCTGGATTCTTGCCAGAGGCTATTTGTAATTATCTAGTACTACTTGGTTGGTCACCAGGAGATGATCGCGAGAACATCACGATGAAAGAATTGACCGAGCTCTTCACCGTAGAACGTGTCAATAGTTCTCCTGCTCGATTTGATATGAAGAAGTTAGAAGCGATTAACGGAGATAAAATTCGCGCACTGACTATTGATGAATTCTTGACGTGGGCGCTGCCATTTATGATCAAGGCCCAAGTCATCACTGGCACTGATGAGCAAATTGCACTCGTGAAATCAGCGCTACCGATTATTCAAGAGCGCATCACGCGCCTGAGTGAAGTACCTGCAATGTTGAAATTCCTCTTTGCAACCAACTTCGCGGTAGAAGCTGATTCTCTTTCAAAGGTCACTGACGTTGCGTCAAAGGATGTACTTAAGAGATCCCTTGCCGAGCTAACACCGCTCACACAATGGACTCATGACACTATTGAGGCCGCGCTAAGGGCATCTCTCATTGAAGAATTAGGCCTCAAGCCTCGCATTGCTTTTGGTTCAGTCCGTATCGCTGTCACGGGAAGTACTGTCTCCCCGCCGTTATTTGAATCAATGGAATTACTGGGCAAAAGTGCATCATTGGAGCGCATTTCTGCGGCTCTCGCGCTCTAGTTTCT
>WLMD01000119.1 GCA_009700405.1 Actinomycetota bacterium | reverse complement strand
GATGATCCAATGATCGGCACATTCATTCCTGGTGGCAATCAAGGCACGTATACAACTAATCCTGCATTTCAACCTTTGAAAGTTGGATCGACGATTGTTCGCATTTCAGAAAAAGGTGGAGAGACCTACGAAATCTCAGTAACAGTTACTGGGTAAATTTAGGCGACAAGAATTGAGCGCTTAGAGAGCCCCATGAAGTAACCATCGATAAGGGTTTTCGGAGCGGCATCGGCAGTTGTACCAGCGCCCAGTGCAACAAATAGAGGCGTGAAGTGCTCGACCGTTGGATGCGCATATGGCATACCAGGAGCTAATTCTTTAAATTTAGAGAGAGTGTCAACATCGCCTCGAGCGAGTGCTTCGGCAGCCCACATATCAAAATCAGATGACCAACCAGGTGCTTGTGCATCAGGTGACCATTCGCGCAAATATCGAAGGCCGTGAGTCATAAATCCAGAACCTACAACGAGTACACCTTGCTCGCGAAGTGGGGCCAATCTTCTTCCGAGCTCCATCAATTTCACAGGATCTTCAGTGGGCATAGACATTTGCAATACTGGAATATCGGCATCGGGGTACATCACTCGCAAAGGAACCCACGCGCCGTGATCGAGACCGCGATTGCTGGAATGAATTGGTTCTGTATCTGGCATCAAGGATGCGACAAGTGAGGCAAGTGCGGTGGCGTCAGGGGAGTTGTAGGTCATTTCATAAAACTTGCGATCAAAGCCACTGAAGTCATAGACAAGTGGGGTATGTGCGCCAGTGGCACTCAATGTGATGGGTTCAGATTCCCAATGTGCCGAAACCATAAGGATTGCTTTAGGGCGAGGAATATCTGCTGCAATAGAGCGCAATTGGCTAGTCCATAGGGCATCCTCCAACAGCATGGGAGCGCCATGTCCGATGTAAAGGGCAGGCATCAATGAACTCATATGCACATCGTAAGGCAATATAGTTGAACATTCAACTACTCTCATAACCTGCATGACGCAGCCCGCTAAGGTTGCCCATGTGAGTGATATTTCAATCCAAGTCCGCAAGGCTCTGGATGCAGCCGTGGAAGCAATTGGCGGCTCGGCGCGCGAAGGCCAGATTGAGATGGCTGAAGCGGTAGCAAATGCTCTCTCTGATCGACATCACCTGATGGTCCAAGCTGGTACGGGCACAGGAAAATCATTGGCCTATCTTGTGCCTGCGCTGGTTCATGGAAAGAAAGTTCTCGTAGCCACAGCTACCTTGGCTCTGCAACGTCAGTTAGTTGAGCGAGATCTTCCGCGGATTGTTCCGGCCCTGGAAAAGATACTCAATCGCGAAATTACCTATGGCATTTACAAAGGCGTGGGAAATTACATCTGTTTACAGAAAATGAATAGCGAGTCACCTGATCCTGATGGCGATGTCTTATTAGAAGTTTCAAGTCTGGGACAGGATGCCAAGCGTTTACATGCATGGGCTAAGACTCCTGGTATTTCGGGTGATCGCGATGACGCCCCTGATGTTGATAGGCGTGTCTGGGCTGCCAATTCACTATCGGGAAGAGAATGTGTTGGCGCCGACGTATGCGCATATGGACAACAATGTTTTGCGGCCAATGCCAAAGCAAAAGCTGCGCTCGCCGATGTCGTTGTCACCAACCACACATTACTTGCTATCGAAATTGTGGAATCACATCCCATATTGCCCGAGCGCGACGCAGTTATTTTGGATGAAGCCCACGAATTCATGGATCGCACGACTCAGGCTGTAACAGAAGAACTTACCGGACCTCGCGTCTCTCGTGCAGCTGCAATGGCACGCAAACATTTACCAGGGAAGTTATCTGATGCTTTCACTAAAGCAGCTGATGCTTTTGATGATGCGATGGATGAGCATGGACAAAGCGTGAGATTTGATTCATCACTGCAGGGTAGATTAGCTGACCTTCCTTCTGCACTAGAAGCGCCTATCCGCAAGGTGCGCGAGAGTGCACAGGCAATCATTGCTTCTATCTCAGCAGATGAAGAAATTATTGACTCTGATGCAATTGCAGAACGTGCTCGAGTCAAGGGCGCAGTCAATGAAGTTTCTGTCACTGCTGGCAAATTGCTCAAATTGGGTAAGGGTCAAGTGCTTTGGTATGAGCCAACTTTTTCAACGTTGCACCTTGCTCCGCTGAGTGTCTCATCGGTATTGAGGGCGAATCTACTTACAAAAACTCCCGTTATTGCCACATCTGCAACCCTGACAGTAGGTAAAGGCTTTGATGCAATGGCTCGCAATATTGGTTTTGTTGTTGGTGATGATGCTGATGCAGAAGTTGAAGATGGAGATATTGATCCAGCCAATGTGCAGATGCTCGATGTCGGGTCGCCGTTTGATTTTGCAAACCAAGGAATGTTGTACCTACCCAAACATCTGCCAGAACCAGGGCGTGATGGGCCTAGCGTTGAGGCGCTCACTGAACTCGGCGAACTCATAGATGCCGCAGGCGGGCGCACTCTCGCTTTATTTTCTTCATGGCGCGGAGTTGAAGCGGCTGATCTACATCTGCGAAAAGTTCTGGCAGAGTTGCCCATCAAGATCATCACGCAAAAGCGGGGGGACGCAGTCGGCCCACTCGTTGAACGTTTTGCCAATGACGAAACATCAATCCTTCTTGGCACCTTGAGTTTGTGGCAGGGCGTAGATGTTCCAGGACCCGCATGCATTTTGGTAGCAATTGACCGCATTCCTTTTCCGCGTCCCGATGACCCCGTGATGTCTGCTCGAGCGGCAGAAGTTGATGCAGGTGGCGGAAGTGGTTTTATGCAAATCTCAATGCCCCGAGCAGCTTTGATGTTGGCGCAGGGGACTGGGCGTTTGATTCGCTCAATCGATGACCGTGGTGTCGTAGCAATTTTGGATTCACGAATTGTCACCAAACGCTATGGATCTGTATTGCTCAATTCGATGCCACCTCTGTGGCGTACTTCCGATGACAAAATAGTCAAAGATTCCTTGCGCCGCTTGCATGAATCCATGACAAAATAGAGCCATGCCTCGCATTAATACAGCAACTCTTTCTGAGCACAGAGATTGGCGGCGCAATCAACTTATTGCCGCCGCCTCAGCTATCGCTTTGGAGCAAGGCGGACAAGCGATAACGGTTGCTGCAGTTGCCGAGAGAGCGGGACTTTCTCGCACCTCTGTTTATGAATATTTTGGAAGTAGCGCAGAGCTGGTTGCTGATCTTGTTATTGACGAACTCACTGTTTTTGCTCAATCACTTCAAGGCGCGGTTGCGCTTACATCTGATCCCTACGATGCAATCGATGCATGGATTGACGCTGCGCTTCGGTATATTGCTGATGGCCGACACTTACTTGCCAAAGCTCTTAGCGCTACTTCGATGCCTAAAGATCGCGCGGCCGACATTGGCGCAGCACACCGCCTCCTCTTGGCGCCCATGCATCAAGCGCTTACCGAAATTGGAATTTCTGATATTTCCCAAGCACTGACTTTTATTCAAGGCGTAACTGATGCATCAACAAAACGCATCGAAAGCGGGAACGATGCAGAGTTGGAAAGCATTTCTGCCACCAACTTCTGCCTCGCCGGTATACGAGCTCTCGTACCCTAGATAATTTTTATCGTTATCTTTGAAGAAAGTTCACTCCACAGTGTTCCTTGAGCTGCCGCGGTTGCAGTGATTTCGCAACTTCCAGCCTTCAAGGCGGTGAGTGAAGCGCTCTTGATTGAGCAGATACTCGGAGTTGTTGACGTGTAAAGAACGCGATTTCCAAAGTTACTTTTGGCTGGTAGGAAATAGCGCTTATCAACCTTGACTGATTTACTAATCACGCGAATTTGTTGGATGCCAGTTGTGAGTGCAAATGGATAATGAGATGTGACGCCTTGATAACTTAAATTTCCCTCTGAGGTTATAGAAAAGTCACAGTAGCCAGTTGCTTTCAAGGCAGTTATTACATTCTTTACGACGGTGCAATCAGGTGTGGACGATTTGATGGTAATGATTGAACCCGAAGTACTCGCTGCTTTTATCGTCAAGGGTGTTCTATAAGCGAGAGTTCCTGGAACTGATTTGCTCAGAGGAGAGTTATTGACTGAAGCGGTAATCGCATCCGTTGGCTTAATCACGGTAATTGCCATAGGCCTGAAACTGATATTAACCAGTTGATCTTCTGTCCGGTCGGTTGCCTTGGTGTGGTCGTACGTGAGAAAGATTGCGCATAAGTCAGCGCCACATGTTGTGCCGGCAACGGTTCCAGTTACCTTGAGTGCTACATCGCCGATTGGCGAGACAGAGGCTCCTGCATCATAGGAAACCCATAATTGATTGGTCGTGTCGCAAGAGGTTGCAAGCGAACCGGCGCTTGCTGTTCGCAGGCACTCCAATACGTAGAGGCCACCGGTTGATGGAAAATTGCTTAGGGCAATGTGCACCGTATCCGATGTTGGGTTGAGGTTAGATAGTGGTCCTCCTTGGAACTTCGTCATCGCTGATGCGCTAGATGGCGCAAGAAGCATGGCGCCGAGTCCTAGAGCAAGTGCAAACCGCACTATTGAACGGAATTGGTTTTTAGATTTCATCTATCTCTCCTTATTTCTTTGGTGATGTAAAAGTGATGGGAATGTAAATGTCATGGGTGCGATCATCTTCTCGAGTGTGATCGGCTCTTATAGTTATTGCGCAAACAATCTTGCGACAGTCAATTTTTCCATCCGGTGTTGTAATCGTGGATCCAATATGCATTGTCCTAACAAAACGCCCTCCGGGTTGAAATTCGCGAGCGAGTCCCACTCCATAGGGTGGGGGATTTGAGGAGATCCAATAGGAAATATCACCTGTACCTGATTTATTGACACCTCCACCGCATGGTGTGGGCACTTGACCTTTTGCTGGCATGACGCAAAAGGCAAGATAGATTCCCACGGTTTCATCAAAGTAATTTCCTTTTACCGTGATTGCCGCTCCAGATGAAATCTTTGATGTAGAAGCGCTCAGTG
>WLMD01000118.1 GCA_009700405.1 Actinomycetota bacterium | reverse complement strand
TATCCTTGCTAAAGATTCGTTCATTCCGATTCGGAAGTATCGCAGCACTTGTAGTTTCCCTTGGTGAATTCGGAATGCTCTTTGCTCTTCCATTATTTGTGCAAGGAGCCCTTGGATACACAGCGCTTAGATCTGGAGTGCTCATTCTCTCCCTAGCAATAGGAACATTCCTTATCTCAGGTGCAACACCTCAACTTACGCAACGAATTGGCGGACGTGCAGTTGTTCGTATCGGTCTAGCTTTCGAAGTAATCGCAATCTTTGGGTTAGGAATCACAATCAATGTTTCAATGGCGGGTTGGCTTGTCGCGCTCTGGCTATTTATCTATGGCCTTGGAGTTGGAATGGCAACTGCGCAATTAACGAGTGTCATCCTTGCCGATGTACCGGTCGCGCAAAGCGGACAAGCATCTGGTCTACAAAGCACTTTTCGCCAGATGGGTTCGGCAATCGGCGTTGCGCTCTTAGGCAGTCTTCTTGTAACAAATCTTGGAAGCAAAGTCATTAAGAATCTGGCGGCAGTGCCAGGCCTCGATAGCGCAACACAATCGGAGGTTGCAAAAGTTGTGCGTGGTTCGGCTGGAACAGCAATTCCACAATTGAGTCAGCTTCCAGGTGGAGAAGTTCTACGACATGCAGGTGAACTTGCTATGACCTCGGCGGCACGTTTCACGACTCTTGTCGCAGCTGCTGTTATTTTTCTTGGATTACTAGCAACGATTGCATTGCCAGCAGTAGTCACACACAAAGAATAAAACGGATTAGTGCTCGTTACTTTCGGCTAGGAGCTGAAGCGCGTTTGCGGCAGCTTCCTCGTTTTCACCCTCTACCTGAACAATGATTTCGTCTCCACATTTCACCCCGAGGGTCATGACTCGCAAGATGCTCGATCCGTCAACGAATTCAGATTGCTGACCTTGGTTGACTTTCGCGAGTTTGACGACGCAGCCAGATTCTTTTGCGCTACGGGAAAATAACGATGCTGGTCGAGCGTGAAGCCCTACAGGAGAAGCAACGGTTGTTCTAAATTCCTTCATCTGTAACCGCAATTCTCGTCGTGGAAAGAAATACCTAACGCCTAGCGTATATGGCGAGGTTATGGTGTTTAATAGACACATCCATTCAAACACTTGCACATATGTGAAGGTCGGTAAATGACTACTCCAGCACTGCTTCTAGGCCATCCATTAGCGTCGCAAGAGAATGCTCGTTACGCGTTGCTTACCATGTCGCGCATCCGTAAATTTGAAGAAGCCGTTGAAGATTTATTTGGTCGCGGCATGATGCACGGAACGATGCATCTTTCTATTGGACAAGAAGCATCACCTGTTGGCGTATGTATGGCACTCAATCTTGAGGATCAAATCACATCAACTCACCGCGGACATGGTCACTGCATTGCTAAAGGTGCCGACCCAGTTCGAATGGTTGCTGAATTGTTAGGTAAAGAGAATGGTTATTGCGGCGGTCGTGGTGGATCGATGCATATCGCGGATGTTGAAACTGGAAACCTTGGAGCCAACGGAATTGTTGGTGGTGGTATTCCTATTGCAGTCGGCGCGGCCCTTTCATCTCAGTTGATGAAAAAAGGAACTGTTGTCATCTCGTTCTTTGGTGATGGCGCGATGAACGAGGGCGCATTTCATGAAGCAGCGAATCTTGCATCTATTTGGAAATTACCTGTCGTATTCATTTGCGAAAACAACGGGTACGGGATGAGTTCCTCTACAGAACTTGCATTTAATCTTGAAAAACTTTCAGATCGCGGTCTTGGTTACGGAATCCCCGGAATTACTCTGGATGGAAATGATGTTTCAGCAGTCTATGAGGCTACTGAAGCGGCCGTTAAACGGGCCAAATCAGGAGAGGGCCCTACTCTCTTGGAGTTTGTGACTTATCGATGGAAGGGGCATTCTCGATCCGATAAGAATCTCTACCGCACTAAAGAAGAAATTGATGAATGGAAGACCAAAGATCCCATCCTCCACTTCGAGCATGTCGTAGTAGAGCGTGGATTGCTCACTGAAGCTGATATCGCTGAACAACACCGCCTGGCAACAGAGCAAGTTATTGCCGCAGTTAATGAGGCAATGAAGGGCAAGCCTGCAGATCCTGCGGGATTACTCGATGCAGTATTTAAGAAGGTGTCAGCATGAGTGATCGTAAATTAACGATGTCAGAGGCGCTTCGCGAGGCCATGTCTATTGCACTAGATGAGCGCCCAGAAGTCTTTATTCTCGGTGAAGATATTGGTATTTATGGTGGCGCATTCGGTGTTACAGGTGACCTTTACCATCGCTACGGAAAAGAACGTATCCGCGATACACCAATTTCCGAATTAGGAATTGTTGGAACAGCCGTCGGAGCTGCACTTTCTGGCATGCGTCCAATTGTGGAGATTCAGTTTTCAGATTTCACTGCGCAAGCAATGGATCAAATCGTTAACCAGGCGGCCAAGATTCACTTTATGGTCGGTGGCGGACTGCATGTTCCACTAGTACTGCGTACAGCAAGTGGTTCAGGCACTGGTGCGGCTGCACAACATTCGCAGAGCCTTGAAGGTTGGTTTGCAAATGTTCCCGGATTGAAAGTAGTTATCCCATCATCGCCCTATGAAGCCAAGGGGCTTTTGCTCTCGGCTATTGATGATCCCAATCCGGTTATTTTCTTGGAACATAAACTTCTTTACAAGGTTGCGGGCACCGAAGATGTTCCAGAAGGCGCCTACAGAATTCCGTTAGGCGTTTCTCGCGTTGTTCGCGAAGGAAAAGACCTCACGGTTGTTGCCACAGGAATCATGGTCACACGAGTTCTTGCTGCGGCTGCTGAATTGGATAAAGAGGGTATAAATATTACGCTCATTGATCCACGAACAATTTCTCCGCTTGATATGGAACCTGTTTATGCCTCTTTGGCAAAAACTGGTCGTTTAATGGTTGTTCAGGAAGCACCTGAGCACGGTGGCTTCATCAATGAAGTAATTGCCCGAGTTGTAACCGGACCTTCACTAGGCCACCTCATAGCCCCCGTAACACGCCTTGCAGGAATGAATGTTCCTATTCCATATGCACCGCAATTGGAAAAAGCAGCAGTACCGCAGGTAGAGGACATCATTAAACAAGCACGTGAAGTGGTAGTTAACTGGCGATGAGCGACTTCAACTATGCCGTAATCATGCCCAAGATGAGCATGACGATGGAAGAAGGAGAACTTCTAGCGATACGAGTTAACGTCGGGGATACCGTTAAGTCGGGCGATGTTCTCTTTGATGTTGCTACAGATAAAATCGATATGGAAGTTGAGTCACCTGCCGACGGTGTTGTAAAAGAGATTATTGGGCAAATTGGTTCCACAATGCTTGTAGGTGCTCCAGTAATGATGCTAATCACCCAAACTCAGGTAATGAGCTTTGATTTCAGCACTCCAGCACCTGAAGCAGAGATTGTGACTGAGGCTCCCGCAGTTGTTGCGCAACCAGTGATTGTCGCCGAGGTATCGAAAGAATCAGTCAAAGCAGTTCCAAAGGCTCGTACCTTTGCTCGCGAACGAGGCATTGACCTAACTTCCGTTAAGGCAACGGGTCCTTATGGCACTGTCACCTACGAAGATATTTCACATCCACAATTAAGCGCCGGACATGATGATCGTAAAGCGGCCAATAGAAAAATGGTTGCCGCTTCGATTGAAAAGACTCGGGGCATTCCGCAAATTACTCTGACTCGGTATTCCACTCACACAACTGCATCGCTAGAACAAGGAAGCGCGCATCTTGTATCAACATGGGCTCGTATTTTGCGCAAACACTCGCATCTCAACATTTCTACAATTAATGAAACTGCCCACTCACACGTTGGTGTCGCACTGATTATGGAATCCAAATACGGATTAGCGATGCCGGTCTTCAAAGATCCAGATGCGATGCCAGGCAATGAACTTTCTGAATGGATTACCTCCACCAGGGAGAAAGCACGCGATGGCAAAGTGCCTTTAGCGATGCTCAGTGGTGCTACGGCATCAATATTTGACCTTTCCCATACCAAGATTTCCTCGGCCATCCCACTACTTTTACCTTCGAATACGACCGCACTTTCGGTTGGAGCACCTGATGGAGCATTTGGGCAATCAATTATCAGCCTGACAGTAGATTTACGATATTGCGATGCAATCGAAGCCGCTGACTTCCTAGACCAACTCGTTAACGCCCTGTAAGTTAGGCGAGAAATCAAGGGAGAAGCATGACTACTTTGCAGGGGATATCTGCGAGCACAGGAGCTGCTTTAGGACCCTTTCATATTATGGCGGCTGCACTCCCGAAACCGTCTTCAATGCAATCTGGATCCGGTGCTGAGTTTGAACTCGACAACCTTTCTCGTGCAATAAAAGCGGTTTCAAACGAATTAGGTGAACGTGCAGAAAGATCCGAAGGACTAGCGCAAGAAATTCTCTATGCGACTCAAGAGATGACCGAAGATAGTGCGCTCTTTTCTGAAGCAGAATCGTTACTAGCCAAGGGCCACACCGCAGCTTATTCAATTTGGGAAGCAGCCGAAATATTTACACGTCTATTAATTAATGCAGGGGGATATTTAGCCGAACGGGCAAGCGATGTGGCCAATATTCGGGATCGAATTATCTGCGTACTATCAGGCGTTGAATATCCAGAGATTCCATTGCTAAATCATGGCTTTGTGTTGATAGCGCGAGACCTGTCTCCGGCGGACACTACAGACTTAAAGCCTGGACAGATCCTTGCAATAGTTACGGAAGAAGGCGGACCAACTAGTCATACGGCGATTATCGCAAGGACTCTTGGAATTCCTGCCATTGTTGCCTGTACAGGGGTCATTGAAGCGGCCAGAAATGATGTGAGCAACAGCGTTGGTGTTGATGCGCGAGCAGGTGTTATCACCTTTAACCCCAGCCAAGAACTTGCCCTTGAACTTGCAGCACTCACTAAAGCGATTGAAAATCGCCGACTTCACAGACCATTGCATGGCGCAGACGGCTACC
>WLMD01000117.1 GCA_009700405.1 Actinomycetota bacterium | reverse complement strand
CCGCTTCAAGCTAAGGCTCAAGTTAAACAGGCCATCGATACATGGGTTTGGTATGCAGGGTGGGCGGATAAGATTTCAACAACTTTTGGTGCAACCAATCCCGTTGCAGGTCCCTATTACAACTTCACAATTCCTGAACCTATGGGAGTTGTAGGGATTTTGGCTCCAGAGAAACCTTCCCTCTTGGGATTAGTAGAGTGCCTTGCTCCAGTCTTGGTCTCTGGCAATACAACAGTATTAGTTGCTAGCCAAGGAGCTCCATTAACTGCAATTACTTTTGCCGAAGTATTGGCCACGAGTGATTTGCCTGCTGGTGTTTGCAATATTTTGACCGGCATTAAAGATGAATTGGCGCCATGGATGGCATCCCATATGGATGTAAATGCAATGGATATATCTGGCGCTTCTAAGAAATCTCACGCTGGATTACGAGAAGCAGGCGCTGATAACCTTAAGCGGATTTTTGCATTCGCTGAGAACGCTAAGACTCAGAGAATGACCTCATTCCTAGAAGCCAAAACTATTTGGCACACCATTGGTATCTAGGAACCGTCACCTAGGAACCGTCATCTAACTATTCAGCTGATACCGCTAAATAACCTGGCTTTACAATCTCTTCGATCAGCGCCAAACGCTCTTCAAAAGGGATAAAGGCGCTTTTAAGAGCATTAACGGTCACTCGCTGAAGGTCCAAGAAGTTCCAGTCGAAAGCCTTAACTAACTCTTCCATTTCATGCGTCATAGAAGTTTGACTCATCAATCGGTTATCCGTATTCACTGTTACACGAAATCTCAATTTCGCGAGTTTGCCAATCGGGTGCTCTTTGATGGTCTTTGCCGCCCCGGTTTGTAAGTTCGAAGTCGGACACATTTCTAGGGGCACTCTGCGATCTCGAATATATGAAGCAAGTCGGCCAAGTATTGGAGTAGCACCGCTTAAATCAATGTCATCGATAATGCGAACTCCATGCCCAAGTCTTTCGGCTCCACACAATTGAATTGCTTCCCAAATTGAAGGCAGACCATACGCTTCTCCTGCATGGATTGTGAAGTGCGCATTTTCACGACGCAAATATTCAAAGGTTTCCAGTTGGTCACTAGGAGGGAAACCGTCTTCTGGCCCAGCAATATCAAAGCCAACAACTCCTTGATCGCGATATTTCACCACAAGTTCTGCAACATCTTGTGAAAGTTTATTTTGGCGCATTCCGCACAGGAGGGATGTCACTCGTATTGGAAAGCCTTCTTCGCGGGCTTGCGCCTCACCCAATCGATAGCCCTCTAGGGTCGCTTCTACAACTTGGGACATGGTTAAACCTTTTAAAGTAAAGAGTTCTGGTGCTCCACGTACTTCGGCATAAACAACGCCATCTCGAGCCAAATCCAATGCACATTCTTTGGCGACCCTGACAATATCCTCACGGCGTTGCATGACTGCAATTGTGTGTTCAAAAGTTTCCAAATAACGCACTAAGGATCCGGAGTCGCACGAATCACCAAACCATTTACCAAGTTCTGTTGCGTTTGTCGTGGGTAGCGCGTTGTAACCAATTTCCTTGGCGATATCAATGATTGTTTGTGGACGAAGTCCACCGTCCAAATGGTCATGCAGCAATGCCTTTGGTAGTCGTTTAATCTGATCGCGCGTTGGTGTCTTTAACAAATTGCTCATGGTTCAATCCGTTCAATAACAAGAGGAAGACGATCTGCAACTCCACCCTGGACGATGCCCACGGCTCCTTCAAGAGATTCTAGAGCCCGTTCAAAACGAGCGCCTTCATCGGTATGCAATGTAAAAAGCAGATCCCCCTCTTTAACAAGATCGCCTGGTTTTGCATGAATTTCAATTCCAGCTCCTGCTTGTACTTTTTCGCCTTGGCGCGAGCGACCTGCACCTAAGCGCCACGATGCAACGCCAACTTTGAGCGCGTGCATAGTGGTCATAGTGCCGCTGGAGAGTGCACGCACTTGGTGAGTCTCTTTGGCAGTTGGCAATGGCGCATCAGGATTGCCTCCCTGAGCAGAAATCATTCGGCGCCAATGATCCATGGCGCTTCCGTCTTTGAGTGCATCAGCTGGATCTTTCTCGTGGATATTGGCCGCAGAAAGCATTTCGCGTGCAAGCAAAATTGTTAACTCGCGAACATCATCTGGCCCACCTCCGGCTAACACTTCCACGGACTCTCTTACTTCAAGCGCGTTACCAACTGTCAGTCCCAGAGGGACATCCATCGCGGTAACAAGTGCTCTGGTCTTCACGCCAGCTTCAGTACCGAGGGCAACCATTGCTCGAGCTAGTTCGCCTGCTCGAGCAGGATCACTCATAAATGCCCCGTTGCCAGTCTTAACATCCAGAATAAGAACTGACGTGCCCTCGGCAATTTTCTTACTCATAATTGACGAAGCAATCAGTGGAATTGCTTCCACCGTTGCGGTCACATCACGCAATGCGTATAACTTTTTATCAGCAGGTGCCAGCCCAGCTGATGCTGCGCAGATCACCGCACCACAACTCTTTAAAACGTTGAGCATCTCTTCATTGGTTAACTCAGCGCGCCATCCAGGAATCGATTCCAATTTATCCAAAGTGCCGCCAGTGTGTCCAAGACCTCGCCCAGAAAGCTGTGGGACCGCTCCTCCGCAGGCGGCAACCAATGGTGCTAATGGCAATGTGATTTTATCGCCGACTCCACCTGTTGAATGTTTATCTGTTGTCGGACGGTCAAGTGCTGACCAATTCATTCTTTCGCCACTATTAATCATGGCGTTTGTCCATCGAGAAATTTCTCGTGTGTTCATCCCGTTGAGTAAAATCGCCATTAAGAGTGCAGACATTTGTTCGTCGGCTACAACTCCACGGGTATAGGCAGAAACTATCCAGTCAATCATTTCATTTGAAAGTTCGTTGCGATCTCGTTTGGCTGCGATAACTTCTACTGCTGCGAAAGGTTCAATCAAGACGGCGCACCATTTCTTCTGGACCAAATGCCCAAGGTAAGAGTTCAGATAGGGGCTTAATCCCTGTATCTGTCATAACTTGCAATTCACTTCCACCATGTTCGTGAAGTAACTGGCGACAACGCCCGCAAGGCATTAAATAATTTCCAGCAATATCAACACAGGTGAAAGCAATTAACTTGCCCCCACCAGATGCAATGAGCGCGGATACTAAGCCACATTCAGCACATAAAGTTAAGCCATAGCTAGCGTTTTCGACATTCGAACCACTGACTATTCGACCATCGTCAACGACCGCTGCAGCACCAACGGGAAACTTAGAATAAGGCGCATAGGCTCTCTTCATTGCTGATATTGCTTCTAGATGGAGCGCTTTCCAATCAATCTCTCTCACTTTGCTTGACCAGTTGTCGGAACAACAATCTTTCCAGAGATGATTGAACTTTTAGCGGCGCCAATTTTAGATTTGAATTTGCTTATGAAGCCACCCGAGTTGGAAAGTTCAACTCCCCCCATTTCTAGGGTATATAGCCGACCGTAGATTCCTTGTTGAGTATCGAGTACATCATTAACCGACGAACCTCGTAGAGAAGTTGCGATGAAATCATATGTTGCAAGGTCAGCTCGTTTAATTGTTGAAGTCAGCATGTTCTTGCGTTGAGAATCTGTTGCCATTAAGTATTGATCAACATCCGAGCCAATTGTCCAAACCTTCTTACCCGATGCTGCAGCAAAAGTTCCTGCGGCTGAACCATCTGCGGCAGCATAAATTACATCGACCTTCGCCGAAATCATATTTAGAGCAATCACTTTCGCCTCTGCGGGGTCACTATAACCAGAAAAATCGGACGCACTACTGAGGTACTTGACCATAACCGTTGACTTTGAATTGGTTGCTTTCACACCCGCGATAAAACCTAATTCGTTCGAATCAAATTGAGATGGCTTGAGTGAACCGATGTATCCGACTTTTCCACTCTTTGATGCCAGCGCTGCTGCCACTCCCGCCAGATATGCGCTTTCGTTAGTTGAAAAAACTAGAGAGGCGACATTCAGTAAATCGATGCTTGAATCATTAATAATGGCAAAGGAAATATTCGGATATTCGGTAGCAACTTTCTTTAGAGCATCGGCATATCTATAGCCAACCGCTATCACTGGATTACATCCTTCACGCAAGAGAAAACGAAGTCTCGTCTCTCGTTCAGATTGAGTGCCTACAGTTGCACTGACCTCAATAGCTGTTATGCCTAAGGATTTCTTGGATCGAAGCAAGCCGGCGGCGGCCGAGTCATTAAATGACTTGTCTCCTGTTCCACCAATGTCGTAGGCCATGCCTACTTTAATTTTTTGAGCTGCGTTTGAAGCAGGAGCAAGAATAAACGCGCTACCGACCAGGAGTCCCACGAGAAGCACATGTAATGACTTCTTCATCATCGGCTCCCTTGACCTACCTTGCTCTGATCGGCTTGCGACACGTGCGCAATCACCTAAGCGTAGTAGAAAGTCCTGCGTACTACCGCTCAACTAATCCAAGATTTTTATAGGTGTCTGAAAGGGTTTTCTCAGCCACAATTCGAGCTTTATCTGCTCCTTCGCGAAGTATTTTCAGAAGGTACTTCTCATCCTCAAGTAACTCAAGGGTTCGTAGGCGAATTGGGCGTAAATACTCAACGACAATCTCGGCAACTGATGCTTTAAAGTCGCCGTAGCCTTTGCCTTCAAATTCTGCTTCCAGTTCAGGAATAGTCTTCCCAGAAAGTGCGCAGTGAATTGTCAGCAAATTACTAATTCCCGGCTTTTCTTCTGTATCGAATCGGACTTCTCTTCCAGTATCCGTCATCGAACTTTTAATCTTTTTTGCATTGCTTTCCGGCGTATCCATAATCTCAATGACACCTTGCATCGTTGCTGCAGACTTGCTCATTTTTGATGTTGGATCTTGCAAATCATTTATCTTTGCGCCGCTCTTGAGAATATAGGCCTGAGGCAATTGAAAGGTTTGGCCATATCGAGAATTAAATCGTCCAGCTAAATCTCTTGTTAATTCGATATGTTGACGCTGATCCTCGCCGACAGGAACCCTGTCT
>WLMD01000116.1 GCA_009700405.1 Actinomycetota bacterium | reverse complement strand
CGTTATTCACTTCGTAACGATGCCTATGACGTTCTGAAACTTCGAGTGCATCATACGTACGAGCCACTATCGATCCAGGTTCAAGTTTCGCTTTATACAAGCCCAAACGCATTGTCGCGCCCATATCCGCTTCCCCTGATACCACGGCATATTGATCGCTCATTGTTGAAATAACTGGCGACTTAGTTTCTGGTGCAAATTCTGCGGAATTTGCATCTGCAATTCCCGCTAAGTTTCTCGCAGCTTCAATAACCATGCACTGCAAACCAAGACATAATCCCAATGTCGGAATCTTATTGAGGCGAGCGTAGGTGAGAGCACCAACCTTGCCTTCGATTCCGCGAACACCGAATCCACCAGGAACACAGATTGCATCGACATCGTGAAGGTGAGCCTTAGCCCCTTCCATGGATTCACACTCATCACTTGGGACCCATTTGATTTCTACTTTTGCATCATTACCAAAACCGCCGGCTCGCAAGGCCTCGGTCACCGAAAGATAAGCATCGGGCAAATCGATGTATTTTCCTACTAGCGCTACTTTTACATGGTGGGCGGGATGATGCACCTTCTTCAGCAACGCTTCCCATTCGGTCCAATCCACATCTTTAAATGGCAAGCCAAGACGACGAATCACATAAGCATCCAAGCCTTCTGAGTGCAAAACCTTAGGAATATCGTAGATAGAGGGCGCATCAACTGCTGCAACAACCGCTTCTAGGTCTACGTCGCACATTAACGAAATCTTCTTTTTCACTGAAGCAGGAATCTCACGATCAGAGCGAATAACAATGGCATCTGGTGCTATACCGATTCCCCGTAACGCTTGCACGCTATGTTGCGTTGGTTTTGTTTTAAGTTCTCCAGAAGGGCCAATGTATGGAACTAATGACACATGCACATAGAAGACATTCTCTCGTCCAACTTCTTGGCGAATTTGTCGTGCGGCTTCCAAGAATGGTTGCGACTCAATATCTCCAACAGTTCCGCCAACTTCAGTAATAACAATGTCGATATCAGGAGCTGCCATGGCTCTAATGCGTTCTTTGATTTCATTGGTGATATGAGGAATAACCTGAACAGTTTCACCGAGATACTCACCACGTCGCTCTCTAGCAATCACACGCGAATACACCTGACCCGTTGTAACGTTGGCCGAGCCATGTAAATTTGTGTCAAGGAAACGTTCGTAATGGCCGATATCTAAATCTGTCTCTGCTCCATCATCTGTAACAAATACCTCTCCATGTTGAAACGGGTTCATGGTCCCCGGATCTACATTTAGGTATGGATCAAGTTTTTGCATAGTCACTCGAAGTCCACGAGATCGCAAAAGACGACCTAAACTCGATGCGGTGAGGCCTTTTCCGAGGCTTGAAGCCACGCCTCCGGTTACAAAAATATGCTTAGTCACATGTGCCTGGCCCATGGGAGACCAACCTATCATCAAAACTAGCCTTCTACTTTAACGACGCATTTCTAGGAGTTCCGTGGCGTGTTCTTGCGCGCTCTTGGACTCTTCATGTCCGGCCAACATTCGCGCAATTTCGGCCACTCGCGCATCTCCTTGTACTTCGCTCACGCCGCTTTGTACCACTGTCCCATCGACACTTTTATTCACAACGAAGTGCGAATCAGCCCATGCTGCCACTTGAGGTAAATGGGTAACAACGATTACTTGCGCATGAGTTGAAAGTTCATGCAATCGACGCCCCACTTCAACTGCAGCTTTACCTCCAACGCCTGCATCAACCTCATCAAAAACATACGTTCCTACCGGTTCGGATTTAGCTAACACCACCTCGAGAGCAAGCATCACTCGCGATAATTCACCTCCACTTGCGCCCTTAGCCACAGGCACGAATGGCCCATCCTTGTGACCTTGTAGAACCATTGAGATTTCATCGCACCCTGTGGAGGTGAAAGCAGATATGGGCAACGCACTTGAATAATCAGGGCTTTCCACCACGCAAGAAAACTGTGTATGTGGCATAGACAAACTATGTATCTCTTCGCTAACTAACGATGACAAGGTTGATGCAGAGGTAACTCGCGTTTGCGATAATAACTTAGCTCTCTTATGTAACTCTTTCATGGCAATCTCGAGTTCTACTTTCATTGCTGAAAGTCGATCATCTCCCCCAACTAAATCACTGATTGAGTCTCGTACAATGCTATTTTGAGCTATCAATTCCGCAATCTGTTCGTCGGGATCTCCGGCTTTCCCAAAACGTTTAATAAAGCTCACAATCTCTGATCGGCGATTTTGTGCAGAATCCAATCGAACGGGATCAGCTTCTAGATCCTCTAAATAGGTACTGACTGAAATCGATGCCTCCTCAATGAGGTAGAAGGCCTCTGCGACACTTTCGGCAATCTGTGCAATGGCTAAGTCTTTTGAAGCGATTGCTTCAAGGGCTCGACGGACTTGTCCGAGAGCGGTCACAATTCCCTTCTCTTCATCAGTAAACAACACCTGGGCGACAGAGGCGCCTTCACGAAGGTCTTCAACTGAGCCCAAACGTTCTATGTCATTGACGAGGGCTGAATGTTCACCTAGAACAATCTTGAGCTTGGCGAATGCGTCTGCGAATTCTTTGAGTCTGGATACTTCAGCATCTCGATCCGCAACGCTTGCAGCAAGGGCCGCGATACGGTTTCTCAAATCGTGAACAGTTTCAAAGCTCTCTTTATAGGAGCTTAAGCAACTAGAGATGGGCGCCCCTGCAAAGCGATCTAGAATTTCTCTCTGTTTAATGGATTTTGTGATTGACATACTTGCTGCTTGGGCGTGAACTTCGATAAGTCTCTCGCCAATTTCACTGAGTGTTCCGACAGGAACGCTCACGCCACCTGCTGAAGACTTACTTTTCCCCACATTAGTAACAGTTCGAGTAAGAATTAAAGAACCTTCTTCAACATCCGCCCCTAGGTCATTTAACTCACTTGTTAGCTCTGTTGTAATTGAAAAACTCGCGGTGGCTATTAGTCGTTCCTTACCTTGGCGAACTAAAGATGCATCGCTCTTGCCGCCCAAAACCAAAGCTAGCGCTGTGAGGATCATTGTTTTACCTGCACCTGTTTCACCTGTAAGAACAGTAAATCCAGGAGAGAAATTAATCGTTGCTTCTTCGATAACACCAATACCCTTAATAGATATCTCTTCTAGTTGGGTACGTTCACTCACCGCGCCATCCTTCTACGGGTAACTTAAATTTAGCGACTAACCGATCGCTAAATAGGGACTCATTGAGATGAGCAAGAAGAACTGTATGCAAATCTTTCTTAATAGTTACCCTGTCGCCCTGCTGCAAAGCAAATTTACGTAAGGAATCACCGAGTAACGAGGCATCGGCTGATTCAACGTCGACAACGATTTCAGATTGAGGTGAGACAACCATCGGTCTGGAAAAGAGCGCGTGAGCTGAAATCGGTAAAAGGACGAGTGCTTCAACTTCAGGCCAGACAACAGGTCCTCCCGCAGAGAATGCATATGCAGTAGATCCGGTTGGAGTGGAGCAGATTAAACCGTCACATCCCCAACGAGATAATGGACGACGATCTATCTGAACAAAGAGCTGAACCATAGTGGTGCTCTCACGTTCAATAGTCACTTCATTGAGGGCCCATCCTTGGGCCACTTCTTTACCACCGCGCTCTACCGAGTACGCGAGAACCATACGTTCATCAAAGAGATAGGTTTTATTGATAACCGCATCAGCAATCTCACGCATTGAAGGCTTTTCAACTTCAGCTAAAAACCCGACATGGCCTAGATTGACTCCGAGTAATGCAATCTTCATGCCTCGAACCGCCTCAGCGCCCCGCAACATCGTCCCATCTCCGCCTAAAACAATGGCGATTTCACAATCTCGCAGTGAAGCGGAATCTGCTATGGCCGTGTGCGAAAGTTCTGATTCTGTATTAGTCAATACAACAAAATTTGAATCAGAAAATATCTTCGCTAATTCTTGTGCCGCTATTTGCGCATTCTCCCGTGAGGAATTGACTACGAGCAGTACCGATCGCTGGAGAGTCATTGAGGGCCTAACGCAATAGCGCGATCCAATGCGGCTTCATCTATTTCTCCTGCACCGCGTCGTAGCCATAGGAAATATTCAACATTTCCCGCCGGGCCTGGTAGCGGGCTAGCAGCTATTCCCAAAGTTCCTAGTCCAACATCGTAGGCAGACTCAGCGACTTCAATAACTGCTGCTTTTCGCAACGCAGGATCGCGTACAACCCCGCCGGCACCAAGTTTTTCTCGACCTACTTCAAACTGCGGTTTAACCATCAAAACAAAATCCGCATTGGGTTTTGACACTGCCGCCAAAGCTGGCAAAACGAGCGTGAGTGAAATAAAACTTAAGTCGGCAACCACTAAATCAATAGGTTCGCCAATCATCTCTCCAGTTAAATGTCGAATATTCGTGCGATCCAAAATTGTCACCCGTGGGTCTTGTCGCAAACCCCATGCCAATTGACCGTAACCCACATCAACTGCCACCACGACTGCGGCATCTCGGCGCAGCAATACATCTGTAAAACCACCAGTGGACGCGCCAGCATCGAGACATCTCTTGCCTGCAACTACGATTTCTGTGAAAACATCTAACGCTCCTGCCAATTTATGTCCGCCTCGAGATACGAAATCATCTCGATCTCCTTGCAACACAATTGAAGTTTCTGCATCAACTTGCGTGGCAGGTTTGGAGGCGGGTATGCCAGTCACTAATACCGACCGAGACTCGATGAGGTCTGCCGCGTGATCTCGAGACCTAGCTAAACCACGACGTACAAGTTCAGCATCTAGACGAGTTTTCATGGCAGATTCTTATAGACCATCAATTGTTGAGAGAGCTTTTTCCAAATTCTGGTGTACGCCCTCAAAGGCTTCGGCATGCTCATTCACGGGTAAGTGATCAATGCGTGCCAACTCGTCTTTGACTTGCTCTACAAAACTTTCTCCCTCTACAGAATGTTCAATCGTCATTTTTTGGGTGCTTTCTTAGCAGGTGCTTTCTTAGCAGGTGCTTTCTTAGCAGGTGCTTTCTTAGCAGGTGCTTTCTTAGCAGGTGCTTTCTTAGCAGGTGCTTTCTTAGCAGGTGCTTTCTTAGCAGGTGCTTTCTTAGCAGCG
>WLMD01000115.1 GCA_009700405.1 Actinomycetota bacterium | reverse complement strand
TCTCTTTAGATCTCACAGATATTGATGAAGCACTTGAGATGGCAAACATCGCAATTCGGGCAGGAGTTGATTGGCTCGAAGCAGGAACTCCATTTATTATTTCCGAAGGAATGCATGGAGTACGCGCACTTAGGTCGGGGTTCCCCAAGATTCCTATCGTTGCTGATTTAAAAACTATGGATGGTGGATATTTAGAAGCGCAGATGATGGCACAAGCAGGAGCAACACACGTTGTTGTTATGGCGAGATCACATCCAGAAACTATTAAATGTGTTGTGCAAGCTGGTAAAGATTTTGGAGTCTTTGTTATGGGCGATAACTTGGGATGTCCTGACATGGTTGCAGGTGCGAGAGAGTTAGAAGAGTTGGGCTGTGACATGGTTATTCATCACATTGGTTTTGATGAGCGACGCGGAATAGCAGCGCGCGGAGAACGGATGCCTAGCCCTCTAGATCAACTGCGAGAAGTAGTAGATGCAGTCCGTGTCCCAGTGCAGGCAGTTGGAGGACTTTCTCTTGAACAAGCGATTGCGACGCCTTCATACGGGGCCCCACTCGTAGTTATAGGGGCGCCATTGGCTATAGATGCTGATTCATTTAGCCGGGGCGCAGGTAATGTTGAGGAAGTGCTGCGAAAGATTTGCGAGGCGGTACACGGATTTGGCGATGTTCCAGTGAAAGGCGAAAAGAGTTGAGTTCTATAGGAGTAGTAAATTTCTCATCGACACCTCACAGCGTTGAACTCCGCGAAGTTGAGCGGCCAATTGCAGGTGATGATGATGTGATTGTCCAAGTCGAAGCGGTAAGTGTGTGCGGAAGTGATTTGCATCAGTGGACTGGTAGCCAGAGCTGGCCGGTTAATTATCCAGTCGTTCTTGGTCATGAATTTGGCGGGCATATCGTTGAACATGGCAAGAATGTCCTGAACTGGCATGAAGGTGACCGTGTAGTTAGTGAAACTGCAGCGGTGGTTGATATGTCTAGCCCCATGTCTCGAAGCGGGCGCTACAACTTGGATCCCAATCGCAAAGGTTTTGGCTATGGCGTTAACGGGGCAATGACTCGTTACGTGAAAGTTCCTCAAAGACTCCTTCACTCAATTCCAACTTCAGTTTCATTTGAGCATGCCGCAATGACCGAACCTTCTTCGGTTGCTTATAGTGCCGTGATCGCTCCGGGGAAAATTAAACCGGGTGATCGTATTGTCGTCATGGGCCCTGGTCCCATCGGAATTCTTTGCGCTGCCATGGCGCGACTCGCAGGTGCGCAAGTTGCCGTAGTTGGATTGGAAAGAGATCGCCAGCGATTGCAAGCCGCTCTGACGTATGGGTGCGAGATTATTATTGGCGACGCGACAGATTGGGCACTTGCTGTTGATGGTCTTGGCGCGGACGGTGTTGTAGATGCTGCTGGTGTTTCTGCATCATTAAAAAGCGCATTGTCACTAGTGCGTCCTGCGGGTTGGATTTCTAAAGTTGGTTGGGGACCCCAGCCATTAGATTTTTCTCTGGACCCACTTGTTCAAAAGAATGTGACGCTTCAAGGAACCTTTAGCCACAACTGGCCGATGTGGGAACGCGTATTGCGTTTATTAGAAATAGGGACTTTAGATCTCACACCGGTATTGGGTGGCGTGTATCCCATCGAGCAATGGCAGGTGGCGTTTGAGAAGATGCACTCAGGTGAAATTCTTAAATCTATTTTGAAACCCGTCTAATGATGCGCCTTAAAGATAAAGCGATCATCATTACAGGAGCAACCTCTGGCATTGGTGCAGCTATTGCAGCAGCAGCTATTAGGGAAGGTGCTCAAGTACTAGTACATGGAATCAATCGCGAAGAAGGCGACGCAACCGTTAAGAGCCTCGGTGATCGAGCAACTTTATGCATTGCAGACCTGGAAGAGGATTCCGCTCCAGAGCGTATAGCCGCCGCCGCGGTTGCGGCTTTTGGAAAAATCGATGGACTTGTTAACAACGCTGCGAACGTCTCTCGTTCCAACCTTGACCAGATAACTCCAAATGATTTGAAGCGCGTGATGCAAATAAATCTCACGGCACCGCTTTTTCTTATTAAAGCCTGCTTTACGCACCTGCAAAAATCCAAAGGCTCTGTGCTCAATATTGGCTCAGTTAACGCTTACGCGGGTGAATCCACATTATTGGCATACAGCATAAGTAAAGGCGCACTTCAAACAATGACCCGTAACCTTGCAAATGCTCATGGGGTTGATGGAATCCGAGTAAACCAAATTAATCCTGGCTGGGTTCTCACCGAGCGTGAAGATCGCGACCAAGTGGCAAAGGGTTTAAAGCCAGGGTGGCATCAACGCCTCGACCGAAGCGCAATTCCTTTTGGGCAGATGACAACCTCTGAGCAGATGGGCGAGTCAGCTATTTATTGGCTCAGCGATGAGTCAAAGAACTTCACTGGAACAGTCTTGGACCTAGAACAGTTTTCCATTATCGGACGAAATCCAGAGAAATTATAGATGCCTAAGATTGCCGCTTTCCCTAAGGGGTGGATTCACCAACTAGTAGCCCCGGGTCAAATGAGTATCTATGAGTGGATAGATATGTCGCGCGAATTAGAGATTGATGGGTTGGAGTTCTATAGCAATTTTGCAGATCTTAAAGACCCTACTCAATGGAAAAAAATTCGAGCAGCGGTGGAAGATGCTGGGATGGTTATTCCGATGATGTGCTGCTCTCCAGATTTCACCATTCCTGACAAGGGTTTGCGAAGAGCCGAAGTGGAAAAAGAAATCTCTTGGATCCGCATGAGCGCGGAACTTGGTGCGCAGTATTGTCGAGTGCTTTCAGGTCAGCGACGCAAAGAAATCACTCGTGAAGAAGGTTTGAATTACGTTGTTGATTCCATTGAAGCTTGCCTACCCATTGCCCAGGAACTCGGCATAACTTTGATTCTCGAAAATCACTATAAAGATGATTTTTGGACCGAACCTGAATTTGCCCAGATGAGTGATGTATTTGTTGAACTTGTCGGGCGAATTGATTCACCATGGTTTGGAGTGAATTTTGATCCCAGCAATGCGATAGCCGCAGGGGAGGAGCCACTTGATTTACTGGAAGCTGTGAAACATCGAGTGGTCACCATGCACGCAAGCGACAGATATTTAGCAGAAGGAACGATTGAGGATTTGCGGCGAGAAGAAGGCGGCAGCGCAGGATATGTGAGCTACTTTCGACATGGCGTTATCGGAAAAGGTCTCAATGATTACGATGCAATTTTCTCAACGCTAAAGAGTGTGGGTTTTGATGGATGGATCAGTATTGAAGATGGGGTCGAAGGAATGGGCCAGATGGTTGAAAGTGCGCAATTTCTAAAAGAGAAGATTGCTAAATACTGGGGCTAACACACTGACGCAGTTGTTCAAAGACAGTATCAATCTGAGTCTTTGTGGCTTCATCTAGCGTGAATCCAACAGGGCCCCTTTGCCGCGTAGAATTAAAAATTCCTTGCTTAACAAGCAAATATTTCTCCACTGCGACGTAGGCATCAATGCTGGTTTGAAACGCAACAAGTTGAGCCACGCATGTATGAATTTTCTGTGCGCGAATTAAATCGTTCTCTTTCAGCGCTTTCCATAAGGCGATAATTGCCCATGGAATCTCAGAACCTGGCATGGTGCCTGATAATCCAAGTGGAAAAGTTTCCATTAAGCCCATGCCGCTTTGACCTTCAAATACCTTAGCTTTCCCGCCAGCGATCTCTTGAAGTGCTTGCATTCGCTCTTTAACTGGCGTGGCCTCTGGTTTGAATTGAACTCGATCATGCCCGAATTTGCTCAGGAGAGCGCCATACAGTCCGATCTCCAAAGGGTGCCCCATGTAATTGCTGGCATCTTGCACGATGACAGGAATAGCGACACTGTCAATGATCGCCGTGTAATAGCTGAGCGTTTCATTAGGCGTTGCAGGAAAGGAAGAGGGAGGGGTGGCCATAAGCGCATTAACCCCGTCTTCTTCTGCGCACTTAGCAAGCCAGACCGCAATAGCAGTGCTATCTGCGCCAACACTTGCAACGAGGGGGAGGCGTCCATTTATTGCCTTCGTTGTTTTTCTCCATTGATCTCGACGCTCTTGTGCGCTAAAGCGCATCACCTCAGAAACCATTGCAAGAACTAGACCATCTACTCCAAGCTGTATTAACCAGTCAATTTCTTTAGCCAAAATAATTTCATCTATGCCATCTTCTGGATTTAGTGGCATTTGAAGTACCGTGAATACGCCTTCGAGTTTCATCTGTAAGCCTCCATTTTTCTCTATGAAAAGTGATACAAAGTTGCTGAAGATGCTGCGGCAGAAATCACTACGATTGGGAAGGGTGCACGTAGAGCCAGTGCGAGGATTGCTACACCTAAGCCTAATGTGCGGTGGTCAATCATCAGCTTAGTTTTCTCAGTGAAAGTTTGAACTCCAATGAGCGCGCTCAGAAGAACAATGGGAATATAACCATTAATGGATCGAATTTTGGGATGCGATAGATATTTCTCAGGAATCGACTGGCCGAGATATTTCAATGCAAAAACGGCAGCACTTGTACCGATTACTCCCCACCACAATTTATTCATCGTCGGTAACCGATTTCCTATTTAGTCCCATGAGAATTGCGAGCCCAGCTGTTGCGATTACCGGTAGGCCTGCGGGTGAAATCGGTGTCAGCGCAATTGCTAGGGCAACAGCGGCAAGTGCAATTGCTCTGTCAGAGATTGTGAGCAATCGTGGCCAGACCAAACCGAGGAATGCTGCTGGAACTGCAGCATCTAGACCCCATGCAGCAGGGTTACCCATTGCTTGAGCGCCAAAAGCTCCCGCTAAAGTGAAGAGATTCCAAAAAATGAATACCCCGAAACCGGTAAACCAAAATCCTGCTTGCATGGCGTGATCGCCACGAGGTTCTTGTGAAAGTGCTACCCCTGTGGACTCGTCAATAGTTATATGGCTGGCAACAATTCGTTTCAATCCGCGAACTTTCAGAATAGGAGCCATGCGCATTCCATAGAGGCCATTGCGAATTCCTAGAAGGGTTGCGGTGGCTATCCCACTGAATGCGCTTCCACCGGCGCCGATTACTCCGATAACTGCAAATTGAGAGGCGCCTGAAAAGGTCAGTAATGAAAGAAGTGAAGTTTGCAGGACTGAAAAACCTGCGGCAACGCTTGCCGCCCC
>WLMD01000114.1 GCA_009700405.1 Actinomycetota bacterium | reverse complement strand
TAAAGTAGAAGCATTGTGACCGATCGAATACTGATTACCTACCTGTATCACGGCAGCGATCCGATAACGATTGCTGACGTGATTCGGGTTGAACAAACCATTGAGTTTCCTGCTGACCTAGCCCCTCAATGGATTCAGGAAGATGTCGTCGGCAAAGTGGAAGAGATTGTTTCTACTAGCGTCGACGTACATCGCATCAAGATTTCCTACAACCCGGATGTTGCTGGCGCCGATTTCACTCAGCTTCTCAATGTCTTATGGGGTAACGCTTCACTCTTTCCTGGACTCAAAGTTATTGGGCTAGAACTGCCAGCAGTTATTACCAATCGCTTTAAAGGCCCACGTTTTGGTGTTGAAGGTTTGCGAAAGTTTTACGATGCACCAAAACGGCCACTACTCACGACTGCTCTTAAGCCAATGGGATCAGACTCCAAAACACTTGCGCAGATGGCCCGCACATTGGCACTCAGCGGATTCGACATGATTAAAGATGACCACAGTTTGGCCAATCAACCATGGTCGATGTGGGAAGAGCGCGTTACCGCTGTTTCGCGCGCAGTTAATGAGGCAAATGCAGAAGTAGGCGGACGCTGTCTCTATGCACCAAGCTTGAACCTTCCCTTTGATCGAATTAAGGATGCTGCATACAAAGCTAAAGAACTAGGCGCTGGGGCACTTCTAGTGCTACCAGGAATCACAGGTTTTGATTCACTTCGCGTACTTGCCGAAGATGATGCGTTGGCTCTCCCAATTCAAAGTCACCCGGCATTTATGGGTTCATTTGTTACATCTCCCAAGGATGGAATCGCTCATGGAATTCTCTTTGGGACACTGATGCGATTGGCCGGGGCGGATATTTCGATCTTCCCAAATACTGGCGGTCGTTTTTCATTCACCGTTGAGCAATGTAAAGAAATTCAAGCTGGTGCGCAGGAGCCATTTGGGACGCTAAAGAAGTCATGGATTGCTCCCGCTGGTGGAATGACCATCGAACGCATTCCAGGAATGATCGAAATGTATGGCGCTGACACAGCTCTTCTTATCGGCGGCGCTTTATCTCGAGGTAACTTGGCAGAAAATGCGCAGAGAATGAGCGAATTAGTCCGAGCCCACGCCTAAGAGCGAAAGCAGGCTCTCTCAACCCGGCACGGTAGGATACGCATGCGATCAACGTCGATTTAGCGCTGACTAATTACGATTAATTGATTTATAGGGAGATACAACGTGGCCATTATTGAAATCCTCGGAGCTCGTGAAATTCTTGATTCCCGTGGCAACCCAACGGTTGAAGTAGAGATTGCACTTGAGGATGGAACACAAGCTCGCGCCGCCGTTCCAAGCGGAGCATCTACTGGAGCATTTGAAGCGGCAGAACTTCGCGATGGTGGTACCCGTTATGGTGGCAAAGGTGTAGAAAAAGCTGTCGCGTTTATTATGGACGAAATTGCGCCAAACATCATTGGGCTAGATGCACAAGATCAACGCCTTGTTGATGATGTATTAATTGCTCTTGATGGGACGCCAAACAAGTCTCGCTTGGGCGCAAATTCTCTACTTGGCGCATCTCTTGCAGTGGCCAAAGTGGCAGCCGAAAGCGCCGACCTTTCACTCTTTCGTTATCTAGGTGGACCAAACGCACACTTGCTCCCAGTACCAATGATGAACATTCTCAATGGTGGTGCACACGCAGATACAAATGTTGATATTCAAGAATTCATGATCGCTCCTATCGGTGCGCCAACATTTAAAGAAGCGCTGCGTTGGGGAGCAGAGATTTACCATGCACTTAAAGCAGTTCTTAAGAAGCGCGGTCTTGCAACGAGTGTTGGCGATGAAGGTGGCTTTGCGCCAAACCTTGAGAGCAACCGCGCAGCACTTGATCTCATTATCGAAGCAATTATCGCCGCGGGATTTGTTCCTGGAAAAGATATTGCATTGGCCATGGATGTTGCCGCTACAGAATTCTTTAAAGATGGCTCATATACATTCGAAGGTTCACAACGTACCTCTGCACAGATGATTGCTTACTACGCAGAACTCGTTGAGGCCTATCCACTTGTATCTATCGAAGATCCACTAGATGAAGAAGACTGGGCCGGATGGGCACAAATGACTGCCTCACTGGGTTCGAAGGTGCAGATTGTTGGCGATGATCTTTTCGTAACAAATCCAGTGCGTCTTGCAAAGGGGATCGCAGCAAATACTGCGAATGCCCTCCTTGTTAAAGTGAATCAAATCGGAACGCTGACGGAGACTCTCGACGCAGTTGAAATGGCACATCGCGCGGGATATCGCACAATGCTCAGTCACCGTTCTGGCGAAACTGAAGACACAACAATTGCTGACCTTGCCGTTGCCACAAACTGCGGTCAGATTAAAACAGGTGCACCTGCACGTACCGAGCGAGTTGCTAAATACAACCAACTTCTTCGCATCGAAGAAGAACTTGGCGAGGGTGCTCGTTATGCCGGCCGCGACGCGTTCCCACGATTTAGCGCCTAAAGCGCCGAATAGATAGAGCCATGTCCACTCTGCGACCTACTGCCAGACGGCGCCCCACGCCTCGACGCAAAAGTAATGGTCGTGGAACTGGTCGCGTAATGGCTTTAGCTGTTGTCCTCTTTCTCTTAGCTCTCACGTTGGCGCCGCCCACTCAACGATATTTCGCTCAACGCGCGCAAATTAGTGCCTTGCAAGCACAGGTGGATTCCAATACTGAGGCACTTAAGCAAGCGGCCGCGGACTTACAGAAATGGCAAGACCCGCAATATGTAAAGTCTCAAGCGCGCGAACGCTTGCACTTTATTCTTCCGGGTGAGCGTCAGTACATTGTTACTACTCCAGATGAGGCAAGCAATCCGCAGGCGACAACTGCTGTTTCAAAGGATTTACCTGCAGGCCTGCCTTGGTACAAGCGCCTTATTTCATCCATTACTGAAACCGGCGCTCAGTGACCCAAGCACAATCGGCAACACCTGATGATCTTGCATGCATTCAAACTCAACTCGGACGCACCCCGCGCAATGTTCACGCGATTGCATATCGATGCCCATGCGGAAAGCCAGCTGTTGTTGAGACAGAGCCACGTTTAGCCGACGGGACGCCATTTCCGACTTTCTTCTACGCCACGTGCCCGCGCCTTACAGGTGCAATATCCACTTTGGAATCAACGGGATTGATGACGGATATGAACAATCGCCTTGCTACCGATGCCGAACTTGGTGGTGCATATGCAGCCGCTCATGATGATTACATCGCAGCGCGCAGTGCGCTGCGAGTGGAAGTTCCGGAGATTGAAAATATTTCTGCCGGGGGAATGCCAGATCGCGTGAAGTGTCTACATTCCTTAGTTGCACATTCATTAGCAGCAGGTCCTGATGTCAATCCACTGGGTGATGAAGCGCTCGCAAAATTACCTAAATGGTGGGAAGTTCAACCCTGTAGCGAGGTCGAGTAATGCGCGTGGCTGCGATTGATTGTGGGACTAACTCAATCCGCCTTTTGATTGCAGATATTGAAGGAGAAAACTTTCGCGAGATTTATCGCACGATGGAGATTGTTCGCCTAGGGCAAGGTGTTGATAAAACTGGAGAATTTCACCCGGATGCAATCGCTCGTACATTGGCCGCTGTAGATTTATTCGCAACAGAAATTGCTCGTCGTGGCGTTGAAAAGATTCGCTTCTGCGCGACAAGCGCTTCTCGCGATGCAACTAACCGCGATCTATTTCTCGATGGGGTGCATGAGCGCCTCGGGCTTTATCCAGAAGTGATTACAGGGGATGAAGAAGCATCACTTACCTTCTTGGGTGCAATCCGCGACCTTCCATCAAGCCAAGGACCATTCTTAGTTGTAGATATTGGCGGCGGGTCAACAGAATTCGTGTACGGAACCACCAGCGTGGAATTCGCTAAGAGTGTCAATATTGGTTGTGTCCGTATGGCCGAGCGCCATTTCCACACAGATCCGCCAGCTGCGGAAGAAATTGCAAAGGCAACCTCAGATATTCAAGCAGCAATTGCAGTGGCTGCAGCAATCGTTCCTGTTACTCAAGCAAAGACATTGATTGCCGTTGCAGGTACAGCAACTACGGTGGCAGCGGCTGCAATGGAATTGCCCGAGTATGACCGCTATGCCATTCACTTGTCTCGCATAAGTGCGCAGAAAACTCATGAAGCATCGCTCATGTTTCTTGGAATGAGCCATGATGCCCGTATCGCCCTTGGTTATATGCATCCAGGTCGGGTTGACGTCATTACGGCGGGAGCACTTGTACTTTCCCAAATAATGATTGCTACTGGCGCATCTGAATTTGTTGCATCAGAAAGTGACATCCTCGACGGAATTGCCTGGTCCATTGGCTCGCGCTAAGACAACTAACGTCAAAGCAGTTGCTGCGAAGGTAGAAACTATCGCGCAACTTGATGAGGCCATCACTCAATGCAATGCATGCCCTCGGTTGGTTTCTTGGCGCGAAGAAGTTGCCATCGTAAAACGCAAGGCCTACATAGATCACGAATATTGGGGAAAGCCAATTTCAGGATTTGGTTCTGATAAGCCACGTTTGCTCATTGTCGGTTTAGCACCGGGTGCACATGGTGCCAATCGCACTGGAAGAATATTCACGGGAGATTCATCGGGTGATTGGCTTTACGGGTCATTACATCGCATCGGGATTGCAAAGATTCCAACGAGTACATCTCGCGATGATGGACAGAAGTTAAAGCACACTCGTATAAATACTGCTGTTCGATGTGCCCCGCCCGATAACAAACCAGAGACAGCAGAACGCGATATGTGTGCGCCATGGTTGAAGCGTGAAATTGAATTGACTCTTCCCACAGTTCGCGCTTTTGTTGGGCTTGGTTCATTCGCCTGGAGCGCTCTTATCAAGATATTGAAGGAATTGGGTCACCCAATTCCTACTGTGAAATTTGGTCATGGTGCTGAATACATTTATAGCCACGAGGGGGTCCAATATCTATTGATTGCTAGCTATCACCCCAGCCAACAGAACACTTTTACGGGTAAACTCACACAAGATCAGTTGGATTTTGTTCTCGAAAAAGCAGGTAGATTTGCGCATGCGATTGATTAACCAAACCATCGGTTAGATCATGGCCCCGATAGCCCAATGGCAGAGGCAGAGGACTTAAAATCCTCCCAGTGTGGGTTCGACCCCCACTCGGGGCACCATGAACTATTAGTGAGGGCGGCTCCTTAGGGGTGGTCTAATTAGGGTGATTGGGAGATTCCGACTAATGTTCTCGGGTTCCCCCAGCAATTG
>WLMD01000113.1 GCA_009700405.1 Actinomycetota bacterium | reverse complement strand
CAAAGAAGAAGAAGAAGTAATTTTCCACTAAAAGTGGGCTCGTAGGATAATCCTACGGGCCCACTTTTATTTTCTAGACAGTACGATAGAGAAGTGAGTGCGAACGAAGTTTCCTTCCCGCCACCGCATGGAAATCCACTCGGAACAAATACTGCATATAAGTTTTGTGCCTCGATTTTAATCCCAGTCATTAATGCAATCTCAGTACGTGATTGGCGGGGTAGTAACAACATTCCTGCCAAGGGCCCAGCAATTGTTGCCAGCAACCATCTTTCGTATTCAGATGTGTTCTTTCTGGCTCATTTTCTTTACAAGAACGGACGAGCTCCTCGCTTTATCGGCAAGGCTTCGCTTTTTAAAGTTCCCATATTCGGGCAAATCATTAAAGCTGCAGAACAGATTCCTGTTGACCGAGAAAGTAAAGATGCAACCCGTGCACTTGATTTCGCAGTGGCCGCATTAAAGTCGGGACATATGATTGGTATTTATCCAGAAGGCACATTGACGCGAGACGACAACTTGTGGCCCATGGTTGCAAAAACAGGTATTGCTCGTCTTGCTATCTTGACAAAAAATCCTGTCATTCCTGTTGCTGCATGGGGACCAGAGAAAGTTTTGCCACGTTATGGAAAAATTCCTCACTTGTGGCCAAGAACCAAAGTCACCTACTGGGCGGGCACGCCTATCGATTTATCCCGCTGGTATGGGCGCGAAAGCGATCCAGATGCGCTTGCTGAGGCCACCGCCTTGATTATGAAGGTTCTGACGACAATGCTTGAGGAATTACGGTCAGAGAGCGCACCGCTATTACCATTTGACCCGCACCTTTCGGATTTACCTAGGACAGGTAATTTTAAGAAGCTTCAAAAGAACGCGAAGAAGAAGGCGGGGGAGTAATGAGTTCGGTTTCAGTTTTGGGCGCAGGAGCATGGGGAACAACCCTGGCCCAAGTTTTATCTGACGCCGGAAATGATGTTGTGTTGTGGGGACGTAGCTCCGACGTCATTGATGAAATAAATAACTCTCGTACCAACGCACGGTATCTGCCGGGTATTACGTTGCCGTCAAACATTAAAGCAACAGGCGATTTATCCGAGGCAATGGCTCATTCCCAAACGCTAGTTTTAGCAATTCCCGCACAAAACCTGCGCTCAAAGTTGAAAGAGTGGAAACCTGAAATCTCTTCGAGCGCAACGCTTATTAGTACGGTTAAGGGAATTGAAGTTTCAACGCTTATGCGGATGTCAGAAGTAGTTGTTGATGTACTTGGCGTAAAGCCATCGCAAGTAGGAATTATTACGGGCCCTAATCTCGCCCAAGAGATGGCACAACGCGAACCTGCCGGCGCGGTTGCAGCTGCAGATTCTGAAGCTCTGTCACATCAGATCCAAGCGCTCTTTCGCACTAATTATTATCGCGTGTATGCATCAACAGATGTTTTGGGATGCGAAATGGCCGGCGCTGTAAAAAGCGTTATTGCTTTAGGTGTTGGCATCGCAGTCGGATTAAAATTGGGCGAGAACACGCAATCCATGCTTGTCACACGCGGTCTTAATGAAGTTGCACGACTAGCGGCTGCACATGGCGCAAATCCACTCAGCGTTGCAGGACTTGCTGGAATGGGCGACTTGGTTGCAAGTTGCGCATCTCCGTTATCTCGAAACAGAACTTTTGGCGAAGCACTTGGTCGCGGTGGAACAATGGAATATGCCCAGCAACATAGCGCTACAACAGTTGAAGGCGTTGCATCAGCCGGTGCAGTCGTAGAACTTGCGCACCGTGTTGGCGTTGAAGTGCCCGTCATTGAGGCAGTTGCAGATGTAGTTAAAGGTGCAATAACTCCGGCTCAAGCCCTTGAGCGATTAATGGAGATCAGTACGCGCTCTGAGGATTTCATCAAGTGAGCAAAATAGTTGTAGCAATACTTTGTGGTGGGCGCAGTAGTGAGCATGAAATTTCCTGCATATCAGCTGGAGGAATTCTTTCAGCACTCGATCGCACTCGTTATGAGCCAATGCTTATAGGCATTACGCGCACATCTGGTCGTTGGGTCTTAATGCCAGAAAGCACAGAACTTTCCATTGTGAATGGTGTATTACCTAGCGTTCCTGAAACTGGCGACGTTGTGAATACAGATATCAGTGGTTTCAGCGTTAATGGAAAACCACTTCGCATTGATCTTATTTTCCCAGCCCTTCACGGCACGTTTGGTGAAGATGGCACCATTCAAGGATTTTGCGAAATAGCAAACATTCCTTACGTTGGCAGCGGAGTTTTAGCATCAGCTGTCGCTATGGATAAATCGTTTGCCAAACCAATTTTTGCATCTCATGGCATGAGCGTTGCTGAGGGAATTGTCATTACTGAGGAGCGTTGGCGAACCGAGAAGGCAACATGCGAAAGCGTTATCGGAGCACTTTCATTGCCACTCTTTGTTAAACCATCACGTGGTGGTTCAAGCAGAGGTACAGCAAAAGTAAAGTCTGCCAATCAACTTGGCGCAGCAATTGATGACGCGTTGCGCTTTGACACCAAAGTCCTGATTGAAGAAGCAGTTAAGGGGCGCGAAATAGAGTGCGCTGTTCTTGAAGTTGATGGAACAATTGTGACGTCACCTCCAGGTGAAATACAGATCGACAAGAAGTACGATTTTTATGATTTTGACGCAAAATATTTAGATGGGGCCACAACGGCAGTTATTCCTGCACAGATTCCAGAGGCCGCCTCGAAAGAAATTGAAAAACAAGCTGCTCAAGCTTTCAGAGCGCTCGGTTGCAGCGGACTTGCACGAGTTGATTTCTTCTATTGTGAAGATGGTCAGATTGTTATCAACGAGCTCAACACCATGCCTGGATTTACACCAACATCGATGTATCCACGCTTATTGGCGTCAAGAGGTATTACTTACACTCAAATAATCGACGAGCTTATGAAAAGCGCGTTAACGCGAAAGTTCTAAAGGAATTTAGTAAGTAGTTACCGGACACGTCAGCGTGCGAGTGATACCTGCAACTGCTTGAACTTTAGACAAAATCACACGTCCGAAATCTTCCATGCTAGGTGCTTCAGCGCGCATGATGACGTCGTATGGACCAGTTACACCTTCGGCCAATGTGACTCCTGGGATTGCAGAAACAGCATGAGCCACGCTAGATGCTTTTCCAACTTCGGTCTGAATCAAGATGTAGGCCTGTACTGTCATTGCGATTCCCTTCATTCATTGAGTCCGTTGAATACGGAGTTCATTGCGTACGAGCAAAGATACCGCATCTTCAATCAATCTGGCAGTGGGGTTTTTCTTCGCGCACCCTTAGGCTAAGCATGTGAGAGAAGCCGAGATCATCGCGCAATTAGCGAAAATTTTTGCAATTCCAGATTCTGAAGGGAAGAGCTCACGCGTTCTCGTAGGCATTGGCGACGATGGGGCGGTCATTGCTCCATCGCAACACAGCTGGGTAATAACTACAGACATGGCCGTCGAAGGCGTTCACTTTCAACAAGGTTGGTCCAGCGCATATGAAATTGGTCGCAAAATCACGTGCGCAAATATTGCGGATGTATATGCAATGGGTGCAACACCTCATCACCTTGTGGTTGCCGTTTCACTTACCGGCAAAGAAAGTTTGAGCTGGATAAGTGAATTAGCAACAGGGATTAATGACGAAGTCCGAAGTGTTGGGGCGTATGTCGTCGGAGGAGATGTCGTGAGAGGTGAACAAATAACGATTGCCATTACTGCAGTGGGGGAAGTCGAGACGCCCATATTGCGCTCTGGTGCACGTGCTGGTGATCAGATAGTTATTTCAGGTTTACCTGGGTGGTCAAGTGCTGGTTTGTATTTGCTCACCAATCGGATTGCAGTGGGAAATTTGAAAAATAAGCACACAGCCGAAAGAGCACTTGCACAGTTTCGCGCTCCAGATGTGCGTTACTCCGATGCCATTGCTTTACAAACTGCGCATAGCTTGTGCGACATCAGCGATGGATTATTAACTCAAGCGCAACAGTTGGCCGATGCTTCAGAAGCGTCATTCGAGATTGATTCACAAAAAATTGCAGCGCACCCTGAGTTTGCAGAATTGAAGGCTCTGGCAGATGAAGTCGGTGCCGATATCTGGGATTGGGTTTTAGCTGGCGGCGAAGATCATGTTTTCCTTGCAACGGGTGTAGATCTATCCGGTTTTGCTATAGGCAAGGTCGGCAAAAAAGAATCGGGATTACCAGGAGTTGAATTACTAGGTATTTCTAAAGCCCCGAAAGGCTTCACGCACTTTTCTTAACGCTTTACTTTGCCAGCCTTAAGGCAAGAAGTGCAGACATTTTGGCGCTTTGATGTTCCGCCGATAAGTGTGCGTACGCGTTGGATGTTTGGATTCCAACGACGACGTGTCTTTACTTGTGAGTGCGAGACGTTATTGCCAAAGCTGGGGCCTTTGCCACAGATATCGCATGTTGCTGCCATCGTCGTACTCCTTTTGAGATTTTCCTTATGTCCTTGTGAACGGGGGTAAGGGTAGCGCGTACCCCTAGCTCAAGGCGAATCCGTTCAAAAGGTCACGAATTCCTGCATAGAGTCGCACAATATTTGGGTACTCGTTCGAGACAATGGCGCTATGGCCACGCTCGAGAGCAAACTTGTCGATGTTGTTGGAGATCGCACGGCCAAAGTTCTCACCTCAACAATCGGTGCACGAACGGTGGGGGATTTACTCCGGCATTACCCACGCAGATATGTTGTGCGCGGAGAACTCACTGACATCTCCACTCTTAAGGAAGATGATGAAGTAACAATCTTGGCCGAGATTCACAGCGCAAATACCAGAACACTGCAGGGGCGCAAAGGCACAATTTTGGAAGTTATCGTGACTGATGGAACTGCAAAACTTTCTCTGACATTTTTCAATCAACCTTGGCGTGAGCGCGAAATGCGAGTAGGTCGGCAAGGACTCTTTGCTGGCAAAGTCGGTGTATTTAAAGGCAAGAGACAACTTGCTCATCCCGATTATGAACTGATTCCAGAAGGCTCTGATGTAGATAGTGCTGTTGATGATTTTGCTGGAAAGTACTTGCCGGTTTATCCAGCAACGTCAAAATTGCCTTCATGGAAAATTGCGCAGTGCATCGAATTAGCAATCGGTGCCCTCGATGAATTACCAGACTTTTTGCCTGAACAGATTCGAATAAAGCATAGGTATCCAACTCTCAAAGAGGCTTTGGTAACACTGCACCAGCCTCAAGATATTGATGAAGCGGAGATGGCACGTGAGCGTCTAACTTTTGATGAAGCCTT
>WLMD01000112.1 GCA_009700405.1 Actinomycetota bacterium | reverse complement strand
TGCACGGGATGCAAAATCAATTCCGTAAAAACATGGCCATTTGACCGGTGGGCTCGATATTCGTACGTGGATCTCAAGGGCGCCTGCTTCGCGCAACATTCGCACAATTGCGCGCTGAGTATTGCCTCGGACTATCGAGTCATCAACAACAACAATGCGCTTGCCTTCGATGACATCGCGAAGTGGGTTGAGTTTCAAACGAATACCCAGTTGGCGAATTGTCTGGCTGGGTTGAATAAATGTGCGCCCAACATATGAGTTCTTCACAAATCCAGAACCGTATGGAATTCCTGAGGCCTTGGCGTAACCAATCGCAGCAGGTGTGCCCGATTCTGGAACAGGAATTACTAAATCTGCCTCAACAGGATGCTCGTGTGCCAATCTCTCACCTATTGCAACTCGAGTCACATGCACTCCACGTCCCGCAATGCTTGTATCCGGCCTTGCAAGATATACATATTCAAAGAGGCATCCCTTGGGATCTTGCGAAGCCCAACGTTGTGAGCGAATTCCTTTTTCATCAATCGCAATAAATTCACCGGGTTCAACTTCGCGCACAAAGGATGCACCGACAATATCTAGCGCTGCCGTCTCTGATGCAACAACCCATCCTCTTTCTAGTTTTCCAATAACAAGTGGTCGAACACCGTGGCGGTCTCTTGCTGCATAGAGAGTGTGCTCGTCGATGAAGACCAATGAGAATGCGCCCTCTAACAATGGCAGGATTGACATGGCGCTTGCTTCAAAATTCTTTTCATCTTGCCCGGCAATAAGCGCGGTCATGATTTCAGTATCAGTTGTTGCGCCACGATCTTTGCTGGGTGCCATCAATGTTTGACGTTGCAACATTTCTGCCAAATCACCAGTGTTTGTGAGATTGCCATTGTGGGCAAGTGCCAAGGTGCCATATTTAGTAGGACGCAACGTTGGTTGCGCATTCACCCAGGTGCTCGAACCTGTTGTGGAATAACGGCAATGGCCAATAGCAAGAAAGCCCTTAAGTGATGAAAGATCGCTTTCGGTAAAGACTTGGGAAACTAGACCCATGTCTTTATAAACAAGAATTCTTTCCCCATCACTTGTTGCAATTCCCGCTGATTCTGTCCCGCGATGTTGTAACGCATACAGCCCATAAAAAGTTAGCTTGGCGACTTCTTCTCCAGGTGCCCACACTCCAAAGATTCCGCAAGCATCTTGAGGGCCCTTTTCGCCGTGAAAAAGCTCGTGATTGAGTAATCCGTCAGGTCTACGCCCCATGAGGTAATCCTCTTTTTCGTTGCAGTGCGTCAATTACATAACCGATAGCAACAGCTTGTCCAGCTAGCAATGTAAAGAGCGCATACCTGCCATCGGATATTGCCGCCGCAACAAAAAGTCCTCCGGTTAGGAATGTGCCTAATAAGACAATAAGCAGGAGATCTTGGCGCCGAGTCCGAATCCATGCAATAAAAAGAAAGAGCAACCAGGCACCTGAGTAAGCAAAGATTGGGCTCGCATAGTTCCAAACCCGAATATAGAGCCGAACTTTTTCTGCAACTTGTGGAAATGCCCACTCAATACCTTGGTCTGCAAATTCGACAGTGCTATGAATAAATGGTGGGCGAGGTAATCCATAAACAGGAAGTGGAACCAGATATTCGTGACGTTTCATATGTGTAGTCAGGAGAAAGAGTGGGTCATGTTTTAGTAGCTGAAGCCATGCTGAAGCCAAATGATCTTTATACGCGTCCATATCGGCCTGAGTTAACTTGGCATCAGAAAACCAAATGCATGCAGAGGTTGACTTCCAGCTTTCAGTAGTCCCAACTCCCGGCATCGCTTTTTCAATAAATCCAACTCCTGCTGGCGTACTCGCATAGCAAGAAATGTCATATTGCATCCAGCCAACAGCTAAATCGCCTTGTCTGGATTTCACTTCATTGATTGCCGTGCCAGCGATCAAAGTAACTATAAATGAAAAGACAAGTCCGACAATTAAAAGTTTCTTCGCAAGAGCTGGAGCCTTCATAAACATGAAGAAAAGTATGAGAAGAGCAAGAGTCGGGATTCCATTGAGACGGAAGGTGCTCAGAAACATTCCGGGGAAAAGAAGCCAACCGATATCGCTCTTTGAAACTGATCCATTTTTGTAGGCGCGGATCATGAAGGTGGCTACAAGTAGAAACCCCGAAGTCATTGGGATGTCGTGCCACATTGTCACGCCCATGGCGCCGACTAGCGGTGTCGCGGTGAGCAAAGAGGAAGTAACCGACGCTGACTTTACGTTCATTAACGAATAAACAAAGACCGTCAGACTGAGCGTAAGTGTTACGCCAAAAATCAATGTCACTAGCCCTGGATAGCGTCCGTGCAGTGAGAAAATTCGAACAAAGACCGCCCACGGTGCGCTCCAGGCACTAGAAAGCTGACCAGTTCGTGCCATCGTTACTACGGCAAATGAATCATCAGAGTAGAAACCGGGGTAAAAGATAATCCACCATATCGACGCGATAAAACTATTACGAAGTAGCGACGTCTTTATATCTGCCGCAAAAATTTTGCTTACCATTTTTTATGAAACTTAAAGAGTCGATAGAAAATCATGGAGGTAATAATGGAAACGGCATCGTGCACCGTAATTCCTTTCCCTTCAGCTCGAGAGCGTGGGAAATATTCCACTTGGACTTCATATGGTCGAATCTTGTTCTCCCAAAGGTGGATAGGTATTTCAATTTCAATTGCGTACTTTTTGAATTTGAATGGCAGCGATTGCAACATTGGCGTCGGTACCAATTTATATCCACACATGATGTCTGTGATGACCGCATTAAAGAGCAACCCATAGAGATTGGAAATAACGTGATTGCCTTTGGCGTATCGATAAGTGAAGGATGATTGGGCAAGAAAGCTGCGATACCCGAAAACGGTTTCTGATTTACCGGCTAGAACTACATCCCAGAGCCTTAAGATATCGGTTGTGGCTAATTCAAGATCGGCATCAAGAATCAAAGAGTGAGATGAGTGGACTTCTTTGACACCAGCCTGAATTGCACTGGCTTTGCCGCCGTTTTTCTTAGAAACAATTTTAAAATTGAGATGTGTCTTGCTAACGGCCTCTTCAAGAAGTTTGACTGTGTCATCCGTGCTTCCATCATTTACGAAAATAACTTCAGAAACGACTCCAACTGGTAATTCACTGATTTCTTGAACCAACTTTGGAATCGAACGCGCCTCGTTGTAGATTGGAATTATCACTGCGAGCGTCTTCACGAAGTAATCCTAAGCGGTAAATATGCTGACAAATCTGCCCTGGCGCCAGAGGCACGAATGTCACCTGCTGCAAAAGCATCTGCCCATTGTTGTTCACCTCGGGCAAGTGCTAGCCAGGTAGAAGCCCCCATTTCAATGACATTTGGAGGCGTTCCGCGAGTATGAGTTGGGCCTTCACCACATTGAATTGCTGCATACGGTGGGACACGAACCTCTATCGCGCGACCTGGTGCCAACTTCTCTAGTTGCGCCAGAGTGCTTTTAACCTCTTCTAATATCGCCTCGTCGCGCATTATCCAAATAACTTTGGGATTGTTTGTGTGTGTGCGGCGCGCAATTCGTTGAGAGGAATCACCGAATCATTTATCGTTAAAGCATCTCCGCCAGTCGAGCCAATTTTGACAATGGAAATGTCGTGAGCCTTTGCCATGGCAGCGAAATTTGCTCCATCTGCAGGTGAAACCGCAACAACAACACGTCCTGGACTTTCACTCAGAAGTGCGATTCCTAATTCACCCGACAATGTAAGTGTTGCACCAATGTTGTTATGCAAAACCATTTCCGCGAGAGTAACCGCTAATCCTCCTTGACTTAAATCGTGGGCAGCAACAAATATTGATTGCCCCTCTAATAAGAGATCGATGAGACGCATCTCTTTTTGCAAATCAGCGATTGGGGCTTCTCCGCCCCGTTGGCCATGCATGTACGCCCATTCACTTCCACCCAAATCATTTTTTGTATCGCCAATTAAATAAAGATCTAACCCTGCATCTTTAAATGACATGGGCGTTCGCGCTCGAACATCTTGGATGACACCAAGTACTCCGATAACGGGCGTTGGCAAAATAGCAACATCACCTGTTTGGTTATAGAAGGAAACGTTTCCGCCCGTGACGGGCAAGCCCATTTCTAAACATCCATCTGCAAGGCCCCGCACGGTTTCTGCAAATTGCCACATCACGCCAGAATCCTCTGGCGAACCAAAATTAAGGCAATTCGTAACAGCTAACGGTTTTGCTCCAGCTGTTGCAATATTTCTTGCCGCTTCCGCTAGCGCCAATTTTGCACCTTCATAAGGGTTTAGATATGACCACGATGCGTTTGCGTCAGTAGAGATAGCAACACCAAGGTGAGTGCTCTCATCAATGCGAATCATTCCCGAGTCTTCTGGTTGGGATTGAATGGTGTTGCCTTGCACATACTTGTCATATTGCGATGTAACCCAAGATTTATCGGCCATATTTGGAGTCGAAATAAGCTTGAGAATGGCTGCTTTTACCTCTACGGCACTCTTGGGCATTGGAAGGTCAAGCACTTGAGCGTTCATGCGATCTACGTATTCTGGTTTTGCAACGGGGCGGTTATAAACAGGTCCTTCGTGAGCAACAGTGCGAGGCGGCACATCAACTATGACTTCGCCATGCCAAGTGATGATCAAGCGATCTCCATCGGTTACTTCGCCGATAACATTTACGGTGACATCCCACTTCTTACAAATTTCTAGGAAACGTGCAATTTTGCTGGGCTCCACAATTGCGCACATGCGCTCTTGAGATTCACTCATCAAGATTTCCTCAGGAGACAAACTTGGATCGCGAAGTGGAACTGTGTCGAGCTCTACTCGCATCCCTCCAGAGCCACCGGAGGCTAATTCGCTTGTCGCGCAAGAAAGTCCCGCGCCACCCAAATCTTGAATTCCGACAACTAAATCTTCGGCAAAAATTTCAAGAGAGCACTCAATCAAAACTTTCTCGGTAAAAGGGTCACCAACTTGAACACTTGGACGTTTAGCCGGGCCTGTTGACCCAAAAGTTTCACTGGCTAGCACTGATACTCCACCGATGCCGTCGCCGCCAGTTTGTGCACCAAAGAGGACTACTAGGTTGCCTGCACCTGATGCTTTTGCCAATTTAATTTGATCATGGCGCATAACGCCAACACATAATGCGTTGACTAATGGGTTGCCTGCATATGTTTCATCAAAAACAATTTCTCCACCGATATTTGGCAGACCAAGACAGTTTCCATATCCACCGATGCCGGCAACAATGCCTGGTAGGACGCGTCGAGTATCTGGTGC
>WLMD01000111.1 GCA_009700405.1 Actinomycetota bacterium | reverse complement strand
TAACTAGGGTCTTTTTCGCCCCATCGTGGACTTGTACTGCGAGGTGGGTAAATGGAATCTCGCAATAGAACAATCGCTGGTGATTTCTCTTTCGCGCGTTTGGTGAGTACACCTTCTAAGGTATTTAGATCTGCTTCGATGAATTCAAGTCCAAAGGCAGATGCCAGTTGGCCCCAATCAGGATTAAAGAGATCTACTCCGCGCTCTGGGTGGTTCATCACTTGCTGGTCAAAGCGCAACATTCCGTATCCACCATCATCGTGAAGCAAAATTGTTACGGGCAATTTCTCCTGAGCAACTGTGGCTAATTCGCCCAGACCAAATGCGATTCCGCCATCGCCACAAACAACAAGAGTTGTGTATCCGATTGAGGATGGACCAATGCTTGCTGGTAATCCAAAGCCGAGAGTCCCCCAGCCAACTGGGTAGGAAATATGTCGAGGTTTCTTCGTTGAACTATAAACACCAGTCCAGTAACCAGAAATTGCCATATCGCAGACAATGTAATTCTCAGCCGGCCACGCGTTATCAATTGCTTGAACAAGGGCCATACCTGCTTTGCCTTTATCGCTTGTGGCAATTCTGGCACGAGCCTTGTCACACACTTGCGAAACATTTATCCATGGCTCTTGTGCAGGAAGGTCCATCAATCCAGTGACGTATTTATTTAATTGATCTGTCGTGATTGAGAGAGTTGCTTTAACATTGCGAAGCGTCACCGCAGGGTTTGCATCAATAACGCAGACTGTCTCTGGAAACGGAATACTCCAATTCTTTGTATTCATTCCATCTAATTGACTACCTAAAACAATGAGCGCATCAGATGATGCCAATATTTCTTCAACCTCGGGTTCGTGAATTGGCAAGGTAATGTAATGAGGACTTCCTGCGCCTATCCCCCGGCCTGCAAATGATGTAAAGATTGGAGCGCCCAGGTGTTCTGAAAGGGCTTTGATTTCTTCACTGGCCTGTGTTGCACCGCCACCAGCCCAGATTGCAATCTTCTTTTTATCTTTGAGGGCGCCAAGCAATGGTGAGTTATTAGTTACTTCATTGCGTGAGTTAACAAAATAATCTATGCAAAACATAGAGGCGTGGGGAGCTTCTCCGGTATAAGTTTGATTCAAAACATCAGCTGGAACACCGATATATCCGGCGCCCGTTGGTGGGGCCACTAACAGCGCTAGGAAATCAACAACAGCGCTGATGGCTTCTTCGGCAGTGGTAGTACTCCTAGCAAGAATCCATTCGGTGCCTTCGCAAGAGACCTTCTTAGAAAGTGGTCTAAAGAGCGAGGCTTGATCTGACATCTCATGCAAAATTCCGCGAGCACCGCTAGCGGATCTATTTCGCATGGGAGTCTCTGATGAGATAACCAAAATAGGTGAGCCAGAAATCGCTGCTTCTCCAAAGGCGCCTAAAGTATTTGCAGCCCCTGGTCCGGTAGTCGTGAGCGCAACGGAGAGCTTTCCTGTTGCGCGCGCCACACCATCGGCAGCATAAACACAACTTTGTTCGTGGCGCACACCAACTATTTCAGGTCGCCCTGGTGCGATCGCGTTCCAGAAACCTAAATTGTGAACTCCGGGAATTCCAAAGACCTTAGTAATGCCCGCTTCTGCGAGTAAATCTAAGATAACGGCAGCAACTGTGCGGCTGGCGGATTCCATGGTCACACACTAGCGTCATTTTGGTATTTTCCTCTTCTGGGACAGAATGGGCCTATGTTCACATCAACTAATCCAGCAAATACATCCGAAGTAATAGCCACTGTTCCTGAAGCCACTGCGGCCGAAATTGTTGCGGTAATGCGCACAACGAAAGCAGCGCAGAAAGGTTGGGCGAAACTTCCGGCCCCAACGCGCGGGCGAATCATTGCAAATGTTGGACGTTTGGTAGAACGCAATAAAGAGGTCTTAGCGCAACTGATCACCAAGGAAATGGGCAAGGTTTATCCAGAAGCCCTCGGTGAAGTGCAAGAAGTAATTGATACCTGTGATTTCTTTCTAGGTGAAGGTCGCCGTATGTATGGTCAGACCGTCCCTAGCGAGATGCAGAATAAGAATCTATTCACTTTCAGAATGCCAGTGGGAAATGTTTTTGTTATCACTGCAGGAAACTTCCCAACCGCTGTTCCGTCTTGGTACATCGTGCCAGCGCTTCTTTCGGGAAACTCCGTTGTATGGAAGCCATCAGAATTCACACCGGCTGTTGCACTTGCTCTGACTGAGATTTTCCACGCAGGTGGAGTGCCAAAAGATATCTTGATGACAATCGTTGCCGATGGCGCCGAAACTTTTGCTGCGCTAGAAACTGGCCTGAGCGAGGGCCTCATCAATAAGGTGGGCTTCACTGGATCCACAGAAGTTGGCAAGAAGATCGGCGCCAAGACTGGTGAATACATCCAGAGCGCATGCCTTGAATTGGGTGGAAAGAACCCAATGGTGGTTATGCCAGATGCAAATATCGACCTTGCGCTAGATGGCGCACTCTTTGCTGGATTTGGAACCGCGGGTCAGCGTTGCACATCCCTTGGCACGCTGTGGTTACACGAATCTATCTACGAATCATTCTTAGCGAAATTCACAGCCCTGGTAGAAAATGCCGCTGTTGGTGATCCATTTGCTGATGTCCTCTTTGGTCCAATGATCAGCGAGAAATATCTTGCCAATCACCTAGGCCACCTCGAAATGATTCAACCTCATCATAAAGTTTCGGGATCTACATCTACGGGACGAATCAGCGCAAGCAATCCTCGTAAAGGCTTCGTGGGAGATCCAGATAAGGGCGTATTTGCTCACCCAGTTATTGTTTCTGGAATTACAAAAGCAGATGCTCTCTACAGCACCGAAACTTTTGGCCCACTTGTCACTGTCGGAAAGTTCTCGACTCTTGATGAAGCCATCGAACTAGGTAATGGCCATGGTTACGGACTTTCATGTGCGATCTATACAACGGATCCGCAGAACGTTTGGCGTTTTAGAGAAGGAATCTCTGCTGGAATGGTCTCTATCAATAACTCAACATCTGGCGCAGAAGCACACCTTCCCTTTGGTGGAAACGGCTTGAGCGGAAACGGCTCACGTCAAAGTGGTATCTGGGTGCTGGATCAATTCACCCGTTGGCAATCAATGAACTGGGATTGGTCAAATAAACTGCAGAAAGCACAGATGGATGTCATTGAAATCCATCATGACCCATCATTTGATCTGAAGTCCTAACAACTTCATGTCACTGCCAGTCGAAGTTGATGTAGTAATTGTTGGCGGAGGCGTCATGGGCGCTTCCGCTGCTTTCCACTTAGCTGAAGCTGGCGTCTCAGTCATACTCTTTGAAAAGAATGAGCTGGCTAGTGGTTCGACATCCAAAGCAGCAGGTGGCGTACGAGCTAACTTCTCGGATGCTTTCAATGTTGCGCTAGGAGCTAGGTCGCTTGACCTCTTTGCGAAATTCAATGATCGACCTGGATATGAAATTGATCTTCATAGAGCCGGTTATCTCTTTGCCTTAACTAAGCAAGAAGATGTTGACCTCTTTGAAAAATCAACTGAAATTCATAGAAGCTTTAGCGTTGAGTCCCACATGCTTACCCCTGATGAGGCCAAGAAGATCTCTCCCCTGTTGGAGACTTCCGATGTCTTGGCCTGTTCTTTCACACCCAACGATGGTCACTGCACTCCTGAGGCTGTTGTACTTGGTTATGCGCGAGGTGCAAAACAACTCGGTGCAACAATCCTTACGGGCGTTGAAGTAACAAATATTGTGGTTGTCGATGGAGAAATTACCTCCGTTGAGACAACTGCCGGAAATGTAAAGACACACACTGTTATTAACTGCGCTGGTGCATGGTCCCCACAAATTGCCGCGATGGTTGGGTTGGACCTGCCAGTAACTCCATACAAGCGAGAACTAGTAATTACTGAAGCACTGGATGAATCTTTCGCTGACTTGCCTGCACAAATGCCGATGACAATTGATTACTCTTCATCGCTCTACTGGCACCGCGAGGGCAAAGGTCTCTTGATGGGATTTTCCGATAAGAGCACACCCGTTGGCTTTGATCTCATGCGCGATCCTGACTTCCTGGAAAAGCTTGGCGAAATCGCAATCCATAGAGCTCCTCGTTTGATGGATGTCGGTATTGGCAAGGGTTGGGCTGGCTTGTATGAAGTAACCCCCGATCACAATGCGATTCTTGGTGAGTTCACAAAAGTTTCACGATTCTTTTATGCCACAGGTTTTAGCGGTCATGGATTCTTGCAAGGACCAGCTATTGGTGAAATCTTGCGCGATCTCTACCTAGATAAGCAACCATTCGTGGAAATCAAGCAGTTAAGCGCAGATAGATTCCAGGGTTCTGGTCAATTGCGTCCCGAGTACAACATCGTTTAGTAGGTAGGCTTGTTGTATGACTGATCGACAAGAATTTACAGTGCTCCGCACCTATGAGGATTTTGAGCTTCGTGAATATCTGCCATGTGTCATCGCAGAGGTCAAAGTTTCTGCTCAATACTCAACTGCAACAAGCAGCGCTTTCGCTTCATTATTCAACTACATTTCAAAGGGAAATAAATCATCGGAGAAAATCGCGATGACTGCCCCGGTAATCACCGCCCAAAAAGCAGATAGTTCCGAATCCGCCGAATGGTACGTCTCCTTTGTAATGCCATCAGGTAGCACCTTTGGCCACTTGCCACATCCCAACGATTCACAGGTTAAATTGCGCGAATTAGATTCGGAAACATGTGTTGCCAAATCATTCCGCGGAAGAGCAACCGATGAATTATCAAGAAAGATGGCCATAGAGCTTCGCGCAAGTGCTTCTAAAGCCAACATCGCACTCTCTGATGAAACCCGAATCTGTCGTTTTGATCCGCCATTTAAACCTGGCTTCTTGCAGTACAACGAGATCGTGATTCCTGCGCATCTTTAAGGATTAACTCACTAAAAGGTAGCTGCGGTTACACGAGTATGTCGTTGTGGGTGCAAGAAGAAGAAAATCAACTGGTCAGAGCGATCTTTTTGAGTCGTTGAGTATTTTTCTTGGCATTCTATGTTTAACTGAAGGCATGAGCACACTAAGAAAAGTTGCTGTTGTAACTGGAGCCAGTTCAGGAATTGGTGCCGCCACTGCCCTACTGCTCGCCCAAAATGGCTATCGAGTATTTGCCGCTGCCCGCCGCTTTGAGCGCTTAGAAGAGCTCGCGGGACGTAACGAAAATATCGAAGCGCATCTCTTAGACGTTACCGATCAATCGAGTGTCGATGCGTTCGTAGCGTCAATTGCCGGGATAGAAATAGATATTTTAGTAAATAATGCAGGTGGGGCATTTGATTCATC
>WLMD01000110.1 GCA_009700405.1 Actinomycetota bacterium | reverse complement strand
CTTGAATTCATCGAAGCAGATCTAAATACCTTAGAAGGTGTACTCACCAAACGCGCGAAAGAGAAATCACCAGCGATTGTTCTATTGCGAGATTCCATTTACCCACCTCGCAGTACAAGTCCACGATGGGGCGAAAAAGACCCTAGTTAGTTTTCAAAGACCCTGGCTAATTTACTTTGTGATACCGAAGGTCACTAAGAGATAGAAGATAGTCAGCAACATGGATGCTGCAAGGAATCCAGTCCACCATGTTTGGCTCAGCTTCAATTTATAGAGATCCCAATTAACTGAGGTGAGATTCTTATCTTCCAGGACCTTTTTGCGAGTAGTGAATATCATGAAAGTCGACACCAGTACCGCCCAGAAAAACGTGAATCCGAATCGCATAATCAGAGTCTAACCTCAATTATCGCTATGTGAGATTACCTGCCCGCTGGTTTCTACGCGTAATCATCTCTAGACTGACAGATATGGCAACGAAGCAACCTATTTTTATTGGTCCGGAGCAGATTGATTCACTCTGCGAAATCGCCGAAATCATGGAGATTCAAGAGAAGGTCTTCATTGAATTTGTAAATGGCCGGGCCGTGATGGGTCCACGTGCCATCTTGACTCAAAGTGAAAATGCGCAATTTTCGTATATCGCCCGTGCCAGCGCCGACGGCCCAACTATTGTGAAATTTGGAAGCGTCATTCCCTCCAACGCACAACGAGATATCTCTGTCGTTCAAACAACTGTTGCCGCACTTAACCCAGTAACAGGTTCGATTGATTTCTTTTTCGATGGCGAGACTGTTACTAAGTGGCGCACCGTCGCAGCAAGCATGGCCGCGGCAAAGCACCTGGCCAATCCGATACATACTGTTGGGGTTATTGGCTTGGGCCACCAAGGCATTGCGCACATAGAAGCAATCCATAAGATTTTTGCACCAGAACGAATCATCGGGTTCTCTCGAAGCGCCAAAACTTTGGATCTAGGTTTCCCCGTTGAAACAACAACAGATATGAGCGCTCTCAACGAGTGCGATCTGATCTTCGTCTGCACAAATTCCATCGTGCCTGTTGTTACCTCCGATCTAAAGCCAGGCACGACATGCATATCTATTGGCTCCTTTGGCCCTAACCGAGTTGAAGTGGCTCCAGAGGTTCTTGCTAAAGCAGACAAGGTCTTTGGAGATGACGCCGAGACGATTTCCAAGCAAGCAGGTTCGGTTGTAGTCACCCTGCCTCGTGATGATCGAAAATGGTCAAAGCCAGAATCAATTGGCGATCTCTTTGATCAACGCATCAAGGGACGCACAAACCCAGATGAAGTTATTTATTACTTCAGTGTTGGTCTAGGCATTCAAGATGCCGCGATGGTGGAATACCTTGTGAATCATGAAAAGTTCGCTTCCTCGGATAGAAAATAGGTAAAGCAATGGACTCAAAACAAGCAACCGACCTTTTGGCCAAGCAATGGGGAATAGATGCTCCATTGAGTGAATTGCCCAGTGAGCGCGATATCAACTTTAAAGTCGAAGGCGTAGATAAATATGTCTTGAAGATCTATCCAAAGGTCGACCACAAACTGCTTGCATCATTGCACTTTCAAAATCGCGTCTTAAATTACCTGCACGGAGCAGGACTGGACATAACACCCTCAGTAGTTGAAACCACCACAGGTGATCACCTTTTCACTATCGACCATAATTCAGTGGCACGGTTACTTACATGGCACGAAGGTAAGCCTTGGGGCGCACAGGATGTTCATGACCTTGAGAAGATCGAACATCTAGGACGACTCATCGCAACTGTTGATAAGAGAATCGGCTCGATCATGGTTTCCCCTCAAGAGAGGGAAGCACTCGATGCACCCTTTATGTGGAATATGTTGCAAGCCGAGCAGTTGCTTACCTGGGTCGAAAAGATTCAGGACTCAGAGGTTAAAGCAGTGGTACAAAAAGTACTTGTTGATTTCAGAGATCGAGTGAAGCCAGTTTTGATGTCTCTACCGATGCAGGTAATCCATAACGACGGTAATGATTACAACGTTATTGAAGATGGCGATCACCTCTCACTCATTGATTTCGGCGACATGATTTACGCTCCTAAGGTTGTGGGCGTTGCAGTTGCTGCGGCATATGTCGGCCTTAAATCCGAAGACCCTGTAAAACAGATCAGCCAATTTGTTCGCGGCTACCACAGCATTAATCCGCTGACTCCTCACGAGCTAGAAATCATCATGAACCTTGTGCAGGTAAGACTGGCATCTAGCGTTGCCAATGCTGCACTTCAGCGAGATAACGATCCGGGCAATGAGTACCTATCTATTAGCCAAAATGATGTCCCACGTACTCTCTTGGCCCTGGATGCCTTTGACACAAATTTCGCACTCTTTAGATTACGCAACGCCATTGGCCTTGAAGCCAATCCAAACGCTAAAGCGATTCGCGATTACATACTCACCACCAAGGCCGCTGATGTATTGCGCGCGCCTCTTTCTTCAATGAATAAGACCTATATCAACTGGTCTTTTGATAACCCTGATATTGCACGCACTACCGAGGAAATCGAAGCGCTCATGGAAGCTACCGGCGCCGATGTCACAATCGGGTATTACTGCGAGAACAGAGATGTCTATCAAGGAGATGCCTACAACACGACCTCACCCAGTGCGAGAACCTTCCACTTAGGCGTTGACCTTGGCATGCCAGCGGGTTCAGAAGTATTTGCACCCCTTGATGGCGTCATCGAAATATTCAATAACAACGCCACTCATCTTGATTACGGCCCCGTTGTAGTTTTGCGCCATAAGACAACAGAGGGCATTCCTTTCTGGTCTCTCTTTGGTCACCTATCTATTGACTCAATGCCAGCATGGGAAATCGGTAAGGAAATCAAAGCTGGGCAACTGGTCGGGCGCATGGGTAAAGAAACCGAGAACGTTGGATGGCCACCGCATACACATTTCCAATTGCTCACCGATCTCTGTGGCATGGGCATTGATATTTATGGCGTCGCACCCAAAGATGAAATTTCACTCTGGCGCGGAATCTCTCTCAACCCTAATTTAATTTTGGGAATCAGCACGGGCACAGATGCCCACGCAAAACTCGCAAAGGACACTTTGCGCAGTGAGCGCAGAGTTGTTCTCTCTCAAAACCTGTCACTCAATTTCAAAAAGCCACTCCAAATCAACAGGGGAGAGGGCGCTTACTTATTTGATGAGCAAAATCGCCCCTACTTGGACTTAGTAAACAATGTTGCTCACGTTGGCCATGGCAATCCGCGAGTTGTTGAAGCCGCATCCAGACAAATGAGCGCCCTCAATACCAACACTCGTTATTTGCATCAAGCCATCATCGAATACGGCAAGGCGATCACCAGCACTCTGCCTGATCCCTTAAGTGTGATTTTCTTTGTTAACAGTGGCAGTGAAGCAAATGACCTTGCAATTCGTTTAGCCCGCGCGCACACACAAGCAAAAGGTGTGATCTCACTTCGCCACGGTTACCACGGCCACACGCAAAGCGTCATGGAAATTAGTCCCTATAAATTCTTAGGCAAAGGCGGGCCGGGAAAGCCAGATCACCTTGGCGTTGCAGAGTTGCCAGACACTTTCCGCGGACCATTCCGTGGTGAAGGTGCAACGGGTCAATATCTCAACCAACTCAAGGAAACAATTGCGGACATGCAGGTACCGCTCTCTGCATTCTTTGCCGAATCTATCGTCAGCACTGCTGGACAAATTGTTCTACCTGCTGGCTACCTATCAACTGCTTATGAGTTAATTCGTCTCAATGGCGGACTCTGCGTGAGCGATGAAGTGCAAATTGGTTTAGGCCGTGTGGGCGATAAGTTCTGGGGCTTTGAATTACATGGCGTCATCCCAGATATCGTCACGATGGGTAAGCCACTGGGTAATGGTCACCCACTTGCTGCAGTTGTTACCACTCCAGAAATTGCCAACTCTTTCCATAACGGCATGGAGTACTTCAATACCTTCGGTGGTAATCCCGTCAGCGCAGTCATTGGCCAAACTGTTCTTGAGATTGTTTATGACCAACGTCTACAACTCAACGCCCAAGAGATGGGTGCCTACCTTCGTGCAGGCGTTGCCCACTTAGCTAAGAGCCACGACATCATCGGTGATATCAGGGGACACGGTCTATTTATCGGTGTCGAATTTATGGTTGACGATGAAACCCCAGCAACGCAGGAAGTTGCCGAGCTGATGGAGTTCGCTCTCTCCAAGGGTGTTCTTCTTTCTAGCGATGGTCCATTCAATAACGTTCTCAAGATCAAGCCTCCAATGATCATCACCAAAAAGGATGTCGATCTATTCCTCAACGTTTTGGGTGATTGGCTAAATAGCCGATGAAATTAGAAATCCCATTTAAGTTTGCAACTCTGGGCTTCTTATGGGGTAGTTCCTTTCTTCTTTTCTTACGTGTTCTTGAGGGTTTTGGTTGGGCTGGAACAGTCTGCATCCGCGCGTTAATTGCTAGTGCTTCCTTATGGCTGATTGCACAAGTCACCCGAAGGAAACTTGATTTCTCTGTTGGCATCAAACCATTTGCAGTAGTTGGCGCAACAACGGTCTCTCTCCAACTCGTAGGGTTTGCCATTGCCATACCAAGAATCGGTACCGCACTCTCTGCGATTATCGTTGGCGCGATCCCGCTCTTTTCGGCTCTCATCGGAAAGTTAATGAAGATAGAAACCCTTACTAAAGTGGATGTAATGGGTTTACTTATCGGATTTGCTGGAATCGTTCTTTTAGTCGGCTTCCCGCACGGAAAACTAGGCAGTGAATTCATCATCGGTATTACATCCTGCGTTATTGGATGTTTAGCCGCTGCATTTGGAAGTAATTACTCCAAGCTTAAAATGGAGAAAGTCGGCAACTGGGAGCAATCAATTGGCGCATTCTTCTTCGGCGGGCTATTTACATTGCCATTGCTCTTCTTCGTTCCCTTTAATCGGACACCACTACTTAGCGATTGGGCATACATCACCGCCCTAGCCGTGTTCTGTAGTTCGCTCTGTTATGTCATCTACTTTGCACTCGTAGTAAAAGTTGGCGCCACTCGCGCCATCAGTGTTGAGTTTCTCGTGACTTTGGTTGCCGTGCTCATTGGCGCCATTTACCTCAAAGAAGTAATCACCTTCATCCAACTTCTCGGCGGTGCCTTTGTCTTGGTTGGCTGTGTCTTCATCCTTGGCTTATTTGGCTTGGGTAAAACATCGGTCCCTTCCATACAATGAATAAAGTTGGCAAGTATGTAGCTCTCTTGTTAATAGTTCTCGCTGCAACATTTACTTTTTCTATGATCAAACCTTCACATGAAACATCCCAGGCAACATCCTTCATGGTCGGTGGTGATCGCCCAGTATTTGT
>WLMD01000011.1 GCA_009700405.1 Actinomycetota bacterium | reverse complement strand
TGCGACCACACTCTTCCAAACCACGATGGCAGTGCAGAATTATTATCGACTCCAAGCCAATTCGCTATCGCCAGATCATATTGCGCGGTGGTTCTGAAAACTTCTAACGCCAATTCAGTGCGCTGCTGAAGAGTAAAACCACCTAATGAAATCGCTTCTAGCAATTGAGGGTACTGAGACGTCTTGCAAATGACCGCTACCGATCCGTGATTCTTGGCTGCACCTCGCAACATAGAAGGTCCGCCAATATCGATTTGTTCAATAGATTCAGCAAAGTTTGCACCTGAGGCAATTGTCGCTTCGAAGGGATAAAGATTGATTACGACAAGATCAAAAGGAGCGATGTCATGTTCAGATATTTGGCGCATGTGATCTGGATTATCTTGATCTGCAAGTATTCCCGAATGAATGCGCGGATGTAGGGTCTTAACTCGACCTCCCATAATTTCCGGAAAGCCCGTGTACTCACTTACCTGCGTAACAGGAATTCCTGCAGCCTGAATACTTTGCGCTGTAGATCCCGTGGAAAGTATTTCGATTCCAGCCGCATTAAGGGAAGTTGCCAGTTCGATAAGCCCGCTCTTGTCATAAACGCTAACTAGCGCCCTGCGAATAACTTTGCGATCAGACACTTTTTCTCTCCAATGATGGAAGAAGTTTAGAGATGGTCGCAACAATGAGACCGCGTTCGAGAATCTTAATACGCTCGTGCAATGATGCTTCATCATCCTCTGGGAAGATATCCACGCTGGCTTGGGCGATTATTTCTCCAGTATCCACGCCCGAATCTACCCAATGAACCGTGGTTCCGGTTTTCTTGGCCCCGGCAGCAAGTGCATCCCGAACGGCATGCGCGCCCGGAAAGTTAGGCAACAGAGCCGGATGTGAATTAATAACTTTGAAAGTTGAAACAAAGTTTGGATTAAGGATTCGCATAAATCCTGCACTCACAACTAGCGTTGGTTTAAGAGCTGATACAAGGTCGAAAATCTGTTGATCCCATTGAGAGCGATCATCAGGCATTGGCAGAATATAAGTAGGAATTGAAGAATTCGCAGCGCGTCGTAAAACTTGAGCGTGAGGCTGGTCAGAAATCACTGCAACAATTTCGGCGGCCAACTCTCCCTTGTCCACTGAGTCCATAATCGCTTGGAAGAGAGATCCGCTTCCCGAAGCAAGAACAACTAACCGAGCAACCATCACCCGGACCTTCTGCCAGGTATGAATTCAGATATTCGAGGGATGATAATTGCCAAGAAGATTCCAAGGGCGATCTCCATGGCTATTGCTAACGGAAGTTGCCACGGTGAAACTCCAACCGAACGTAAGGCATTTGTTAACAGTGATCCACTGCCAAGAATTGCCAATGCAGTAATCCCCACTGAGGTAAGAAAGAAACTTTGAACTGTAACGCGAGAGCGCTGAGTAATGGTGAGGTTGTATATAAATGCACCCAGAGCAACTACGCCCATGATGGAAAGAAGCACAAGCGGGTGCCTTCCTGTTGGCAGGCCACCAAGAAGGGGCAGAGCGGGTATTTCAGATAGTCGGTGCGTCAATGGAGAAACCAATGTGTTGGTTCCAACTGCAAAGCCCGGACCAACCAAATAAGACAAAGTCGCGATTACTGCATTAGGCAGGTAGAGAACGTTCAATAGCAATAAGAGAATTCCACCAACAAAACCTGGTTGCAAAACAATAGTTAGGTTTTGCACGCTCTTCAGGTGGAAAAATAAACCTAGACCAAAAACTAAACTAGAGGCCCCGAATAGAATCGCAATCACGCTGAGGGCCATACTTCGAGAGGAAATTTCTGCCCTATTCACTTTGATTTTATTGGAAACGGTAGCTACCCAAACAAGTGCAACTGCGATTGCTGGAGTCCAATAAAGATTCGGAGTTATTGCCGCAGTTGCCGAGAACCAAGATATCGACAGTGAAACTCCTGCATACGTAAGAGCAAAGAGAACGCGTGCGAGTTGGCGCGTTTGTTGATCTGAATCGATACGATCGCAGGCTCGTTTAAATCCATTACGGATGCTCAGTAAAGGAAAAATCAATGCGCCCACTGGCAAATAGGAGAGCAAACCGCTTTCCCCGCCGGGTGGGAGAACAAGGTGAAATGGAATGTGATGTGCAGCGAGCCAGATCCACATTGTTGCTCGCATTGGATCGGCGGTATTGCCATTGCTGCTGCCTGCCGTTGCCCAGGCGAATAAAGAGATAAAGGCGATAGGTAAAACCAGGATGAAAACGCTACGAAGGGCTTGTGTCAACGAGACCCACAGGACGCGTTGAAACATCTACGTTATCGGCTTAGAAGTGCGCGCATTAATCGAGCGCTCTCGCTAGGAGTTTTACCCACTTGAACTCCTGCTGCTTCAAGTGCGTCTTTCTTGCCTTGTGCGGTGCCTGATGAACCAGAGACTATGGCGCCAGCATGGCCCATTGTCTTTCCCTCAGGTGCTGTAAAGCCGGCAACGTATCCAACAACTGGCTTGGTTACATACTCACTAATAAATGCAGCTGCACGCTCTTCGGCATCTCCACCAATTTCACCAATCATCACGATTGCTTTGGTATCAGGGTCATCTTGGAATGCACGCAAGCAATCAATGTGGGTTGTTCCGATAATTGGATCGCCACCAATTCCAACCGCTGTAGTGAATCCAATATCGCGAAGTTCGTACATCATTTGGTAGGTGAGAGTTCCTGATTTTGACACGAGCCCAATCGGCCCCGTTCCGGTGATATCAGAGGGAATGATTCCTACATTGCTTTCACCTGGAGTGATAAGGCCAGGACAATTTGGACCAATAATTCTTGTCGTGCCCTTGCTCTGTGAATAAGCAAAGAAAGCTGCGGTGTCGTGGACGGGAATGCCTTCAGTAATGACGACTACAAGTGGAACCGCCGCATCTATGGCATCAACCACAGCTGCCTTGGCAAATTTCGGAGGAACAAAAACTACAGAAACGTTTGCTTGCGTTGCCGCGACTGCTTCGGCAACAGTGTTGAAAACTGGAAGCTGATGGCCATCAATATCAATGACTTGGCCGCCTTTACCTGGCGTTACGCCACCGACGACAACGGTGCCAGATGCCAACATGCGACGTGTGTGTTTTGTTCCTTCAGAGCCAGTCATGCCTTGAACAATTACGCGAGAATGCTTATTGATAAAGATAGACATTATTTAGCCGCCAATTCTGCGGCGCGAGCTGCAGCGCCATCCATAGTATCGAGTTGCTGAATGAGGGGATGAGCCGCTTCATCAAGAATCCGGCGGCCTTCAAGAACATTGTTGCCATCTAAGCGGACGACTATCGGTTTCTTCGCCTTATCACCCAAGATTTCAAGAGCTTGAATAATTCCATTTGCTACGGCGTCACACGATGTGATTCCACCAAAGACGTTGACGAAAACGCTCTTTACATCTTTATCACCCAAGATTATCGACAGACCATCAGCCATAACTTGGGCGGATGCACCGCCACCGATATCTAAGAAGTTTGCAGGCTTTACTCCGCCGAATTGTTCTCCAGCATAGGCAACAACATCTAATGTGCTCATGACGAGTCCTGCGCCATTTCCGATGATGCCAACTTCGCCATCCAGTTTTACGTAATTAAGATCTTTTTCCTTTGCGGCCGCTTCAAGAGCATTTGTAGCTGATGCGTCAACAAGAGCTTCATGATCTGGGTGGCGAAAACCTGCATTGTCATCAAGCGTAACTTTGCCATCCAAGGCAATGATGCGACCATCTGAAGTCTTAACGAGGGGGTTTACTTCAACGAGAGTCGCATCTTCGGAAACGAAAACTCCCCATAAAAGCACAAGCGCATCAGCAACTTGATCTGCAATATCGGCTGGAAATTTAGCATCATTAATAATCTTGACGGCTGCAGATTTTGAAAGCCCATCATTAGAATTAACAGGGACCTTTACTAATTTTTCTGGTGTCTCATGTGCTACCTGCTCAATATCCATTCCGCCAGCTACCGATGCCATCACCAAGAATGTTCTGTTTGAGCGGTCAAGCAAGATTGCTAAGTAATATTCTTCGGCAATCGGCGCAGCTTGGGCAATCATCACTTTTCCGACAATGTGCCCTTTAATATCCATTCCTAATATCGCGGCAGATTTCTCGCGAGCATCTTGCGCATCTTCGGCCAGCTTTACTCCACCAGCTTTACCGCGTCCACCAACTTTTACTTGCGCCTTAACGACGACTTTTCCTCCCATGCCACGAGCTGCTGCTTCGGCTTCTTCGGGAGTAGTGGCAACTGCGCCTGCCAAAACCGGGACTCCATGTTTCTCGAAAAGATCTCTAGCTTGATATTCAAAGAGATCCACGAGGGACTCCAATCATGGTTAGTGGTACAGGCGAACGGGTGTAATCCTAGAGCTTCTCGACGGGTGCATACCGCAGCAACAAACGCTTCTCACCATATTGACCGAAATTGATTGTCGCTTCAGCGCGATCTCCCTCGCCTGAAAGAGCCGTAACTGTCCCAAGTCCGAATGTGTCGTGTGACACACGCTCCCCGACAGCAAGATCCATCGCCACGCTCTTCTTGCCCGTCGCCCGAGGTGGAGGGGCCGTGAAATCTCGACGCTTAGAAATCGGCGATGAAGTAACGCTTTTGTTTCGCCACTGAATAACATCTTCAGGAATCTCTTCAAGAAAACGTGAAGGAGGATTGTAATTCGGAGCACCCCACGAAGATCGATACTCCGCACGAGTGAGATACAAACGTTGTTCTGCGCGAGTTAAGCCAACGTAGGCAAGTCTGCGCTCTTCTTCAATTTCATTCTTCTCGCCCAAAGTTCGCGAGTGCGGAAAGATTCCATCTTCCAAACCAGTTAGAAATACAGTGGGAAATTCCAAGCCCTTGGCAGTGTGAAGTGTCATTAAGGTGACGACACCACCATGGTCTTCACCTTCAGGAATTTCATCAGCATCAGCAACGAGAGAAACTTGCTCTAAGAATCCTGCCAAAGAAATCTCTTCATCTTCGCCGAGCGCTTCAAATGGTCGCTCTTCGTATTCCATCGAGACGGCCACTAATTCTTGTAAGTTCTCCACGCGAACTTCATCTTGGGGGTCGGTGCTTGATGAAAGTTCGGCCAATAAACCAGATTGCTCTAGAACTGCTTCAATGATTACTGAAGGTCGCACCTTGGCTTCAACAAGAACCCGAAGCGCGCCAATCATCGATAGAAATTCGTGAACTGATGAAGCCGCACGCGCCGGCATATCTGAAATTTCGTTACAACGGTGCAAACCTTGCCAGAATGAAGTGAATTCAGATTGGGCGAATGCATCTACATAATCAAGGGCTCGATCGCCAATTCCACGTTTAGGAACATTAATGATTCGGCGAAGGGATACCTCGTCACTGGGATTGGCGAGGACCCGTAAATAAGCAAGCAAATCCTTAACTTCTTTGCGCTCGTAGAAACGCACTCCTCCAACAACTTTATATGGCAGTGCTGCACGCATAAATACTTCTTCAAAGACACGAGACTGGGCATTGGTTCGATAGAAGATTGCCGTATCACCAGGTTGCGAAGTGCCAGCGTTTTGTAAGGTTCTGATCTCATCTTTGATGAAGTTGGCTTCATCGTGTTCACTCTCGGCAACGTAGCCAACTAGCGGGGCACCAGCGCCAGCTTGTGACCATAGGTTTTTCTCTTTTCGGCTCTCGTTCTGAGTAATAACTGCATTAGCCGCATTGAGGATATTTTGAGTTGAACGGTAATTCTGCTCGAGCAAGACAGTTGTTGCGTTCGGGTAATCCATTTCAAATTGCAAAATGTTGCGAATCGTCGCTCCTCGAAAACCATAAATAGATTGGTCAGCATCGCCAACCACACAGAGTTCGGCAGGTGGTAAACCATCAGCATCAGTTCCTACAAGTTCACGAATGAGCTGATACTGAGCATGGTTGGTGTCTTGATACTCATCAACTAAAACATGGCGAAAGCGCGATCGAAAGCGAGCTTTTGTTTCGGGAAATCTTTGCAGCACTTCTACCGTTTTGAGAATCAGATCATCGAAATCCATTGCATTAGCCATCTGAAGTCTCTTTTGGTAGACCGCATAAACTTCTGCGACAACTTGTTCGAATTGATTCTGTGTTGAATTGAGATAATCCGATGGCCCGAGCAATTCATTCTTGGCATTTGAAATCATTGATTGAAATTGCCGAGCTGGATATCGCTTGGCATCTAGATTGAGTTCTTTAGAAACAATCGTAATTAAACGCAAGCTATCTGCCTGGTCGTAAATGCTAAAGGAGTTGGTATAGCCAAGGCGTGTTGCCTCTTGGCGAAGCATTCGAACACATGCAGAGTGAAAAGTTGAGACCCACATCGAACGAGCAATAGGACCTACAAGTTCGGCAACGCGTTCTTTCATTTCACCGGCGGCCTTATTGGTAAAAGTGATTGCCAGAATTTCATATGGCGCCGCCCCGCGACGTGCCATGAGATATGCGATACGGCGAGTTAAGACGCGAGTCTTGCCAGATCCCGCCCCTGCTACGACCAAAAGTGGTCCGCCGGCATGCTCCACGGCGGCCTTTTGCTGGGGGTTGAGCCCGTCAATCAACGGATCAGGACTCATCATGTGGCGCATTCTATTAGGCTTCGCCGACAACATAACATTTCACGACTAAGGGACGATTATGCAGCCGATTGCCGACAGCGAGATTAAACGAATACTCGTTATTAGTGCCCACCCTGATGATTCCGATTTTGGAGCATCTGGGACTATTGCTCAATGGGTTGCGCAAGGCATAGAAGTTTCTTACTGCTTTTGTACAAATGGAGATCAGGGCGGAGAGGAATCTGGCATTCCTGTAGAGGAAATGCCAGCTGTTCGTCAGAGAGAACAACGCGAAGCCGGCGCTGCAATTGGTGTCACTGATATTACTTTCCTCAATTACCGCGATGGGTCACTTGAGCCAACGTTAGGTCTGCGCAAAGATTTGGTGCGAATGATTCGTATCGCACAACCAGATCGCCTCGTCTGCCAAAGTCCCGAAAGAAACTGGGATCGCATTGGTGCAAGCCACCCGGATCATCTAGCTGCTGGAGAAAGTTCCATTCAAGCCGTTTATCCTGACGCACGTAACCCATTTGCATTTCCAGAATTCATGGCGGAAGGGCTTCAACCGTGGAGAGTGAAAGAAGTCTGGGTTACCGCGCACAATCAACCCGATCACTTTGTTGACATCACAGATACTTTTCACCTCAAGATGGCTGCACTGCATTGCCATGTCTCACAAACTGCGCATAACCCCGAGTTGGAAAACTTGGTCCGTTCGTGGGGCGAACGAAACGCTGCAATTGCGGGATTTGCCGAGGGCAGAATTGCCGAAGCATTTAAGATCGTAAATACGAACTAAATTATTTAACGATTACTTTTTCAATTGCAATTGTCTTAACTGGAGTTCCATCGGTTCCGCCACCCTTAATACCTGCAGCACCAATCGCCTTAAGTATGTTTAAACCAGATGTAATGGTGCCCCAAATTGTGTAGTTGGCTGGCAAAGTTGTATCTCCGTAAACGAGGAAGAATTGACTGCCATTTGTCCCAGGATTTCCTGAATTAGCCATTGCAACTGTGCCACTTGGGTAATTATTTACCTCAGTCATTGGAAGATTCTCATCTTGAAAAGAAAATGCAGGGCCACCATTTCCTTTGGCCGTTGGGTCGCCACATTGCAATACCCACATTTGCGTAGTTGTTACACGATGGCACAACGAGTGATCATAGAAACCACCTTTGGCTAACGTGGTCAAAGCCGTCAAAGTAACTGGAGCTTTTACTCCATCGGTTTTAATCACGATATTGCCGCAGTTGGTAACAAGTGTGAAGGATCCGATTTTGCCAGGCAATACTTTCTTGGGCGTAGCAACCTCTTTAGGAGTGTGAGCAATTGACTTGGTCGCTTTGCATGTTACTTTGGCAACTGCGTGGACTGATGCGACTGCTGACTGAGGCAAACTCGAAATCAACAGCCCTGTAACTACAACACCAAGAATTCGTTTCATTACTCTCTCCCTTTTTACATGTGTGATCAACGAAATTGTACTAACTACTCCCACTCAATTGTCCCTGGAGGTTTGCTGGTTATATCCAGAACAACTCGATTTACATCCCGTACTTCATTGGTAATCCGTGTAGAAATCTTTTCCAGTAAATCATAAGGAAGGCGCGACCAATCTGCGGTCATCGCATCTTCACTGGAGACAGGGCGTAACACGATGGGGTGTCCATATGTACGACCATCACCCTGCACTCCCACACTTCGCACATCAGCTAAAAGAACAACTGGGCATTGCCATATCAGGCGATCTTGCCCTGCCGTGTGCAATTCTTCACGAACAATGCGATCTGCATGACGCAAAATTTCCAAGCGATCGGGAGTAACTTCACCAATAATGCGAATAGCTAAACCCGGGCCCGGGAAAGGTTGGCGCATAACAATTTCTTCTGGGAGTTGAAGTTCTAGTCCTACTTGGCGAACTTCATCTTTAAAGAGAGTACGAAGCGGTTCTATTAAGGTGAATTTCAAATCATCTGGAAGTCCACCAACGTTATGGTGAGATTTGATATTTGCAGTACCTGTTCCGCCACCTGACTCAACAACATCCGGATAGAGAGTGCCCTGAACTAAGAATTCGACATCTCCTCCGGCTGCAATTTCTCGAGCTGCAGCTTCAAAACTCCGAATAAATTCTCGGCCAATGATTTTGCGCTTTGTCTCAGGATCGCTGACACCTGAAAGGGCTTGCAAGAATTGCTCACGCGCATCTACGACCATCAACTGAACTCCCGTGGCGGCTACAAAATCAGTCTCAACTTGTTCGGCTTCACCTTCGCGAAGCAATCCATGATTAACGAATACGCACGTGAGCTGCGAACCAATTGCCTTTTGGACAATCGCTGCAGCAACTGCGGAATCTACGCCGCCGGAAAGCCCACATATAACTCGCTTATTTCCAACCAGTGATTTAACTTTTGCAATTTCGGTTTCAGCGATATTGCTCGTTGTCCATGTTGGTTGGCAACCCGCAATATCGACTATCCAATGTCGCAATACTTCCTGACCATTTTCTGAATGAAGTACCTCTGGGTGAAATTGCACTCCAGCCAATTGCGCTGATTCATTTTCAAAAGCAGAAATAGCAGTGTCCTTGGTGGCAGCACACACAGTAAATCCATGGGGGGCTTGTGTTACGGCATCTCCATGACTCATCCAGACCAGTTGTTCTGTAGGCAGAGAGTGAAAAACTTTCGATGAATTCTCTGACTTCAACGGAGTTCGACCAAATTCTGACTTGCCTGTTTGGCTAACGACTCCGCCAAGTGCAGCAGCCATCACTTGGAAGCCATAACAAATTCCAAATACAGGGATTCCTAAATCAAAGATTGAGCTATCAAATGTAGGAGCACCTGCTGCATAGACACTTGAAGGTCCGCCAGAAAGAATGATTGCTTCGGGATTTTTACTCGTCACTTCTGCGGCAGTAATTGATGAAGGCACAATCTCGCTATAAACATGAACTTCGCGAACGCGCCGTGCAATTAACTGAGCGTACTGCGCCCCGAAATCTACAACTAATACGCCGTGGCGCGACGGATTATGCACGGTGGATAAGGACCTCAACGCGCTGGAATTCTTTAACATCTGAATATCCGCATGTTGCCATGGCTCGGCGGAAAGCACCGAACAGGTTCATCGATCCATCTGCAGCGTGAGATGGTCCAAGGAGAATTTCTTCCAGAGTGCCAGATGTACCTACGGCAACTCTTTCACCGCGAGGCAATTCTTGATGTGCGGCTTCGCTACCCCAGTGCCATCCAAGGCCGGGCGCTTCAACTGCTTTCGCAAGAGGTGAACCCATCATCACTGCATCAGCACCGCATGCAATTGCCTTTGCGATATCACCACTACGCCCCACGGAGCCGTCAGCAATAACGTGGACGTAACGTCCGCCTGATTCGTCGAGGTAATCGCGTCGTGCAGATGCAACTTCTGCAACTGCAGAAGCCATCGGAACTTCAATGCCTAATACTTTGCGGGTTGTGTGTGCCGAACCGCCACCGAATCCAACAAGGACTCCAGCAGCTCCCGCGCGCATAAGGTGAAGTGCACCCGTTGCCGTTGCACATCCGCCAACAATGACAGGGACGTCGAGTTCGTAAATAAATTTCTTTAGATTAAGTGCTTCGTTATTAGAATCAACATGTTCGGCGCTTACAGTTGTGCCACGGATTACGAAAATATCTACGCCTGCTTCAACAACGCTCTTGTGGAATTCAAATGTACGTTGTGGCGAGAGTGAACCAGCCACCGTTACGCCAGCATCACGAATTTGCTTAAGGCGCTCTTTTATCAGCGTTGGCTGAATAGGGGCCGAATAAAGTTCTTGCATGCGTTTGGTAGCGTGCACATCAGGCATCGAAGCAATCTCACCAAGTTGAATGCGTGGATCTTCATACCTGGTCCATAGACCTTCTAGGTTAAGAACTGCCAATCCACCTAATTTTCCAATAGCGATTGCCGTCTCTGGAGAAACAACAGAATCCATTGGCGCGGCCATCATGGGAAGTGCAAACTTGTACGCATCAATCTGCCATGAAGTTGAGACATCTTCAGGGTTACGTGTTCGGCGGCTTGGGACGATTGCAATGTCATCAAAGGAATAGGCCATACGAGCGCGCTTTCCTGGTGCTAATTCGATGTCATTCATGAGCGACCCTTCCCGCGATAGTTAGGTGCATCGGCAACATCCATCACATCGTGAGGATGGCTCTCTTGTAAACCTGCAGATGTAATCTGAATCAGGCGACCTTCACGACGCAAATATGTGATGTCAGGTGCACCTGCATATCCCATTCCAGACCTGAGTCCACCTACTAATTGATGAACAACTTCGGCAACACTGCCACGATAAGCAACTTTGCCTTCAATACCTTCAGGAACAAGTTTGTCTTCAGAGAGAACATCATCTTGCATGTAGCGATCCTTGGAGTACGACTTCTGCTCTCCACGAGATTGCATTGCACCGAGTGAACCCATTCCGCGATAAGCCTTGTATTGGCGTCCATCAATTGTTACGAGTTCTCCTGGGGATTCAGTACATCCGGCTAACAGTGAACCAAGCATTACTGAATCTGCTCCAGCAACTAAGGCTTTTACGATGTCACCTGAATATTGCAATCCACCATCTGCGATTAATGGGATGCCAGCTTTTGCACACGCTTTACTTGCTTCCATGATCGCGGTGATTTGCGGAACACCAACACCGGCAACAATACGAGTCGTGCAAATTGAGCCAGGTCCGACCCCAACTTTGACTGCATCAGCACCAGCGTTAATCAGCGCCTGCGCGCCAGCACGTGTTGCCACATTGCCACCAATAATTTGAGTTGATGGAGAAAACTTTTTAATTCGTGCAATCGCATCAAGAACAGCTCGGTGATGACCATGTGCAGTATCAACAACAACTACATCGACACCAACTTCTATGAGCGCCTGTGCACGAGCAAATCCATCATCTCCCACGCCAACAGCGGCGCCTGCAAGTCCGACATTTTTTACTAATTTCACGTGAGTAACTTGAGCATCCACCGGCAAATTGCGGTGAATAATTCCAATGCCGCCCTCTTTAGCCATAGCAATGGCCATTTCGGATTCAGTGACCGTATCCATCGCAGATGAAACCAATGGAATTCGCAAGGTTATGTTGCGGGTTAATCGCGTGGCTGTATCTACTTCGCTGGGGACTACTTCGGAGGCATCTGGCAGAAGCAAGACATCGTCATATGTCAGGCCCAACATCATCACTTTTTCGTTCTCGCTCATAAGGCGTGAAGTCTATCGGTGCAGTTAGAGTCCAACCGCCCTTGAAATTTCCTCGCATGTACTGGCTAGATCATCGACAAACTGGGCTCCCGCGCAGGCATCTCGGTCCCATCCTGACCCACCCAGAAGGATTCGTGGCGCTGGGCGTACTTTAGGCAGATTTTGAAAGATATGCGGGTCAGCGTTTTCTGGCAACAAGGCCCAGAGGAAAATTGCTGGAGGACCGACTCTGCTGACAATGGCATTTATAGCCTCACCTGGCGTGCGAGCGCCTAAGTAATAGGAAGCAATTCCTTTTTCAGCGAGGGCCGCCTTCACTGCTAAGAGCGCCAAACTATGTTGCTCTTCAGAGACTGCAGCGAGTACCACTGGCCGAGTATTTACCGCCGATTTCAACTCAACGCGATGAAGACACCGTTGGACAGTCTCTGAGAGTAAATGTTCGACTTCTACACCAGTATCTGTCCGCGCCCACTCTTGTCCGATTTTGAACATCAATGGGACTACAACTTCATGCCAAGTTTTTACAACTCCATCATCGGCAAATGATTGAGACAAAGCATCTTCTAGGAAACGCTCATCCAGGCCATATGCGGCGCGAAAAAGGGATGTAACTAATTCATCTCGCTGTTGTACTGGCTGAATATTGCCTAACTCGATACGAGCTCCTGTGTAATTCTTTGCCATCTCTGCTGCTTCAGCAGGCACAACGCCAGAAATGATGAGTCGGCGCATATATAGAAGCTTGGTGACATCTGCCTCTGAATAGCGGCGGTGCCTTCCCACTTCATGCGCTGATGGCCCTAGGCCGTAGCGACGATCCCAAGTCCGAAGCGTTGCCGGGGCAATTGCCATCGTTCGAGCAACGCTTGCAACGCTCAGGAACTCCTGGCTCTCCTCAACTAATTCCACGTAGGTATCCTCCCGCCTTATTGCCATATCCACCACTTAAAACAGGGGGGATTTCTAGTAAAACAGGGGGGATTTCTAGATCAAAATTGGAGGTGTTAAAGGTAGTTGAACAATCTACGCAACGGTTGTACAGTGGTAACCCTCACGACGGAAGGTAGTCAAATGGCAGAGATATCGCGTTTACCCAAGCCGATTGCTGATTTGTGGCAATGGCAGTACTCAGGCGCCTGCCAGGACCTTCCCTCTGAGATGTTCTTCCATCCAGATGGAGAACGTGGTCCCCGCCGACGCAATCGCGAGAATGCGGCGAAGGCAATCTGTGCCTCATGCCCCGTCTTGCAGCAATGCCGCGACCACGCATTGAGCGTTCAAGAACCTTACGGAATCTGGGGCGGCCTCAGCGAAGACGAGCGCCTCATGATCCTCAATAAGGGTATTGCCGGAGATATCTCGCACGCTTCCTAGTTATTACTGGACAGGGGGAATCAAACTCCACGCCCGAACGCCGCCAATAATTCCCGCTTCATTGGGAACAATCACTACATCATTTCCCAAACGATGAATTACCACATCTTTAATACGGCGAGCGTTTCCTCCGCCCAGATATAAGCGATCCCATAAAAATACTGGCCGTAACTCCTCTACCATCGTGCGAATTCGGCGAGACCAAAAACTATCTCCAAGTCGGCGACGTTCGTTCTCGCCAATCCACGAGTCATACGTTGTTGCTCGTCGCACTGGTGCATGCGAAAACTCAATGTGTGGTGCAAGAACTCCACCATCGAAGATCGCACTTCCAAGGCCGGTACCTAGCGTTAAAACAACTTCAAAACCCGAGCCTGCTACAACACCTGCGCCGTGCACTTCGGCATCATTGAGGACAAGTGTTGGCATTGAAAGCGCAACGGTGAGAGCTTGGCGCATATCAAAACCATCCCACGCTTTTTTCAACTCGGGATCCATACGAGTGAGCGGACCAGCAACGTTGATGTAATGAGGGGTTGCAACAACTACGCCGTGGCGAATCATTCCGGGAACACCGACCGTTGCACGAGTTGCTTGTGGCAAAGTCTTTGCCAACTCGGCGATTGTTTCGACAAGTCGCTGCGGAGAAAGCGGATATGGAGTAGAAATGCGAACGGCCGGGGTTCTCATAGTTCCGGCGCTATCGAGCACCGAAGCTTTGATTCCCAGGCCGCCGCAATCTACTGAAAGGGTGAGCTGTTCCACCTAAGGAAATTTACCCCTTAGTGGCTATGTCCGCCAGGGCCGTGCGAATGGCCAGAGCCACCTGCATCAGCGCTGTCAGTTTCTGGCTTCTCATACACAACTGCTTCAGTTGTAATGAACATTGCAGCAATAGATGCAGCATTAGCCAGTGCAGAGCGTGTCACCTTCACTGGATCGATAACGCCATCTTTAGTCAGATCGCCATATACATCAGTTGCAGCGTTGAAGCCTTCATGAGCCTTCATCGCGCGAACCTTTGATACAACAACATAACCTTCAAGACCAGCATTTTCTGCAATCCAACGAAGTGGTTCATCGCATGCTTTGCGAACGAGACGAACTCCGACGGCTTTATCGCCTTCGAAACCAAGATCGCCATCAAGTGCATCTGCTGCGTGAACCAAAGCTGCTCCTCCACCAACAACGATGCCTTCTTCAACTGCGGCACGTGTTGCTGAGATTGCATCTTCGAGACGGTGCTTCTTTTCTTTCAATTCAACTTCGGTGTGTGCGCCTACTTTGATTACGCAGACTCCACCAGCAAGTTTCGCAACACGCTCTTGTAGCTTGCTGCGATCCCATTCGGAATCTGTGTTTTCAAGTTCGCGACGGATCTCTGAGACGCGGGCAGCAACTGCTGCCTTCTCGCCCCCACCATCAACGATGGTGGTGTTGTCTTTTGTGATCACAATGCGACGGGCGCGACCAAGAACTTCAAGGCCAACTTGATCAAGTTTCATGCCTACTTCGGCGGCAATAACTTGAGCACCAGTCAAGATTGCAATGTCTTCCAACATTGCCTTGCGACGATCACCAAAACCAGGAGCCTTGACGGCAGCTGAAGTGAAAACTCCGCGCATCTTGTTAACTACCAATGTAGAAAGCGCTTCTCCATCAACATCTTCAGAGATAATCAAGAGAGGCTTGCTGGCTTGAGCAATTTTTTCCAAGATTGGAAGAAGTTCGCTCAGTGCTGAAATCTTGTTAGCAGAAAGAAGTACGTAAGCGTCCTCAAGGACAGTCTCCATACGCTCTTGATCTGTAACGAAATATGGAGAGATATAACCCTTATCGAATTGCATTCCCTCAGTGAACTCAAGTTCAAGTCCAGTTGTGGATGATTCTTCAACAGTGATTACGCCATCTTTGCCGACCTTGTCCATTGCTTCGGCGATCAAATCTCCGATGGCACGATCTTGAGCAGAGATAGTTGCAACATCTGCGATCTGCGACTTATCTTTAACGACAGTTGCGTTCTCGCGAAGGCGCTCGGTGATAGCAACAACTGCTGCTTCGATACCGATTTTGATATCCATTGGCTGCGCTCCGGCGGCAAGGTTACGAAGACCTTCCTTAACCATTGCTTGTGCCAAAACTGTTGCGGTGGTTGTTCCATCTCCTGCTACATCATTTGTCTTGGTTGCAACTTCCTTCACCAATTGCGCGCCCATGTTCTCCACTGGATCAGAGAGTTCGATTTCGCGAGCGATGGTCACGCCATCGTTGGTAATTGTTGGTGCACCGTAGCTCTTAGATATAACAACGTTACGGCCCTTAGGTCCAAGTGTTACCTTGACGGTGTCAGCAAGAATGTTGACTCCGCGTTCCATGGCACGACGTGCGTGCTCATCGAATTCAAGAATTTTTCCCATTTACTTCTTCTCAATCACAGCAAGAATGTCGCGAGCTGAAAGAACCAAGTACTCCTCATTGTTGTACTTAACTTCAGTTCCGCCGTACTTGCTGTACAAGACAACATCGCCAACAGCGATATCCATTGGAACGCGAGCGCCGTCATCAAAGCGACCTGGGCCCACTGCAACAACGGTGCCTTCTTGTGGCTTCTCTTTGGCAGTATCAGGGATTACAAGTCCTGATGCGGTTGTTGTCTCAGCCGCATTGGCCTTTACAACGATGCGATCTTCTAGTGGCTTAATGGCGACGGCCATGTGGTGACTCCTTCATATGTTGTTAATCGAGTTTCGGACTCTTCGACTCTGTAATTAGCAGACTCGGGTCCTGAGTGCTAACGCCAAGCCTATGCTGGGGTAATAGCCACGGCAAATCCAAAAGGTAGCTAAATGGAGACTGTGCTCACGCTCAGGCTCGAAGTCGCCTCAAGGTCAATGGAGCTGGCTGGGCGTCCAGCCGAGACCATCAGAGAGCCTAATGCGGCAACCATGGCGCCATTATCGGTACAAAGGCCAGGTGCCGGGATTCGTAGGCGGATCTTCTTCGCCTCACATCGCTGGGCAGCTATTGCTCGCAATCGGGAATTGGCAGCGACTCCTCCAGCAATCACCAGTGAATCAATACCTGTCTTCTTACAAGCAGCAATTGCTTTGAGCATCAGAACATCCACTACGGACTCTTGAAAAGAGGCAGCAACATCGGCTTTTGCGTAATCCGGGGTGCTCTCTAAATATCGCGCAACAGCGGTCTTTAACCCCGAAAAAGAGAAATCAAATGGCCGAGTTTCCCAATCGCGCGAGTGCGTGAGACCTCGAGGAAAATCAATTGCTTTCGGGTTTCCAGAAAGTGCTTCACGATCAATTGCTGGACCGCCAGGAAAGCCAAGTCCCATCACGCGGGCAATCTTGTCGAAAGCTTCTCCCGCTGCATCATCCATGCTTTCGCCAAGTTTGATGACTGATGATGTTATGTCATCAACTTGAAGTAGTGATGAATGACCACCGCTGACTAAGAGCGCAATTGTTGGCTCTAGCGGTAGATCATGTGTCAGTAAATCAACTGAGACGTGTGCAGCCAAATGATTGACACCGTATAAAGGTTTGCCAAGTCCAAGTGCTAATCCGCTAGCAGATGCAACGCCGACAAGAAGTGCGCCTACCAAACCAGGTCCAGCAGTTACGGCAACTGCGTCAATATCTTTTAGTGAAATCTTTGCATCAATAAGAGCCATCTCAATGCTTGGCAGCATTGCCTCTAAGTGTGCACGACTGGCAATCTCGGGAACTACCCCACCAAAGCGAGCATGCTCCTCAACGCTGGATGCAATGACATTTGCGAGCAATGTGCGACCACGGACTATCCCAATTGCAGTTTCATCACAGGAAGTTTCGATACCAAGTACCAGAGGCTGGTGTGTCATAGAAGTTCCTTCTTCATGACAACTGCATGAACACCACTGCCGTAGTAGTCATCTCTTCGAGATATTGGTGTGAAGCCTTCGGATAAATACAGCGGATTAGCTTCGATATTATCTTCGCGCATCTCAAGAAAGATAGATGGAGATTTTCTCTCAATGGCCCAATCAATCATTTGATGAAGCATCTCTCGCCCTATTCCCTGACGGCGAAATGCTGGGTCAACAGTCAAAGTGTTAATGTCCGCGTCAATTTCGCGATCGGGAGAAAAAACTCCTGCGTACCCAACAATCTGATTTTCCTCATTTATCGCAACGGTATAAAAGCGAGTTTTAGGTACTCCAGCCAACTCTTCTTTGAATTGATTTGTGGACCAGGCATCTCGAGGATAAATAGCCCGCTCCATGCTTGCTATAACAGGGATATCCAGGGCCATCATGGATCTGTATGTGATGCTCATGGTGTGCGCTCACTTGTTGGCACGGCATCGGGACGTCGCAGATAAATAGGTAACTGAATATGCAGATCTGGATTCTTGGCAATCTCAACTAATGCCACGACATCAGGAAATTGAACCTCATCATCGGCAGTGAGTAGGTACTTAAGCGCACCTTCTCCAAACATTGGTAATCCTTTAAGGGCAACATCTGCAGGGAAATCCACTGAAGGCTCAGTCATTCGTGCGCCGTTGGAGTATTGCGCCCAGTAAACCTCTTTGCGCCGAGCATCCGTAGCAATAATGAAATCATTTCTTTCTCTCACTTGTGTAGCAATCGCATCCAATGAGCACAGGCCAATGACTTCGATTCCGCGTGCGAGAGCAAAAGACCTTGCAAAGGAAATTCCCACTCTTAAACCGGTGTAGGGCCCGGGTCCCATCCCAACTACAACTTTATCGATACTTCCTTGAGCTATCAGCGCCTCGGCGACAAGTGCAGGAAGCGCATGTCCATGAGCTGTCCCACCATCGCGGAACCCATGCCACAAGATTGCACCCTCATCAACGATGGCGACAGAGGTACGCGATGTAGATGTATCAATTGCCAACGAAATACTCACAAAGTAAATCCGTTCCAGCGAGGACCGTATGCAACGAAGGTTATTTCTCGCTCTTCATTGGTCCGGTCAATGTCTATTTCTAATCTCTCATCTGATAGTCGGGCACTCTCTGCTCCGCCCCACTCAATAACGGTGATCGCCTCTTCGCGTTCTGAATCAAGATCTAAATCATCTAGCGAAAGATTGGCGTTAGCAGAGGCAACTAAGCGATATGCATCTACATGAATAAGATTAACGGCACCCTTATGAATTCTTGATATTACAAAAGTCGGTGAAGTTACCCCTTCAATTCCTAACGCTGATGCAATTCCTTGAGTCAGAAGTGTTTTGCCCGCACCTAATGGACCATTGAGTAGAAGTAGGTCACCTGGTCGCAATTGACCGCCAATCTGCTCACCTAAAGCAAACATCGCCTCTGGCGTAGCAATGCGCGTCATGTCATCAAGGTTAGTTGATAGTCACTCTAAAGGCATAAAAATACGGGGGCCTCGATTTCTCGAAGCCCCCGTATTTCATTGAGATTTACTGCTCGTTGTAGAACTTCAACAACGGAGCACGGTACATAGGATCGATACTCAAGTTCTTGCCCTTGCGGATAAGAGTCCTAAGTGGTCCACCTGTAATCATCAGTCCAGTTGAAGCAACCGAAGCGAGTTGTTTCGCAACTACCTGATATTGAGCAGTTGTGAAGACGCAGTGATTGGTTCCTGGTGCTGGTGGTGTTGAGGTAACTGGTAGGCCCGCAGCAGTGAAGGTTGTATATGTAGCTGGGGTTGTAACCCAGATTGATAACAACTTCTTGACTGGAGGGACATATGCACCAGTTGTTTTGAAAGCAGCAATTGCAGCTGCTTTCTCTGCAGCATATTGAGCAGCATATTTATCTGCCAACCACTGTGGTCCACCTGCTGGTGTAATCGGATCTGCAACGCCCGTCATTGTGATTGTTGGGACATTGATTTTTCCTGTATGGGATAGCAATGCGCGCATCTTTGCAATTGCCTCTGGGTTTCCAGTTACACGTGGTGCACCTGGATTGAGTGGGCTCAGCGCTTGGAGCATTCCCGCGATTCCTTCGTCGCCACTAAGTGCAACGTTGAAAATTACACTCTCAGTTGCGATACGCGCTGCGTAATCAGTCTTGGTGTTATCAAAGATAACTCCACCTGATTGCTGCTCGACATCTTGAGTTGCCAAGATTGCGAGTGCACCAGCGTTGGCACCATTTTCAAGAACAGCAAGTGCTGGACTTACTGCTAATGGGAATGCCAACTTCAACGCACCTGCTGGACCTGAGATGGAATCAAAGTGAGCACTTTGTGTGCCAATACCTGACATCAAACCGAGCATCAAGAGCGCGCTGCGAACTGGAATTCCAGCCTTCTGCAACGCTAAGCCTGTTGCACTCGATGTATCTGGCCAAACGCCAGTGCTTACACCGGCTTGAAGTTTGCCAAGGACTGTAAAGAACTTACCAAGATCAGTCATTTCTTGAACATAACCAGCAGCACCAGCTGCATAGTTGGTTCCTTGAATTGATGGATCAAAGAGGGTCTTTACGCCCCAAAGGAAATCTCCGGCCATTGTGAGTTCGGCTTCTACAGTTCCTGCAGCCATACACATTGGTGCAACAGCATCAACGAGCTCTGGATGAGTTTCAGCAAGTGCCTGTGTGATAAATCCACCCAGTGACTCTCCCCATGCAACGACATGCTTTGTTGTTGGGAATTGCTTCTTGAATTCACCGATCAATTCGACATCAGTTGCAACGCCTGAATCAGCGTTCCAACCTTGACGAGCAAATCCTGAACCAACAACTGCAAAGCCTTGGCTAAGGAGAGATCCGATTACTGTTGCGTTTGGTCCAGGTTGTGGAGTGTCGGTTACGACATATCCGCCATAGCCAGGAATTCCTGCAACAACATTGACGCTTGGACGGTACCCATGTGAATAGAGATACACGGTGCCATTGAAGTTTCCTGGAACCATCATTGCGTATGGTGCACCATCTGATGTCTTGCCAGCGCAAGAGTTAACAGTCAGTTTGCCATCGCAAGCTGGAGCTGCAGCATGTGCTGCAGTAGGAATTGCAACAACCATCATTGAGACCAATGCGGTCGCCGTGAGCATTGAAAGTACGCGTGCCTTCTTCATAGTTAGTGTCCTCATTTGCTTGTTGGCAATCCGTTAAGTGGCATGTCCGGGCGCTTGTATGTGGATTTAACCACTGCGCCTGATGCAGAGTCGGTTGTGTAAACGGTGTAAACACCATCATTTGGCTTCAGCGTTGCTGTGCCGTCGTATGTTCCAAACCAGTACCCGTTGTAACCAGCATGAGTGGTTGCAGTAGGTGCCATTGGAGTAAGACCGGCACTAGCAAATGTTGAACCCTTAGTTTCAATTGCAGCAATCAAAGCTTTGCGGGTGAGGTTCTTACCAGCGGCAGCGATTGCTTGAACTGTAACGAATGCAGTGTTCATGCCAGCCAAGATGTTGTTATCGAAAGTCACTCCAGGGTTGTACTTAGTATTAATTGTCTGGAATAGCTTCACATATTCATCTGTGGTGTCTGCAGGTGCTGGAAGGAAGGACGCTGTCTGTACTCCAGTAAAGAGTGGTGCAGGTACGCCAGCAAGTTTAATTGCTGTTGCATCTCCACCGACAGATCCAAGAATCCATTGAGGCCTGTATGACTTCGCATAGGCGGCGCCAAGGGCTGCCGCTGTTGCGCTAGAAACACCAAATAGAACGACAACTTCAGATCCAGCTGCCTGCAACTTGGAAATCCATGTTGGAGGAACTGTAGGAGTTGCTTGTGAAAGAGGTGCGTATGGAATGTATGTATCAAAAGTTAATCCACCAGTTTTGAAACCAGCAAGTGCATCGCGACCGAAGTCATCAGCCTGATACAGGAGTGCCAATTTCTTTCCTGGGAACTTATCTTTGATGTACATCGACAAAATCTTGGCTTCCATTACATAAGAAGGAAAGAGTGAGAATGTAGTTGGATAAGATTTCTTCACAGCGAAGCCACTGAATCCTGTGTTCACAAAAAGATCAGGAATTCCGCGACGACCTGGGTTAACGAGGGCAGCAACAGCTTTGTTGTTAGCTGTTCCTAGCGCGCCAACCACTGCGAAGACTTTATCCTTCAGAATTAATTCGTTTGTTGCCTGCACTGAGGCAGTTGGAGTGTAAGCATCGTCTTTTACGACCAAGGAGATCTTTCGACCATTGACGCCACCGCTTGCATTGACATAATCAAAATAAGCCTTCATGGCTCCCGGGATCTTGTTGTAACCGGGAGATGCGGCACCTGTCATTGGCAGAGTGATACCTAATTTAATTGAGGTGGAGGTAACTCCAATCTCATTGCGCACTGAGAAGGCTTGGGCTGGAATCGCTGTTAAAGCAAGGCTTCCAGTTGCAAGCACCGCAGAAGCTATGAGTAGCTTCCGACGATATGTTCCGATCATGTATTTCCTTCCATCGAGGGGTGGTTGACCTAATTACTAATAAGTGGTTAACGCGATATGGACGCGTTCTTTCGAACGCGCATACTGCGCATCTGTTCTACTGGTCCGTTCGGTACAAGCATGACCACCAGAATCAGTAACGCACTCACCAATAGACCAGGTAAGTTCGTGGTCACTCCATCTGAACCTCCTATGCGATTGGATATCGCATGCGAAATCTCAGGCGTGGCAACCAGTGTCACTGCGCCAATCATGACGCCTGGCAGGGTGGTTACGCCAGATAGAACCGCGCCTGTAAGCAAAGAAAATGACAAGGTCAGCGGGAATGCGCTGGGGGAAACGGTCCCGATGGTCATTGCTAACAGGGCCCCTGCGAGGCCAGCTAGGCCAGAACTGACGGTAAAAGCCAGCGTTTTCGCCTTTCCACTGTGAATACCCGCTAACTGCGCGGCGATTTCATTGCCCCGAACAGCCCTCCAAGTGCGTCCATATCGAGATCGGAGGATATTTTGCAGCCACCAGAGTGCGATGAGGGCTGCCGATGCTGCAATCCAGAAGTACCACTTATATGGCGAGAAATCCGCACCCAAGGAGACGGGTGGTGCGCCGACATCAAAAAGCAACCCTTGCTCACCACCCAAGAATGAGAATTGATTGGCGATCGATGGCAAACCAACGGCCAAGGCCAAGGTAGTTCCAGCTAAATATGGACCAGACAAACGCGCGGCAGCCGTACCGAGAACTGCACCAGCGGCAGCCGCAACTAGAACTGCGATTGCAAAACAAATCCATATTGGAAGAGTCCAATAATTTCTGGCGAGAACTGCAGAATAACCACCGATGGCGAGTAATGCTCCATGACCTAACGAAACCTGACCTGAATAGCCAGTAAGCAAAATTATTGATGAAATTGCAACAACAAACATTGCCAACGTTGCTCCTTGATAAACGCGCAATTCGTCAACACGATTTCCAGCCAAGAAAATTATGAATCCCAGAAAAATAAAGAAAACCAATCGCCCGAAATTTGACTGAAGTAACTTATGCACGGCGACCAACTTTCTTTCCCATAATCCCCTGCGGGCGCACAAGTAAGACTCCCAGTAATAAAACAAAGGCAGTCATAAATGGAAGAGTTGCGCTTACATACATGATGACAAATGCCAGAACTAATCCGAGAAGTAATCCTCCGATAACTGCACCCACAAGACTTTCAAGACCGCCGATCACTGCTGCAATGAAACCAAAGACTAGAAGCAAACTAAATTCCAACGAATCGGGAGAAAGCGCTCCAGTTCCATTTGGGGTTTGCAGCATTCCTGCTGCCGCACCTGCAGCTCCTGCCAGCGCCCAACCTAAAGTTCTGATTCCATCAACTTTAACTCCAGCAAGACGAGCAATTTCAGGAGCATAAGCCGAGGCACGTAAAGCCAATCCGATATTTGTTTTTGTGAAAAGAATTGACAATGAAATCATTAAGAATAGAACTGCTGAAACAATCACGAGCTTCAGTGGAGAAAATGCAAGGGTATGACCAGAGAATGTGTAACCAACATTTGAAACTGGTGGGCGGATAATTGCCTCTTTCCCACCCATAAATATCCCAATAAGCCCATGTATTAATCCGAGAAGCCCCAATGTTGCGATTATGGGTGCAACACCGGCAATTGGACCAGTATTTCTCTTGAATAGAGTTCGCATGAAGATGATCTCTATGAGTGCAGAAACACCTGCGCCCAAGATAATTGCAATAAATAGAGCAACCCAATACGAATTAAACCGACCAATAAAGGAAAACCCAATGTAGGTGGAAAGCAGCGCTTGACCTGCTTGTGCAAAATTGATAACTCGCGTGCTGCGCCAAACTAGAACAAGGGAAATCGCCATCAATGAATAGACCGCACCGGATGTCAGCCCGATAATGATTGTGTCAAAGAAAGTGAACATCTCTATCGCTCCCTAATAACCCAAGTAGGCCGCACGTACCTGCGGATCGGCTATAAGCGATTGTGCGGAGTTGGTGGCAGCAACACGTCCTAAGTTAAGAACGATTCCTACATCTGCGATTTCCAGTGCACTCATCGCATTCTGCTCAACAAGGACGACAGTTAATCCCATACGTGTAGTTAAATCACGAATGCTCTGAAAAATTTGCGCAATGACAAGCGGCGCAAGACCAAGAGATGGTTCATCGAGAAGTAGTAGTTGTGGTTTTGCCATCAAAGCACGTCCGATAGCGAGCATCTGTCTTTCGCCACCTGAAAGCGTGTCAGCTAATTG
>WLMD01000109.1 GCA_009700405.1 Actinomycetota bacterium | reverse complement strand
GGCATCAACAATTTCAGCACGTCCCCCATAATTAACACACATATTGAGGGTAAGGACTTTATTCATGGCAGTTAATTCCTCCGCCGCTTCAAGTTCATTGCGGACACTGACCCACAACTTATTCGGGCGCCCCACCCAGCGCACCCGCACGCCTAGTGCATTCATCTCATCACGTCTTCGCCGAATCACGTCGCGATTAAAGCCCATTAGGAATTTCACTTCTTCGGGAGATCTGCGCCAATTTTCAGTAGAAAATGCATAAGCACTAATCTCTTTAACTCCAATTTCTATGGCACCTTCGACAACATCAAAAAGTGCGGCCTCGCCAGCTTCATGACCGGCAGTGCGCGGCAGTCCTCGATCTTTTGCCCATCGCCCATTGCCATCCATCACTATTGCAACGTGTGCAGGAATTAATTCTTTTGCAATCTTGGGCATACTCATGCGCGCTCCACAAGAGGAAGACTACGAAGCCCGCGCTCTAAATGCCACTGCAAATAGGCAGCTACTAAACCACTAGCTTCACGTTGATGTTTGCGCTCACTGGCATCGGCTAGATCCCAATCTGCACTTAAGAGTGCTCCCATGAGAGCGAGAGTTTCTGGGGCAGGAGTCGCGCATGCAGATGGACGGCAATCAAGACAGACGCTTCCTCCGCCGACTAATGAAAAATAGCGATGTGGACCAGGTTTTTCACATCGAGAACATATCGTCATTGAAGGCGCATATCCCCCGATAGAGAGCGAGCGCAATAAGAACGCATCAAGGATCATCGATGCATCGTGACGATTCTCAGCCAAAGCGCGAAGACCGCCAACAACAAGTTGAAACTCTTGCAATGCTGGTTCATGCTCTTGGGAGGTGAAGCGTTCGGCAGTTTCTAAAATGGCAGAGGCGATTGTCCAACGCTGGTAATCATTGGAGACCGCTTCGCCATAATTCATAATTGCTTCTACTTGAGTGACCGTGTCAAAGGTCTTACCCACATAGAGCTGCACATCTATATGGCTACCTGGTTCAAGGCGAGCGCCGAATTTAGATTTGGTGCGACGTACTCCTTTTGCAACTCCACGAATACGTCCGTGTTCGCGAGTTAAGAGTGTGACGATGCGATCTGCTTCACCCAACTTCTGGGTTCGCAAGACAACTGCCTCGTCGCGGTACAGACTCATGCGCCTACCGTAATGGCAGCAACTAGCGAATTGCGCGATTTATCGCAGAGACGACAGCCTTGAGTGAGGCGGTAGTTGTATTGGGGTCAATACCTACTCCCCAGAAGACATCTCCACCAATAGCGCACTCAAGATAAGCGGCCGCGCTTGCATCTCCACCTGCAGAGAGCGCATGCTCGTAATAATCAAGTACGCGAACATCAACGCCATAATTTTGCAGAATGTTGCAAAATGCTGCGATAGGTCCATTCCCCTGGCCGCTCAGTTCATGAATCTCGCCTTGGTCGGCGATAGAAACAGTCAAGTGAACATCTTCATCAAGAACAGAGGTCTGCGACAGACCCTTGAGTCGGAAACGTCCCCAATTCGTTTCCGCCGAAGGGGCAGGATTCGTTGGAAGGTATTCGTCTTCAAAGATGCGCCACATATCCGCAGGAAGAACTTCTCCGCCTTCGGTATCGGTCTTTGCTTGAACAACTTTGCTAAATTCAATTTGCAAACGACGAGGCAGGTCCAGATGATGCTCGTTCTTCATCATGTAGGCAACGCCGCCCTTGCCCGACTGGCTATTAACGCGGATTACCGCCTCATAAGAGCGACCAATATCTTTGGGATCGATCGGTAAATAAGGAACTGCCCACGTGAATTCATCCATGGGAACCCCTGCAACTTTTGCATCAGTGGCCATGTGGTCAAGTCCCTTTTTAATAGCATCTTGATGTGAGCCAGAAAATGCAGTGAAAACCAAATCTCCACCGTACGGGTAACGCTCTGGGACACGTAATTGATTTGCGTATTCCACTGTGCGGCGAATTTCATCAATGTTTGAAAAATCAATCATCGGATCAATTCCGTGACTGACTAGGTTCATGCCTAGTGTCACCAAACAAACATTTCCTGTGCGCTCGCCATTTCCAAAGAGAGTTCCTTCAATGCGATCGGCACCGGCAAGGTATCCAAGTTCGGCGGCGGCAACACCTGTGCCTCGATCATTGTGGGGATGTAGCGAGACAACAACACTTTCGCGGTTGTTGAGGTTGCGACACATCCACTCAATTGAGTCTGCATAAATATTTGGAGTTGCCATTTCAACCGTTGCTGGCAAGTTCATGATTGTCTTCCAGGATGGAGTTGGTTTCCAGACATCATTTACTGCATTGCATACTTCAAGTGCATATTCTAATTCTGTACCTGTATATGACTCAGGAGAATATTCAAAGGAAACAGTGGTGCCTGGCACAGTGTCAATGAGGGCTAAACAAAGCTCAGCGCCATCAGTGGCAATCTTCTTGATGCCCGCTTTATCTTGCCCAAATACAACGCGACGCTGCAAGGTAGATGTCGAGTTGTAAAGATGGACAATCGCTTGTTTAGAACCCTTGATAGATTCATAAGTGCGACGGATTAAAGGTTCGCGTGCTTGAGTAAGGACTTGGATGATCACATCATCAGGAATTAAATCTTCTTCAATAATCTTTCGGACAAAATCGAAATCTGTCTGGCTTGCACTTGGGAAACCTACTTCAATTTCTTTATAACCCATGGAGACAAGTAACTTAAACATCGCTAATTTGCGTGGCGTATCCATAGGGTCAATGAGAGCTTGGTTGCCATCGCGTAAATCAACAGAGCACCATTTTGGCGCTTGGCTCATCTGTTTACTTGGCCACGTACGATCAGGAAGATCTACAGGAATGAATGAGGAATAGCGGCCATAAGGCATCTGACTAGGTGATTGCTTTGGGAAATTCATTTCTTACTCCTTTAAATTCGCGGGGGTTTGGGTTTTACCGGTATGTCAAAACCCCGCGACGAGGGGACCGGTTATAGGACCCCGCCACGGCAGCGAAGGAGGAGGCTGCGTAGTTTCATCTCATTAGGGTAGCCCTTAGTTAGGACTCTGAGCAAACCCTGTTATGCCCTCTTATAAATTACCGAAGTGATGCAGCGATATCCCGCATAAATACCAAGATTCGAGTATCCAATTCATCATCAGAGGCAACTGGCTGGCATGACATTTTCACAATAACGCTTTCACTCGCAGGATCGACATACATCCACTGTCCATGAATCCCAATTCCACAGTAGGCGCCATCTCCATCGGCATACCATTTGTTCCGATACCGACCATGATCAAAGAGCGTCTCGAAATCACCAACGTTCCAGGCTTGCGGATTACCATTTTCTTTAGTGTCTTGAATCCATTTCTCAGGAACTATCTGTTGGCCATTAGCAAAACCTAGATTCCTAAAGAGTTCACCCAGTAGCGCAAGATCATGGGCAGCACATGCAATTCCACCAGCTGTGCGGGATTGCCCAATTCCATCAACAGTGACTGTTGCCGAACGTGCGCCCAGTGGTTTCCACAGTAACTCTGATAACAAAGTTGGAAAGCGCGTCTGAGTAACTTTCTCTAAAATCATTCCAAGGACATCTGTATTAGGTGATTGGTAGGCAAATACTTTGCCGTGGTCTCCACTTGCCTTAGGGAGTGTGAAAAGAAATTCGCCGAGGTGTTCTTTGGGAAGTAATTCATCTTTAGAAGGAGGCATGAAAAGCATAGCTCTGCGATAGCGTGCATAGACACCTGCTTTAAGCGTGTAATCCTCAATGAATTGGACGCTCACCAACATATCCAAAACATCTTGAATTGTGGCATCCTCGTATGCGCTGCCCTTTGCATTGGGCAAATAATGGGAAACAGTTTTGGTGACATCAAGTGAGTATTTATCAATGACGATTCCCGTGAGTAAAGCTGTGATTGATTTACTGACAGAGAAAACCAAGTGGCGCGTAGATTCGTTCATCGGTTCGCGGTAGTACTCGCTTATTAATTTGCCTTTATTAACTACCAAAAAGGCATCGGTGAATGTGCGGTCTAAGTAATCTCTGCGCTTTTCCGGTAGCTCGTCATCAAATGTCTGATCCAAAAATGCGTCATCAATCGCACGAGGAAGCGCCGAGGTACCCGGTCCATCAATCACTGCCGTAGGGACAATCTCAGGAACGTTTTGAAATGACCAACTGCTATACGGGCTCTCTAGCCAATTGGCCAGATTCACCTCTGATCGGTCAAAGCCGAACTGCTCGGAAAAAGTAGTCACTTCGAAGCCGCCTTCCCGTCGCAAAGCCCTCACATTCCAAGGGGGTTATCCCCCTTGGAAGTACCGATATGCATGTTGGACCCTTAGAGAATTCAACCACTGCGTTTGCCTTGCCATGAGGGTAGCGAACTTCCGTTCACGAAAGGGTGCGATGACGAAAGAATCTGACGCCCTTCAGGATGAGGACGCAAAAATCCGCCTTCGTTCAGACCGTATTTCGCGCACACTCGTGAGCAGTGTCCTTTCGATTGAAAATCTCTATCTAGTACTTGGCGCATTTATGCAAAGCGCCATCAATGAGTTTGGATGGTGGGCTGGCCAGGCCTGGTTAAAAAAAGGTGAATCGTTGACACCTACGGGATGGGTTTTTGCTACTTCTGCGCCCACTTCGATTTTAGGGATTTCACACCTGCCGAGTAGAGATATCACATCAATTGCCATGAATAGTAAGGATTCCAACGAATACATGACAGCTCCTGCTGTACTCGTTGGGATTGAAGATCTCACCTGGCACCCACTGCAAAAAGAACTCCAAGGCTCCTGAATAATCTGAGGAATAAACCGCTACAAAATCGGGAGGTAGCGGTCCAATTCGTACGCAGTGACTTGGCGACTGTAATCATTCCATTCTGCTCGCTTGTTGCGTAGAACATATTCAAAAACATGCTCGCCTAGCGTTTCGCGCACTAGCGCACTCTTTTCCATTGCAATGATCGCTTCATTGAGATTACTTGGCAACACTGTTGCATCTGATGAATCAGCAAGCTCGTAGCCTTCTTCGACCCCTTTAAGGCCTGCTGCAATCATTACCGCATAGGCAAGGTATGGATTACATGCAGAATCTGGTGACCTAAATTCAACACGTGTTGAGTTTTCATTATTTGGTTTGTACATCGGTACTCGCACTAGTGCACCACGGTTGTTGTGTCCCCAATTGACCAGCGCTGGCGCTTCTCCCCCGCCGTGTAATCGCTTATATGAGTTAACCCATTGATTGGTGACAGCAGTGATTTCAGGTGCGTGACGCAATAGGCCAGCAATGAATGAACGACCCACCTTGGATAAGTTGTACTCAGCCTTAGCGTCGTAGAAAGCATTCTTTTCGCCCTGAAAGAGGGATACATGAGTGTGCATTCCAGAGCCAGGATGGTC
>WLMD01000108.1 GCA_009700405.1 Actinomycetota bacterium | reverse complement strand
TGTGCGGCAAAGAACTATCCAGGTCACCAGCGATGTCGCAGTCGGGAATTCCTGCGTGAATTTCGCTCCGAAGAAACGAGGAGAGAGCTCGAAGTCTCTGGGATTCGCTGACTTCATCGCTAACCCAGGAATCTATGGCGACTGCGGTTGCCATTAGCAATGGGAGCGATACCGAACTTGTAGTTCTTTGAGGTCCAATATGTGGCAAAGGGTTATGCCATTGATCATCAGCAGCTATGGCAATGATTCCGACTCCTTCTGGACCCTGCCAACTCTTGGCATCAAAGAAAGCGCTATCCCATCGATGCGGCAATGGCACCCGCAATCCCGCACTGGAGAAATCACAGGCGATTTTGCTAGTAGGGAGAAGATCAATGATGCGATCACATTGTTGAGTAACACCGGTTTCACCGTTGGCAACTTGGAGAGCAAGTAGTGAATCGTGCGGTAGATCCGGCTCGAGAGAATCGCAGTTGATTTCCCCATTCGATCCGACTGTTAACTGCATACTCTTGCGATCGTGAGCAATTGCCATCACTTCACTTCGATCTATCGCCGAATGAATAAGAAGTGTCGATGGTTTGAGTAGCCCGGCAATGGCGTAGAAGTTTCCTAGGGCGGGGTCTGCGATAAATTCGAGGTGATGTGGCGCGATTTTGAGGTGGCTGGCGATTGTGGCTACTGATTCATCTCTGAGAATCCGTGCTGTAGAACTTTGATAGGAAAGCTTGTCGGGGTCGGCCCAGCCCTGGTCGAAGGCCCCCAAAAGCGCCTCTCTGGCCACCGGATGAAGGGGAGCCTGGGAGGTGAAGTTGGTAATGTGATGAGCCACCTTCCGAAGGCTACCCGCAGATGCGGTGAAGTGGCGGGCGCCCCACTATCCTTTAGCCCATGTCATTTGAGCCTAAATTCAAGAGTTTACGCACAGCCCTCTTTATGGTGGGTGGCGCGGGACTAACGCTGTTGGTAAGTGGTTGCTCGAGCGTCTCTGGTTTAGGTTACGAGAAAGACTTATCGAGCGTAAATGATGCCTCCATCGGTCTTTGGCAGGGTGCGTGGATCACTGCCGCAGTGGTGGGTGTATTTACTGCCGGACTGATTATTTATTCATCTTTCGCACATCGAAAAAAAGAAGGCGAAGAATTTCCGCGCCAAACCCAGTATCACGTTCCTGTTGAAATCGCTTACACGTTAATTCCCTTCATCATCGTTGCAGTGCTCTTTGCTTACACGATGAAAGCGGAGACAAAAATTACTGATAAATCACCTACACAAGTAATGCATGACATTTCAGTTAATGGCATTCAGTGGTCATGGCAATTCACTTATCCAGAAGCGGGCGCAAATGCCACAGTAACTGGTACGCCTGATAATCCACCGACGTTATACATGCCACAAGGAGAGAGAGTTCGTTTCACTCTTAACTCAAGCGATGTCGTGCACGGTTTCTGGATTCCTGCATTCATGATTCAAATTCAGAATTTGCCAGGTGTCACTAATACTCTCGAATTCACAGCTAACAAAATTGGTGAATTTCCTGGCCGATGCAACATTCTCTGCGGTCGTGACCATTCACGGATGTACTTCAAGGTAAAAGTTGTTTCACCAGCGGATTATCAAAACTACTTAGCAGGATTGAAAGCGAGCCAGTCATGACAACTCTTGCGCAACCACCCAGGACTGTCCAGGTAGCCAATCGAAATGTGCCGATTGCTCCCACAAGTAAGGGACGCCTATTCGTTAAGTGGATTACCTCAACTGATCACAAGACGATCGGTTACATGTACCTCATCACCTCTTTTGCATGGTTTCTTATTGGCGGAATCCTTGCCCTACTTTTGCGCGCGGAGTTAACAGTCCCGGGCCAGCAGTTCTGGAGTAACGAGCAGTACAACCAGATTTTCACAATGCACGGAACGATTATGTTGCTTATGTTTGCAACCCCGCTCTTTGTTGGTTTCGCGAATGTGATTATGCCTTTGCAAATCGGCGCTGCTGACGTTGCTTTTCCTCGACTAAATATGATGTCTTACTGGCTCTACCTGTTCGGTGGAACTATGGCATTCGGTGGATTCTTGGCACCGGGCGGAGCGGCATCCTTTGGTTGGACTGCATATGCTCCACTTTCCAACTCACAATTCTCTCCTGGTATTGGTGGAGATTTATGGGTTATCGGTTTAGCAATGGGTGGTATCGGAACAATTCTCTCTGGCGTTAACTTCATCACCACAATATTCACGATGCGCGCACCTGGCATGACGATGTTCCGCATGTCGATCTTTTCCTGGAATATCTTGCTCACATCCATTCTTGTTCTTCTTGCATTCCCACCATTAGCAGCTGCATTCCTTGGACTAGAGGCCGACAGGCTCTTTGGTTCTCACTTGTTTGATCCGGCCAACGGTGGAGCCATGCTCTGGCAGCACTTGTTCTGGTTCTTCGGACACCCAGAGGTTTATATTTTGGCGCTGCCGTTCTTCGGCATTGCGACAGAAATTCTTCCTGTCTTTAGCCGCAAACCAATCTTTGGGTACAAGGGTTTGATTGCAGCAACGATTGCAATCGCAGCCCTGTCGGTTTCAGTGTGGGCACACCACCTCTTTGCAACCGGTCAGGTTCTCTTGCCGTTCTTCTCGTTCATGACTTTCCTTATTGGAATTCCAACGGGAGTGAAGTTCTTCAACTGGATTGGCACAATGTGGAGAGGCGCAATTACCTTTGAAACACCGATGCTATGGATCGTCGGATTCCTTATTACATTCCTTTTCGGAGGACTAACAGGAATCATTTTGGCATCGCCTCCACTGGACTTTGCAGTATCGGCTTCCTATTTCGTTGTTGCTCACTTTCACTACGTACTCTTTGGAACAGTTGTATTCGCCATGTTTGGTGGCTTCTACTTCTGGTGGCCAAAGATGACTGGAAAAATGCTCAACGAACGTTTGGGCAAGATTCATTTTTGGATGACATTCTTTGGCTTCCATTTAACTTTCCTCATCCAACATTGGTTGGGCATTAAGGGATTCCCTCGACGCTATGCAGATTATTTGCCTAGCGATGGATTCACATTCATGAATCAGGTGTCGACAGTCGGCGCTGCGTTGCTGGCCGCATCCATGATTCCTTTCATGGTGAACGTCTGGATTACACGCAAGTCACCGAAGGTCGAAGTGGATGATCCGTGGGGCTATGGTGCTTCCTTGGAATGGGCAACCTCATGTCCACCGCCGCGGCACAACTTCCTTTCGATGCCACGCATCCGTTCAGAGCGCCCGGCCTTTGATTTGCATCACCCACATATCAAGACCGAAGGGCACTAACCAATGAAGGTCTCATGGCAGCTATTTCTCGGGTTCACTGTTTTCTATTTCATGATGGCAATTATTTATTGGCAGCTTGGTGGCGAAGCAGTTGGAATCACAGCAATTGGCCTCAGTGGCGGTCTTGCAGGCCTTGTCGGTTTCTACATTTGGTATTCGGCTAAGAACACCGGTGGAGTTTTGCCCGAGGATAATGAAGAGGGCGAAATAGCTGATGGTGCTGGCGATCTCGGTTTCTACAGTCCTCATTCATGGTGGCCGTTGCCTGTTGCGCTCTCTGCCTGCGCAGCTGGACTAGGACTGATTATCGGATGGTGGCTCACGATTATTGCCGTCGGAGCGCTGCTAATAAGCATCGTTGGTTTTGTCACCGAGTACGAAAAGCCTTCAATCTCCGCTCACTAACGTGGAAACCGGAACGAGCGCCCAAGGTGCTTTAGCTGCATATAGAAAAAATATTAAGGGCCTGCCGCAAGCGGCGACTTGGGGAGGATTATTCTCAGGACTCTTAGTAGTCCTTGTCTCTACCACTGGTCCTCTAGCTATTTTATTTCAGGCAGCATCTGCGGGTCATTTATCTAAAGAAATGATTTCGTCATGGCTATTGATGATCTTTCTCGGATCAGGTTTGTTCTCCCTCATTCTCTCTCTTCGCCACGGTATGCCGATTATTGGAGCCTGGGGTTCGGCTACAACAGCCCTATTGGTTACGGGTTTACCAGAACATTCATTTTCTCAAGTCATCGGCGCGTACTTTGTAGCATCGATAGTTCTTCTAATCGTTGGTGTCACGAAAACTTTTGACTCAATTATGAAATTGGTTCCACGGCCGGTAGTTATGGCTATGTTGGCCGGAATTCTCTTTCGATTTGGAGTGGGTGTCTTTACTTCATTAAGCACGAATTTGATTTTGGGTCTATCAATGATTTTCGCCTTCTTTATCGGGCGCAGATATGGGTGGCGGGCACCAGTTGTCGCAGCCCTTGGCGTTGGTTTGGTTGTGGCTGGATTGCAATCCAAGCTCACGAATCCACACATTGCATTAACCCTTGCGAAACCAGTGTGGACGACTCCTGCATTTGAAATTGGCGCCATCTTTACGTTGGCGCTACCGATTTTCCTAATGGTTCTTACAACGCAAAACGCAGCAGGAATTGCTGTTTTGCGAAATTCCAACTACCAGCCACCTGTCAATCACATTGTCACCTGGGGCGCAGTTCTTTCAATACTAGGCGCAGGATTTGGCGGAAGCGGAGTAAACGTGTCCACGATCACCGCGGCGATTGTTACGCAAGAGAGTGCGGATCCCAATCCAAAAACGCGATATTTTGCAGGTGTTTCTTGCGGATTTTTCTATATTCTTCTTGCTTTCTTTGGTGCAACGGTCACAGGTTTATTCCAATCAATCCCTGTGGAGATGATGGCAACCGTTGCCGGACTTGCTCTCATACCTGTGATTGCTTCTTCCTCTTATGATGCTTTGGCAGAACCAGGGTATCGAGAGGCAGGTTTAGCGACCTTGATGATTACGATCTCTGGTGTGAGTGCATGGCATTTAGGGTCTCCATTTTGGGGACTTGTTGGGGGAGTATTGATTCATCGCGTGACAGCAAGGAAAATTGCTTAAACAATGAGCAACCTCAATCGCTTCTAGAAATACTATTTCGCAAGATCAGATAGAGCTTTGAGGAAATCTCCTTCACTGATTACCTGCGCTGAGAACGACATACCTGAATGACCGCGTCCACAGATTATGTTGCAGAGGCCTGGATATTTTCCTAGTTTCTCCGCGGTGAAATCAAACTTAGTCGTGCTTTTTCGTGTTGTCCTGTCATCAAGGGTATATACAAAAGAGTATGACCAAGAAAAGGCAACGATTTGAATGTCGCCTGAGCGCTTTACCGGTCAAAGAGAATCGAACTAGTACGAATCAATCTCCTTGTGAGAATCTCCACCAGGTTTCTGGATTTGCTCTGAATCTGCACGGCTTAAGCGGGCACGAAGCTTGCCACCCAGAGTCTTTGGATTGCGAATGCCATGCTCATCTTCAGTGACATGCTCCAAGGCAGTGAGCTGCTCGTGTTGAGTAAGCATCCAGGCCTTCTCTTTGGAAATTGGCTCATGAACCTCAATGAATTCGCCTTCGGCGGTCATCAT
>WLMD01000107.1 GCA_009700405.1 Actinomycetota bacterium | reverse complement strand
GACCTTGCCCGAAGTTCTTGATATTGCCAATGCAACGCTAGCCATGGATGCCCTTGCTACTCGGGTAGGGGAGGAAGAAACTCCCGAGGCGTTGCGTGATTGCGCCATGGTTGAAATCTTGTATGCCTCAGGAGCTCGTGTTTCTGAGCTATGTGGTTTGGATTTATCTGATATTGATTATGAGCGACAGACAATCCGTGTCCTGGGAAAAGGAAATAAGGAACGCACAATTCCAATCGGCAATCCTGCAATGCGAGCCCTCAAAGCGTGGTTAAAGGAAGGTCGCGAGCCTTTGGCAAAAAGTGAATCCGGCAATGCGATTTTTCTTGGGGTTCGAGGAAAGCGCATAGATCAGCGAACCGTTAGAACCGTTGTATATAACGCACTGGCAGCGCTGGAGGGTTTTGAGCGAATGGGTCCACACGCCCTTCGCCACTCGGCCGCGACTCACTTACTAGAGGGTGGCGCCGATTTACGCACCGTTCAAGAGATATTGGGCCATGCATCTCTTGCAACCACCCAGATTTACACCCATGTTTCAACTGCCCGTTTGCAATCAGCCTTTAAGCAAGCCCATCCTCGAGCCTAATCAGTGGATTTTCCACGCTCAAACCTCAGGTAGTATTGCCCTTGCACAGACCGTTGGTCTGTGACATCTCAGCACTCGCGGTCTTTGCTAGCAAAGTTCGTTAAACCACCTCGGTCTAAGTCCTAAACAACTTGGTCGGTGTCAATGAGTGCGACGGGCACAACAAAGAGTTGCGCCATTAACCGAGAGCGAACACGTTAAAAGTTCGCAAGAAGGAGTGTGCCGCCATGGCGGTTGTAACAATGCGAGAACTTCTCGACAGCGGAGTCCACTTCGGACACCAGACACGTCGATGGAATCCAAAGATGAAGCGCTTTATTTTTGCCGAGCGCAATGGCATCTACATTATCGATATCCAACAGTCACTAGGTCTTATTGATAGCGCCTATGAATTTGTTAAGGATGTTGTTGCAAAGGGTGGACATGTACTTTATGTCGGAACCAAGAAGCAGGCTCAAGAGCCAATCATTCAGCAATCAGCACGTGTTGGCATGCCATATGTCACCGAGCGCTGGTTGGGCGGAATGCTTACAAACTTTCCAACTGTTTACAAGCGTATTCAGCGCCTTAAGGAACTTGAAGCACTGGAAAATGCCAACGATCAGTTGTTGACCAAGAAGGAATTGCTTGTTCTTCGTCGCGAACGCGAGAAGCTCAACAAGAACCTCAACGGAATTCGTAACATGACTAAATTGCCTAGTGCAATCTGGGTAGTGGATACAAAGAAAGAGCACCTCGCAGTTGCAGAAGCCAAGAAGCTTGGTATTCCTGTTATCGCAATTTTGGATACAAATTGCGATCCAGACGAAGTTGATTTCAAGATTCCTGGCAACGACGATGCAATCCGTTCGATCGGACTGCTTACTCGCGTAATTACTGATGCAATTGCAGCGGGCCTTCAAGCTCGAGTTGCAAATGTTAAAGAAGAAGTAAAGCCAGATGCAGTTGCGGCAGTTGCAGCAGGGGAGCCATTGGCTGACTGGGAGAAAGAAATCCTAGATGGCGCAGCGGCACCAGTTGTAGAAGCACCAGTGGAATCCCCAACTGGAACAGTGGAGGGCTAAGTTGAAATACTCAGCAGAAGATGTAAAGAAACTTCGTGAAGCAACCGCAGCAGGAATGCTCGATTGCAAGAAAGCACTTGATGAGGCAGAAGGTGATTTCGACAAGGCTGTTGACATCATTCGCGTTAAAGGTTTGAAGGGCGTCACCAAGCGTGAAGGCCGTACAACTTCTAACGGACTTGTCATTGCTAAGGTTCAAGATAATTTAGGTGTCATGCTTGAGCTCAACTGTGAGACTGACTTCGTTGCAAAGGGTGATCGTTTTCAGGCCCTTGCCGATGAACTTCTTGCACAACTTGAAGCAGTAAAGACATCAGATGTTGATGCTTTTCTTGCTTCAGAGATTAAGCCCGGACGCAAAGTTCAAGACGCAGTCGATGAAGGAAATGCAACACTTGGCGAAAAGATTGAAGTTCGCCGCGTTGCAGTTCTCGATGGCTCACCAGTGGGCATCTACCTTCACCGCACTAGTCCAGATCTTCCACCACAGGTCGGTGTTCTCGTTCAGTTAACAAAGGATGCATTGGGCGTCGGCAAGGATGTTGCACAGCACATCGCAGCTTTCGGTCCAACCTATGTCAATCGCGAAGATGTCCCTGCGGAATTGATTGAGAATGAGCGCCGTCTTGCAGAAGAGACTGCTCGTAACGAGGGTAAGCCCGAGGCTTCCCTTTCCAAGATCGTTGAAGGCCGTGTTACTGGATTCGTTAAGGAAGTCAGCTTGATAGAGCAGGCTTTCGCCAAGGATGCCAAGAAGACGGTAAAGCAGATTCTCGATGAGGCAGGGACTGTCGTAAAGGCTTTCCATCGCTTCCGCGTGGGTCAATAATCTTCTACGAAGAGACAATTAGACTCTAGATAAATAGCGAAAGGAGCACTCATGCCCGGTAGTAGAGGTAAATACGGGCGAGTGCTCCTTAAGCTTTCTGGTGAAGTTTTTGGTGGAGCTAAAGGCATCGGTGTTGATCCTGATGTTGTGCAAGATGTAGCAAAACAAATTGCCGAAGTTGTCCGAAGCGGTGTGCAAATTGCAGTTGTTGTTGGAGGCGGAAACTATTTCCGTGGTGCAGAACTTCAGCAATTGGGCATGGATCGTGCACGCGCTGACTACATGGGCATGCTCGGCACGGTAATGAATTGTCTTGCACTTCAAGATTTTCTTGAAAAACTCGGCGTTGATACCCGAGTTCAGACTGCAATCTCAATGGGTCAAGTTGCTGAACCTTATATTCCTCGCCGCGCTATCCGCCATTTAGAAAAAGGTCGCGTAGTGATTTTTGGAGCCGGAGCAGGAATGCCGTTCTTCACGACAGATACAGTTGCCGCACAACGAGCGCTAGAAATTGGATCGGAAGCGTTACTTCTGGCAAAGAGCGGGGTAGATGGCGTTTACTCAGCTGACCCCAAGAAGGATCCTTCGGCAATTAAATTCGACACGATTTCCTACGATGAAGTTATTACTAAATCACTTGCGGTTGCCGATGCAGCAGCATTTAGTCTATGCCGAGAGAACAATTTGCCGATTGTCGTTTTTGATCTCATGACAAACGGAAATATTGGCCGCGCTGTTCGCGGTGAAACTATCGGAACTCTGGTCGCGTAGTACCAATCACTAGATATCTACAGAAATAGGGAGCACGAATGAGCGATGTAGCTGGCACACTTGCTGATGCTGATACAAAGATGAATAAGGCAGTGGAAGTAGCAAAGGAAGATTTTGCGACAATCCGCACCGGTCGCGCTCACCCATCACTTTTCAACAAGATTATGGTTGATTACTACGGCACCTACACCCCGCTCTCACAGTTGGCTTCTTTTCAAGTCCCAGAAGCGCGCATGGCGATTGTTTCACCATTTGATAAAGGAGCTATGGCTTCGATAGAAAAAGCGATTCGCGAATCAGATCTAGGTGTAAACCCAGGCAATGATGGCGTGGTTATCCGCGTTAATTTCCCGCAACTTACCGAGGAGCGCCGCAAGGAGTACATCAAAGTTGTTCGCACTAAGGCGGAAGAAGCGAAGGTTTCACTTCGCAATATTCGCCGTCATGCAAAGGAAACCATTGAAAAACTGGAAAAAGATGGCGACATCGGTAAAGATGATTTAACTCGTGGGGAAAAAGATTTAGAGAAAATGACTTCAGATCACGTATCTAAAGTTGATGATTTACTTAAGCATAAGGAGATCGAACTTCTCGAAGTTTGAGAATTCACTCCCGCTATGGACGACCTACATGCAATAAACGAGGCACTCAACCGTAAGGCTGGGCGCAAACTCATCCCTTCAATCGGCGTGAGTCTCTCTCTTGTAACAATTGTTTGGGCATCTTTGGCTTTTCGCCGTGAGGTATTCGTAGTACTCGTTGTAGTTGCTGTCATTTTAGGTATTCGAGAGATTGTTCGTGCATTTAGCTTGGTAAAAACTTTCATCTCGGAGCCAGCACTTGTCATAGCATCGTTAATCTTGGTTGTTGCAACCTGGCGTGGGGGAGTTGCTGGCTTAGCGGTTGCCACTGCAATGTCTCTTCCAATTTTGCTTGTTGATCTATTGCGTAAAGGCCCCAATGGCTTTGTAAAGAGTGCAACCGCAACATCGTTGGTACTTATCTATCTTCCATTTCTGGCCGGATTCCTTTTGCTACTGGCACGCCCAGATGACGGGCTTAGTCGAGTAATGACATTTGTAATTTTGGTTAGTTGCAATGATACCTTCGGTTATTTGGTGGGTGTTTTATTTGGTAAGCATCCACTAGCTCCAACAATCAGTCCTAAGAAATCTTGGGAAGGCTTTGCTGGATCCATACTTTTCACCATAGCCGGTGGAGCATTGAGTTTTCATTACCTCTTACACCTTCATTGGTGGATAGGGGCAGTACTTGGATTGATGGTTGTCTTTACAGCTACAAGTGGCGACCTTATTGAAAGTGCCATGAAGCGCGATCTCTCATTGAAAGATATGGGTTCGATTTTGCCCGGCCACGGTGGAATTCTAGATCGTTTAGATTCTGTGCTTCTTACTGCGCCAGCTCTTTGGCTGGCCCTTGAAATAGTAAGGCGCTATCTATGAGTCGTCCAGAGCAGCCAGCCGAATTGAAATTGGTTTTCGATGAGCCAGTTCAAAAGAAGAAAGTGCCCAAGCACCTTGCTGATTTTTCACCTTCTGAGCGGAAAGATTTTGCAAAGGAGTTAGGATTCCCAGGTTTTCGTGCAACGCAAGTAGGTGCTCATTATTTTGGTCACCTCGATACAGACCCAGAGAGCTGGAGCGATATTCCAGCTGATATGCGTACAAGATTTGCTGAGCTCTTTATTCCAAAGTTGATTGAGCTTGTGAGATCTATTACCTGCGATAATGGCATGACTCGTAAAGATTTATGGCGATTGCATGATGGTGTTTTGGTCGAGAGTGTTTTGATGCGCTACACAGATCGAACAACTGTATGTGTTTCCTCGCAAGCAGGATGCGGAATGAACTGTCCATTTTGCGCTACCGGTCAGGCAGGACTTACGAGGAACCTTTCTGCTGCTGAGATTACCGAACAAATTGTTGCCTCAGCTCGTGCCTGCGCATCCGGAGAACTACCTGGTGGACCAACTCGTTTATCTAATGTTGTATTTATGGGCATGGGCGAACCTATGGCCAATTACAAAGCGGTGATGAGAAGTATCCGTAACATCACAGATCCTCATCCGGATGGGTTGGGAATTAGCGCCCGTTCGGTAACTCTTTCAACCGTTGGATTGGTTAACGGTATCGAAAAGCTAACTCAAGAGGGAATTCCGGTCACCTTGGCTGTTTCATTGCACACGCCTGATGATGAGCTTCGTGATTCTTTGGTTCCTATTAACTCGCGCTGGAAAGTTAAGGAAGTAATTGCCGCAGCGGATGCTTATG
>WLMD01000106.1 GCA_009700405.1 Actinomycetota bacterium | reverse complement strand
TTGTAGACATGATTACCGTTGTTGTTGATGGATTTGAAATCACGGTTCCTAAGGGAACGCTTGTAATTCGGGCCGCAGAAAAACTAGGAATTCAAATTCCACGTTTCTGCGATCACCCTTTGCTCGACCCAGTTGGTGCCTGTCGCCAATGCCTCGTCGACATTGAAATTAACGGTCGTGCATTTCCAAAGCCACAGGCTTCATGCACCATTCCTGTTGAACCAGGGATGATTATTAAAACCCAGTTAACATCAGCCGTTGCTGAAAAAGCACAAAAAGGCGTGATGGAACTCTTGCTCATTAACCACCCCCTTGATTGCCCAGTGTGCGACAAGGGTGGTGAATGCCCATTGCAAAACCAAGCAATGAGCACAGGTCGCAGCGAGTCTCGCTTTGAAGGAACTAAGCGCACATTTGAAAAGCCAATCAAGATTTCATCACAGGTGTTGCTCGATCGCGAACGTTGCGTTTTGTGTGCACGTTGCACCCGGTTCTCCGATCAAATTGCGGGCGACCCATTCATCACTCTTAACGAGCGTGGCGCATTGCAACAAGTTGGAATTTACGAGAAGCAACCATTTGAATCTTACTTCTCTGGCAACGTAGTTCAGATTTGTCCAGTAGGAGCACTTACTGGTGCTTCATACCGCTTCCATGCTCGTCCCTTTGATTTAGTTTCAACTCCTTCAGCTTGCGAACATTGCGCGGCTGGTTGTTCTATGCGTACCGATGTTCGTCGCGGAAAAACTCTTCGCAGACTTGCCGGAGATGACACTGAAGTTAACGAAGAGTGGAACTGCGATAAAGGTCGGTGGGCATTTAAATACATCACCGCAACTAATCGCATTACTCAACCTATGATTCGCGATGCATCAGGCGAACTACGTGCTGCATCGTGGCCAGAAGCACTCGCTGCCGCTGCTGCTGGTTTGCAAGGCAAACGCACTGGCGTTCTTGTCGGCGGTCGTGCAACAACTGAAGATGCATACGGCTACAGCAAATTTGCTCGCGTAGCACTTGGCACTAACGATATTGATTTCCGCTCACGCGTCACCTCGGATGAAGAGCGTGATTTCCTGGCATCTAAGGTCATCAACTCTGCTCCGACTTATCGAGATATCGATCGTGCAGATTCAATACTCCTAGTTGGCTTTGAACCAGAAGAAGAATCTCCAATCGTTTTCTTACGTATTTACAAGCAATTTAAGAAGCGCGCTCTGAAGGTCACAACAATTGGAACTAAACTTTCGATTGCAGCTGAGAAGCTGGGCGCTAATTTTGTTTGCGTTGCACCGGGTACAGAAGCAGAAGCAGTTGCATCTCAAGTACTGACTGAAAAATCAATCATTCTTGTTGGAGAACGCGCATCAGAGAGTGCCGGAACTCTTTCAGCAGTTGTCGCACTTGCAGAAAAAACTGGCGCAAAATTGGCATGGATTCCACGCCGAGCAGGAGAGCGTGGCGCACTTAGCGCTGGCGCAATTGGAAACCTTTTGCCAGGTGGCCGCCCAGTTACTGATGCGTCCGCTCGTGTAGATGTTGCTACTGCCTGGGGTGTTGGCTCATTGCCGACAACTGTTGGTCGAAGCGGTGCCGAGATAATTGCCGCAGTTAATGCAGGCCAGCTTGATGCTCTTGTTGTGGGTGGCGTAGATCCACTAGATGCAGATAAATCACACGAGACACTTCAAGCTTTCAAAAAAGCCTTTGTGGTCTCCCTCGAAATTCGTGAGAGTGCAGTTACTCAATTAGCTGATGTGGTTTTGCCTGTTGCTGCCATCACCGAAAAATCAGGATCATTTATCAACTGGGAAGGGCGCTCACGTACCTTTGAAGCCGCAGTTGTTGATTCACTTCATCGCAGCGACTTGCGAATCCTGACAATGATTTCGCAAGAAATGGGTCAGTCAATCAACTTGCCAACTGTTTCATCTGCTGCCAAGGAAATTAAGTCATTAGGCACATGGGATGGCGCTGGTGTGACATTCGTTCCAGTTGCTCAAGCAAAGTCAGTCAAGCTCGGCAAGACGGATGCACTTCTCACATCATGGCGCAGACTGCTCGATGCTGGTTCTTTACAAGATGGCGAAGAAAATCTTGCAGGTACTTCACGACGAACGATTATTGTTATTTCTCCAAAACGTGCCAAGTCGATTGGTGTGGATTCTGGAGATTTAGTTCGAGTGTCCAACGAGCATGGAGCGATAGTGCTTCCTGTTGAAGTTGAAGCTGGAGCTATTCACGATGATGCTGTTTGGATGCCACGTAATTCACGTGGTTCACACATTCTCGCCACATTGGCTGTTGCCAACGGCGCTGTTGTAACGGTGGTGAAAGACTAATGACAACCGCAGAACTGCTTGGCCAAGATCCAGGCTGGCTGATTGCCGTTAAAGGCTTGCTAGTTTTCGTTTTATGCGTACTTCTTACGCTTATGTCGGTGTGGGGTGAGCGTCGCATCGTTGCTCGCATGCAAATGCGTCTTGGGCCTAACCGCGTTGGGCCTTTTGGATTAGTTCAAGCTCTAGCTGATGGCGTGAAACTGGCCCTCAAGGAAGATCTCATTCCTGCTGCTGCAGACAAAATAGTTTTCGTTATTGCTCCGATTATTAGCACTACAGCTTGCTTTATGGCCTTTGCTGTAATTCCAATGAGTGGGCCAGTAACACTTTTTGGCCATAAGACAGCGATGCAACTGACTGATCTTCCTGTTGGTGTGCTTTACGTTCTTGCGATTGCATCAATCGGTGTCTATGGCATCGTGCTTGCTGGTTGGTCATCTGGTTCTACCTATCCATTACTTGGTGGTCTTCGCTCAAGTGCTCAAGTTATTTCTTATGAAGTAGCTATGGGCCTATCTCTAGTTGCCGTATTTATTTATTCCGGTTCGATGTCAACATCAGACATTGTCGCTGCTCAGCAAAAATGGTGGTTTGCAGTTGTGTTATTCCCATCATTTGTTATCTATGCAATATCAATGGTGGGAGAGACTAACCGCGCACCCTTTGATTTAGCAGAAGCAGAAGGCGAGCTCGTTGGCGGATTCCACACTGAATACTCATCCCTAAAGTTCGCACTCTTTTTCTTGGCTGAATACGTCAACATCGTTGCCGTCTCGGCTCTTGCAACGACTCTTTTCTTGGGTGGGTATCACGCACTTCCAGGACTTGGATTCACTGAGCAATGGCTTGGCGGATGGTTCACGCTTGTTTGGTTCTTTACCAAAGTAATTTTCTTCTTCTTTATTTTCGTATGGCTTCGTGGCACTTTGCCTCGCATGCGCTATGACCAATTTATGAAATTCGGTTGGAAGGTATTAATTCCGGTCAGCCTCTTCTGGATCATGGTTGTTGCCTCACTTCGTGTGATGTCATTGCATGGCGCTCCACGACTTACAGTTCTTGCCTTTTCCAGTGGAGTAGTACTGATAGTTCTAGGAATCAATATTGCCTTTGATAGCGCCAAGAAACGTGCTCGCGAAGTTCCTGAGAGCAACTTTGCTGCTCCAACATTTGCTGTGCCTTCTATTCCAGGTGCATCAACCGTCGAATTGGAGAACCCACGTGGTTGAGAATATGAGCAACGAAGTAGAGCCATCACGTCGCGATCTCGGATTAGAGGCTGTGGAATCAGTAGCGGTTGTTAACGATGGTCCTGCGCCATTTGCAAAGCAATTGTTGGGGTTTTGGGTCACTTTTCGAACGATGTTCAAGAAGGTCAATACTGTCTCCTACCCTGAAGTTAAAGAACCTACCGCCCCACGCTTTCATGGTCGCCATCAACTAAATCGCCATCCTGACGGATTAGAAAAGTGCATTGGTTGCGAATTATGCGCATGGGCTTGTCCAGCAGATGCAATCCTTGTAGAAGGAGACGCGAACACTGATGAACATCGCATGTCTCCGGGTGAGCGCTATGGCAAGGTTTACCAAATCAACTATTTGCGATGCGTCTTTTGCGGTCTCTGTATTGAAGCGTGTCCAACTCGTGCGCTAACAATGACTAATGAATATGAACTAGCAGATGATTCACGAGCGAAATTGATTTTCGAAAAAGAAGATCTACTTGCCCCTCTTCGTGCTGGCATGTTGATGCCACCTCATCCAATGTATCCAGGAATGGATGACAGCAATTATTACAAGGGTGATGTTCTGGGTTTTCATCCTTCCCAAGAGACGTCATCTGAGGTGAAGCATGATTAATCTCGCGATTGAAGTAGGTAAGACATCGACACCTGAAGCGGTCCTTTTCTGGTTCCTTGCGCCCCTTGCAGTAATAGCCGCACTTGGAATGTTGTTATCCAAGAAGGCAGTTCATTCTGCAATCTTGCTGGCTTGGATCATGATTACCTTGGCGATTTTCTATATTGCACAAGATGCAGTTTTCCTTGGCATCGTCCAGATTGTCGTGTACACCGGCGCTGTAATGATGCTCTTCCTATTTATCTTGATGCTTGTCGGAGTAGATAGTGCGGACTCTCTGAAGGAAACAATTCCAGGATTGCGTCCAATTGCAATCACAGCGGCTATTGGCTTCGGCGGATTAATGCTTTCACTTCTTGGTCGAGCAACTCTTGGTCATGGAATGGTCGGTTTGGCTGATGCCAATGCTGAAGGAAATGTTCCAGCTTTGTCGCAACTTCTCTTTTCACGATATGTCTGGCCATTTGAAGTCGTTTCAGCGCTGCTCATCACGGCAGCTCTTGGCGCGATGGTCTTAGCTCATAATCATCGACTGATTGCACGACCAACTCAGCGCGATCTTTCCATCGCCCGTTTTCGTGGAGAATCTCTGGCCAATGCCGCTGGACTTCCAAACCCAGGTGTTTATGCCCTTCATAACGCAGTTGATGTTCCTGCGCTTTTGCCTGATGGCACCGCGTCAGAAGCTTCGGTTTCTGCGATGTTGAAGGCCCGTGGCGATGTTATTGATTCCAAACCTTTCCAATTGATTGAACTCACAGATGAGGAGGGGGAGAAGTAATGAACGCTGCTAATTATTTATACGTCTCTGCACTCCTATTCACAATTGGCGCAATCGGAGTAGTTGTTCGACGCAACGCAATCGTCGTCTTCATGTGTGTTGAGCTAATGCTCAATGCGGCTAACCTCGCATTTGTAACTTTTGCTCGTATCAACGGCAACTTAGATGGCCAAGTTATGGCTTTCTTCACAATGGTCGTTGCAGCGTGTGAAGTTGTTGTGGGCCTTGCAATCATCGTGACGATTTATCGCTCACGTCGTTCGGCATCAGTTGATGATGCCAGTTTGTTGAAGCGGTGATCTAATGACGAGCAATTACTTGGTCTACCTAATCGCACTCCCATTATTTGGGTCTGCTCTTTTACTCTTTGCTGGCCGCAGGGCTGACAAGTGGGGACATTTACTTGGTACTGCAATGTCCGGCGGAGCTTTTGTAATCGGACTCTATGAGTTCACGCAAATGCTCGGCCGCTCAAATGAACAACGCGCAGTAACACAAAAACTCTTCAACTGGATTTCTGTTGGATCATTCCAGGTAGATGCAGGGTTAATGCTTGATCAACTCTCGATTTGTTTTGTTCTCCTGATTACTGGAGTCGGAACCCTGATTCATATCTATTCAATCGCCTACATGTCACATGACCTAGATC
>WLMD01000105.1 GCA_009700405.1 Actinomycetota bacterium | reverse complement strand
CTTGATGTTGATCACGGAACATATCCGTTTGTAACATCGAGTAATCCAACCGCGGGTGGCGCTTGTACTGGTTCGGGAATTGGGCCAACAAAAATCACAACTGTTATTGGAATCATTAAGGCTTACACAACTCGCGTCGGATCAGGACCATTCCCTACCGAACTCTTTGATGAAGATGGCGAGAAATTGCGCACCATCGGTGGAGAAGTTGGTGTAACCACCGGACGTCCGCGCCGTTGCGGATGGTATGACGCGCCTATTGCGCGCTACGCAGTTCGCGTAAATGGGTTAACAGATTTCTTCCTTACTAAATTAGATGTCTTGACGGGGTGGGAAAAAATTCCTGTATGCGTTGCCTATGAGATTGATGGCAAGCGAGTAGAAGAACTTCCTTCATCTCAATCTGATTTTCACCACGCAATTCCTATTTATGAATATCTTCCGGGCTGGAAAGAAGATATTACGGGCGCCAAGACCTTGGCGGACTTACCAAAGAACGCTCAAGATTATGTGAAGTTCCTTGAGAATATTTCTGGTGCACCAATGAGTGCTATTGGTGTTGGCCCGGGCCGTACTCAAACAATCGTTGTAAAGGATTTCGTCTAGCTAATGAGAGTGCTCCTAGTAGGCGGCGGCGGTAGAGAACACGCACTCGCACTAGGACTCCAAGGTGATCCAGAAGTTACTGAAATTCATTGCGCACCCGGCAATGAAGGTATTGCTCAGCTTGCCACGATCCATGCGTTAGATCTCTCAGACAATGCCGCGATAGTTGCGTTGGCACAAGAGCTCGATGTTGACCTGGTTGTTGTTGGCCCCGAGTTACCTTTAGTTAATGGTGTTGCTGATGAATTGCGAGCTCAAGGCTTTGCCACATTCGGACCATCAAAGGCTGCTGCTCAATTAGAGGGCTCAAAGAATTTTGCTAAAGAAGTCATGCACGATGCAGGAGTTGCCACTGCCCGCAGCGCAACATGTACAGATCGTGTTCAGATTGAAAAAGCCTTAGACGCGTTTGGATCACCGTATGTCGTGAAAGATGATGGTTTAGCAGGAGGCAAAGGTGTTGTTGTTACTCAAGATCGTGAAGTGGCTTTGGCGCATGCGCTGGCTTGTAAGAAAGTTGTTATCGAAGAGTTCTTAGACGGACCAGAAATTTCACTCTTTGGGATATCTGATGGCAAGACAATTATTGCGATGGAGCCAGCACAAGATTTTAAACGTGCGTTCGATGGCGATGAAGGTCCAAATACTGGCGGCATGGGGGCGTATTCACCGTTGCCGTGGGCACCAAGTGACATCATCGAACAAACTCATCATGACGTTCTGGCACCAATGATTGCTGAAATGGCTGCAAGAGGGACACCTTTTGTTGGATTGCTCTATGCGGGACTCTCGTTAACGGATCACGGAGTGCGCGTGATCGAATTCAATGCGCGATTTGGAGACCCAGAAACACAAGTACTCATCCCTCGATTGAAAACGCCGCTCGGTTCACTTCTATATAAAGCTGCAACACGAAATCTTGATGGGGTGAGGCTTGAATGGAAAACCGAATCAGCGGTGACTGTTGTATTGGCTGCAAAGGGCTACCCCAGTGACCCCCAACCTGTCGGTGCGATTGCGACTATGCCTGCAATTTCCGATACCCACGTTTTCTTTGCTGGAGGCGGTCGTATCTTGAGCATTACTGGGATGGGCGTGGATTTAACAGAGGCACGCGATCGTGCTTATCGTGGCATTAGCCATATCGACCTACCCGGCTCCTTTTACCGTACCGACATCGCGTTCAATGCCTCAGTTGCAGAGAAGGGTAATTAAATGCGAGAGAATGCGCCCGTGAGTGTTCTAGCCAGCAGATACGCATCTAAGGCAATGTGCGAGATTTTCGCGCCAGAGGCCAAGATTATTTCCGAACGTAAGCTTTGGCTAGCAGTTGCACGTGCGCAATCGAAATTAGGTCACTCGATTTCTGATGCAGTAATTGCAGATTATGAAAAAGTTATTTCTCATGTTGATTTAGAGTCCATTGATGCCCGCGAGAAAATCACTCGTCACGATGTGAAAGCGCGCATCGAAGAATTCAACGCACTAGCTGGCCATGAAGCTATTCATGCAGGTATGACAAGTCGCGACTTAACGGAAAACATCGAAGCACTTCAAGTCCGCAACGGGCTAAATATTGTGCACGACAAGACGATTACGGTTTTGGCGCGACTTGGTGAACTTGCTTCGCGTTACGCTGACCAACCGATTGCTGGTCGTTCACACAATGTTCCTGCACAAATCACCACGCTAGGAAAGAGATTTGCCAGCGCTGCAGAAGAATTACTATTTGCTTACGAACGCCTAGAAGGTCTACTAGAACGATACCCAATGCGTGGAATCAAAGGCCCAGTGGGTACGGCGCAGGATTCAATTGATTTACTTGGATCATCTGCCGCGCACCAAAATCTAGAAAGTGCAATTGCATCCGAATTGGGTTTCGAACGCGTCCTTGATTCCACCGGACAGATTTATCCACGTTCATTTGATTATGACGTTGTGACATCCCTTGTGCAGATTGCGGCAGCGCCATCCTCACTTGCGACTTCAATTCGATTGATGGCTGGCGCAGAACTGGTCACCGAAGGATTCAAGGCTGGCCAAGTTGGTTCATCGGCAATGCCCCACAAGATGAATACACGCTCATGCGAACGCGTAAATGGTCTAGCAGTTGTGTTGCGTGGATATGCATCAATGGTGAGTGAACTAGCCGGCGATCAATGGAATGAAGGCGATGTTTCATGCAGCGTAGTTCGACGTGTCGCACTTCCTGATGCTTTCTATGCAATCGATGGGCTTCTCGAAACAACTCTTACTGTGCTCAATGAATTCGGTGCATTCCCAGCCGTTATTGAGGCCGAATTAGAGCGCTACCTTCCATTTCTTGCAACCACAAAGATCTTGATGGCAGCGATTAAAGCGGGCGTCGGACGTGAAATCGCACATGAAGTCATCAAAGAGCACGCAACGAAAGCAGCGTTAGAAATGCGCGAAGGTAAAGGTAACAATCTTCTTGATGCTCTCAGTGCCGATGCGCGCATTCCGCTAGATCGCAATGCTTTAGATGCGTTAATAAATGACCCCATTGAATTTACTGGCGATGCTCGCCAACAAATTGCTCGAGTTGTTAGTCGCATTGACGCGATTACATCCGCGCATCCTGCCCAAGCGCAGTACAAACCCGGCTCTATTCGGTGAGCGGCTTCGGTCCAGCTGGCCCACCGCCAGCGCCTTCGATACCTGGGTGGGATCACTTGCGCACGGGAAAAGTTCGTGACCTTTATACAAATGCAACTGGACAACTATTAATTGTTGCATCCGATCGCGTATCTGCTTTTGATTGGGTTTTACAAACAGAGATTCCTGGTAAAGGCGCAGTCCTAACGCAACTATCAATGTTCTGGTTTGAAAAATTATCAACTGTTGTGCCAAATCACATTATTAGCACTGACGTGCCGGCAGAAGTACATGGCCGCGCGGTTATTGCCAAACCACTCACGATGTTTCCTATTGAGTGCGTTGCGCGCGGTTATCTAACGGGAAGTGGCTGGAGCGAATATAAAACTTCTCGCACCGTATGTGGAATCGCTTTGCCAGAAGGATTGCTTGATGGATCTCAGCTTCCGATGAACATCTTCACACCAGCAACTAAGGCAGAAGTTGGCGATCACGACATCAATATAACTTTTGACGAAGCGCTTCACGTTTCACCCGAAGCTGGTGAATTGCGCGATCTCACATTGAAGCTTTATGGCGCTGCGGCCGATTACGCAAAAGAGTGCGGAATTATTTTGGCTGACACGAAGTTTGAATTTGGCCTTGATGCATTGGGCGAAATCACTCTCGGAGATGAAGCGCTAACGCCTGATTCATCGCGTTTTTGGGAAGCGAACACCTGGAAGCCAGGAGGGGCTCAAGCCTCCTTCGATAAGCAGTATTTACGAGACTATTTGACGAGCAGCGGCTGGGATCGCGAATCTGCCCCACCAACACTGCCAAATGAAATTGTTGAAAAGACAGCGCAGCGTTATCGCGATGCTTATTTGAGACTGACCGGTAAGGAATTTAACTAACAAAGCAAAGGGAGCGCACAATGGCAAAGATCGTGGTCGAAGTAATGCTGAAGCCAGAAATCCTTGACCCACAAGGTAAGGCTGTCGCGGCGGCTCTCCCACGTCTTGGTTTCACCTTTGCACAATCGGTGCGCCAAGGAAAACGATTTGAGATTGAAGTTGAAGGCGAACCAACCCCTGCACAACTTGCCGAAGTCTCCCGTGCGGCTGAAACTCTTCTGGCTAATCCAGTGATTGAAACTTTTGTTGTGAAAGTTGAGAAGTAGATGAAAGTTGGTGTTGTAACTTTTCCAGGCTCTTTAGATGATCGCGATGCGGCTCGCGCAATACGTGCGGGAGGCTCCGATGCAATCGCCCTGTGGCACGATGACGCCGATTTGCATGGAGTTGATGCAGTAATTCTTCCTGGCGGTTTTTCCTATGGCGACTATCTACGTTGCGGCGCAATTTCCCGTTTCGCACCTGTGATGGGTTCGATCATCGAGAAAGCAAATTCAGGAATGCCTGTGCTTGGCATTTGCAACGGCTTTCAGATTCTATGCGAGTCACATTTGCTACCAGGTGCGCTAACCCAGAATCAAGGACTTCATTTTCTTTGCACACCGCAAACGATAAGAATTGAAAATACTTCAACCCCATGGACTACTGATTTTAAGCAAGGCGCCGAAATAGTTATCCCACTCAAGAACGGCGAGGGGTCATTTCAATGTGATGACCAAACGCTGGCGGCGCTGGAATCAGAGGGTCGTGTTATTGCTCGATATGTCGGCGAAAATCCGAACGGATCTCGCAATCTCATTGCTGGTATTTCCAATGCTCGCGGCAATGTTGTGGGCTTAATGCCTCACCCAGAACACGCGATTGATCCACTAACTGGACCAACTGCAGATGGATTGCCGTTCTTCACATCAATTCTCAGCGCAATGGTTGGTAAGTAGATGGCTCTAGATACCGTTGCCATTGCCGCGGTGACACCAGATCAAGAACAACCTTTTGCAGCGCTGGGTCTAAAAAGCGATGAATATCAACGTATTCGAGAGATCCTAGGGCGCCGTCCGTCATCGAGTGAATTGGCAATGTATTCGGTGATGTGGTCTGAGCATTGCTCATACAAGTCATCGAAAGTGCACCTCAAGCAATTCGGAGAGAAAGCACCGCATAGTGATGCACTGCTTGTCGGCATTGGTGAGAACGCAGGTGTTGTCGATGTTGGTCAGGGTTATGCAGTCACTTTTAAAATTGAATCGCACAATCACCCATCCTTTATTGAGCCATATCAAGGCGCGGCAACAGGCATTGGCGGAATTGTCCGTGACATCTTGACGATGGGCGCACGCCCTATTGCAGTAATGGACCCACTTCGTTTTGGACCCGCCGACGCACCAGATACTCGACGCGTCCTACCAGGCATTGTTGCCGGCATCGGTGGATATGGAAACTGTCTTGGTCTGCCAAATATCGGTGGAGAAATTGTTTTTGATGAAACATATGCAGGCAACCCATTAGTCAACGCATTATGTGTTGGCGT
>WLMD01000104.1 GCA_009700405.1 Actinomycetota bacterium | reverse complement strand
GCTTTCCTCGAACCCCAAGAAAAATCGCATTGCCGGATTCACTTTTTGCCAAAGGCTCGCGACCTTCCTTTAACCACGCTTTGAGGGCTCGCATTGCAGGATTGCCGATTGGAATTGTGCGTTCCTTATTTCCTTTTCCAAGGACACGGATTGTCTGGCGCTCATAATCAACATCAGATAAATCCAAACCACATAGCTCAGAAACACGAGCCCCGGAGGCATACAAGATTTCAACCATGGCGCAATCACGCAACGCCTCGGGAGTTTCTTCCTCCCCTACCCGAGTAGCAAGGGCATCCATGGCTAGCGTTGCATTGGCAATATCAAGAACTTCGGGCAAGGTCCGGTGAGATTTCGGCGTCGCTAGAGAGACTCCAACATCGGTAGGTGTAAATCCATTCTTGTGCGCCCATTTAGTAAATAGACGAATAGAAACCGCTCGACGAGAAAGCGATGTACGCGCTCCGCCTTTAACTTGCATAGTGGCAAGCCACGATCGTAAATGCGAAAGTTCCAATTGCGAGATTGATTCAACCCCGAGTAAATCTAAATGCGAGATGAGGGATTCAAGATCACCCATATAGGCGCGAACGCTATGCGCGGCTAAATTTCGTTCGGCTTCAAGATGTCGCTGGAATGCAGTGACAACATCAAGATTGCTGACCGAGGACATGTCTTAAGGTTACTCGGGCACCCTGCCTTGTCGGAGTAGGCCGTAGGTAACTGCATCCTCGAGCGCCATGGCTGAGGCGGCGATGACGTTTTCATGAACGCCAACCGTGTTCCACTCGCCTTTACTGTCACTTGTTTCGACTAAAACACGAGTTACAGCGCCAGTACCCAGGCGCCCTTCAAGGATGCGAACTTTGTAGTCGGTGAGCTCAAGGCTTGCAAGCTCTGGATAGAACTGCAAAAGTCCAGAACGCAGTGCATTATCAAATGCGTTAACAGGGCCATTTCCTTGTCCGTTACATGTAATTACTTTTCCTTGGGAAGTAATTGTGACCTCCGCAGTAGTCGTAATTGTTCGATCTGCTGATTTCTCAACTGTCGTAATCCAATGGTTAATAGTGAAGAAGCTAGGACGTTTGCCTGTTGCCTCTTGGCGAAGAAGTAACTCAAAAGATGCATCTGCTGCATCAAAGGTGAAGCCGCGTAGTTCCATTTCCTTAACGCGCTCTACAACACGTCCAATGAGTTCGCGGTCTCCGCGCAAATCCACGCCAAGTTCTTGGGACTTTAATTCGATGGAGGCACGCCCTGCCATGTCAGAGACCAACATACGCATGTCATTACCAACAGTTGCTGGATCCTCGTGCTGATAGAGAGAAGGATCAACTTTGATTGCACTTGCATGCAATCCTGCTTTATGAGCAAAAGCAGAAACTCCAACGTAAGGTTGGCGACCACTTGGGGCAATATTCGTTACCTCGGCAACAGCATGTGCAATGCGGAATGCTTCAGGAAGATGGCCTTCAGGCAAGACTTGTTGACCTTTTTTCAATTGTAAATTTGCGATAATAGTTACGAGGTCAGCATTTCCTGTTCGCTCTCCATAACCATTTAAGGTTCCTTGAACATGTGTTGCACCAGCAGCAACTGCTGCCATGGAGTTAGCAACCGCGCATCCGGTGTCATTATGACAATGAATTCCAAGTCGAGCCGAGCTTGCCTGCAAAACATCGTGCACAATTTGTGAGAGTTCATCTGGCAACATTCCGCCGTTGGTATCACAAAGGGCAATTACATCTGCACCAGCTTCTGCAGCAACTCGCACCACTTCAAGTGCGTAAGCACGATTGGAGCGATACCCATCAAAGAAATGTTCGGCGTCAAGGAAGACTCTTTGACCGTTCTCGCGCAAATGGTTAATGGAATCAACAATCATCGCTAAGTTCTCATCGAGAGTAGTACGCAAAGCTAAATCAACGTGGCGGTCGTACGCTTTGGCAACGAGAGTAACTGCTGGCGCACCCGAGTCGCGCAAGGCGACAAGGAGCGCATCATCTTCAGGCTTAACATTGGGACGACGAGTGGCTCCGAAAGCCACAAATGTGGCGTTTTTTAATACCAATTCTTTTTTCGCTCGCGCAAAAAATTCTGTATCTTTTGGATTTGCTCCTGGCCATCCACCTTCAATAAAACCAACACCCAAATCATCCAAGTGGCGCGCAATGGTCAACTTATCGTGCACAGAGAGATTTAAGCCCTCCTGCTGGGCCCCATCTCGCAGAGTCGTGTCGTAGATATGGAAAGCATCGGAGATTGGCATCAGAGAACTTTCTTCATCCAATGATGTGAGTCGGCAACGGTCCCATGTTGAATCCCAAGTAGTGCGTTTCGAATTTGCATGGTGATAACTCCGGGCTTTCCGTCCCCTGTTACCCATGTGCCCATGACGCTCTTGGCGCAACCAACTGGAGATACAACTGCTGCGGTACCACATGCAAAAATTTCAGTGATCTCTCCACTGGCAACACCATCGCGCCAATCATCAACGCTGATCATGCCTTCTTCAACCTTGTATCCAAGATCGGCAGCAACGCTCAAGATTGAATCACGTGTGATCCCCGGCAAAAGAGTCCCGGTAAGTTTCGGAGTAAATATTGTCGCATCTGCACCAGAACCTTTGACGAAATAAAGATTCATTCCGCCCATCTCTTCAACCCATTTGCGCTCCACAGCATCAATCCAAACAACTTGGTCGCATCCTTCTTTAGCCGCCGCGCGTTGGGCAACAAGAGATGCCGCATAATTTCCGCCGCATTTTGCTTCACCAGTTCCGCCAAGGGCGGCACGGACGTACTCTGTTGAAATCCAAACAGTCACTGCATTTGCTGGATTGAAATACGCACCAGCTGGAGTTGCAATCAACATATACAAAGCTCTATTCGATGGACGAACTCCTAATCCAACTTCAGTTGCAAACATGAATGGTCGTATATAAAGAGATTCACCGACCTTATCTGGAACCCAACCCGCATCTTGCTTTACAAGGGCATCAACAGTCTCTAAGAAAAGTTCTTCAGGCATTTCAGGAAGTGCGATACGCGCCGCGCTTCGTTTAAAACGTGCAGCATTAGCCTCGGGACGAAATAAGGAAATCGAACCATCGGGTTGGCGATACGCCTTCATGCCTTCGAAAATCTCTTGACCGTAATGAAAAACCATTGCTGCTGGATCCAACGAAATAGGCGCATACGCCTTGAGTTCGGGAACTCCCCAACCATCTGCCTCTGTCCATTCACAAACAACCATGTGGTCTGTGTAGTACTTACCAAAACCAGGAGCAGCGACTTTTTCGGCTCGATCAGAATCCGAAACAGCATGAGAGGAAGGATTGATAGTTATTGACATCGCTATCCCTTCAACGCGCGAACAAGCGCATCGCCGATTTCAGTGGTGCTGCGCTTTGCATCACCACGAGCCAAGAGATCTGCCTCAACTGCGCGTTCAATGTCTTTAGCTGCATCTGTGAAACCTAAATGATCGAGCATCATCGAAACAGACATGATGGTTGCAGTTGGGTCAGCAATGTTCTTGCCTGCGATATCGGGAGCGGAACCATGAATTGGTTCAAACATGGATGGGAAGGCGCGGGTTGGGTTAATATTTCCAGAAGCCGCAAGGCCAATACCACCAGAAATGGCAGCTGCAATATCGGTAAGAATGTCACCGAATAAGTTATCGGTGACTACGACATCAAATCGACCTGGCTGAGTTATAAAGAACATCGCAGCAGCGTCCACGTGCAAGTAATCAGTTTCAATCTCGGGAAACTCTTTTGCTACTTCATTAAAAGTCCGAGTCCAAAGACTTCCGGAACGAGTAAGGACATTGTTCTTATGAACCAAAGTTAATTTCTTGCGAGGGCGTGCCATTGCTCGAGCGAAAGCATCACGAATAACTCGCTCCGCGCCACGTCGGGTGTTTAGACTTTCTTCGGTCGCAATTTCTGCATCAGTACCTAGCGCTAGAACCCCGCCTGCGCCAACGTATGGGCCTTCAGTTCCTTCACGCACAACGATGAAATCAATGTTTTCGACTCCGGCCAATGGTGAAGTAACACCTGGGTAGAGGCGAGTTGGTCGCAAATTTACATAATGATCAAATGCGAATCGAATCTTTAGTAGAAGTCCGCGCTCAAGTAATCCACTTGGAACCGATGGGTCTCCTACTGCGCCCAAGAGAATTACATCACTCTTGGCAAGTTCTGCCATGATCGAATCGGGAAGAACTTCACCAGTGCGGTGGTAATAACTCGCTCCGAGGTCATACGAAGTTTTTACAAAGGTCAGGCCATATTTTGCGGCGACCACATCAAGAACCTTGAGGCCTTCACCAACTACTTCTGGACCGATTCCGTCTCCAGCAATTATCGAGAGATTGAAAGATGTTTTTGACATGTCTTATGCACCTAACGTTACGGAACGAGCCAAGTTGGCTCCGGTTATTTTCTCTAAATGTGCAACTACATCAGCGGGCACAGGTGAATCAACAGTAAGAGCCATCAAGGCCTCTCCTCCTTCGTGGCTACGAGCAACCTGCATACCCGCAATATTGATGGAAGATTCACCGAGGGCGTTGCCAACAGTGCCGATAACTCCCGGGCGATCCGTGTATCGCATAAAGAGTAAATGCTCAGTGGGTACTAAATCTAAATCGTAATCATCGATAGAAACAATCTTCTGAACTTGACGAATGCCCATCAAGGTTCCGCTTACGGAAATCTTTACACCACTTGCAAGTGCTGCATTGAGTGTTAGTAGATTTCGATGTCCATGAGAGACAACATCCGTTGTCACGTTAGAAACGAGGCCGCGCTCAGAAGCAATCCCAGGTGCATTTACATACGTGACATCCTCTGCTCCAAGCGCCGTTAAAGCGCCTCGAAGAACACTCGTTCCGAGGATTGAACAATCGTGCGCGGCAATTTCACCGCTAACTAGTACATCAATGCTGACCGGGACTTCACCAGCCAGACCAACTAAAACCCCCGCAAGTTTTTCAACCAAAGGCAATGCAGGACGAACATCTTCGTGAATTAAGCCACCCTTAACATTTACTGCATCAGGTACTAGTTCGCCAGCAAGAGCTTTACGAACGGAGACCGCGACTGCAATTCCTGCACGCTCTTGTGCTTCATCAGTGGAAGCGCCCAAGTGTGGAGTCGCAACTACTTGATCCAAAGTAAATAATGGTGAATCAGTGCAAGGCTCGGTCGAAAAGACATCGAGACCTGCGCCAGCAACGCGTCCTTCTACAAGAGCGTCATATAAAGCTACTTCATCAAGAACGCCACCACGGGCAGCATTGATAACGCGAACTGATGGTTTTACTTTCTTAAGCGCTTCTACTCCGATGAGATTTGCAGTCTCTTTTGTCTTTGGTAGGTGAATGGTGATGAAATCACTTATTGAAAGCAGCTCATCCAATGAAACCAATCGAACGCCCAATTGAGCCGCACGCGCTGGTTGCAAATATGGATCGTAGGCAACAACGCTCATTCCGAAGGCTTGCATGCGAGCAGCAACAAGCTGTCCGATGCGACCAAAGCCAACTATTCCCAAAGTCTTTTCAAAAAGCTCAGCACCCGTGTATTTAGAGCGTGCCCACTTGTGATTTCGAAGTGCTGCATGTGCAGGTGAAATAAATCGAGCAGAGGCGAGCAATAATCCAATAGCTAATTCGGCGGCGCTGACTATGTTTGATGTTGGTGCGTTAACGACCATGACTCCTGCAGCGGTTGCCGCAGGAATCTCCACGTTGTCCAAGCCAACACCCGCACGTGCAATTACTTTCAAACCTTTTGCCGCAGTGATTGCTTCCAAATCCATTTTCGTGGCAGAACG
>WLMD01000103.1 GCA_009700405.1 Actinomycetota bacterium | reverse complement strand
GCTTTAACCACAGCCGTTACAAAGGCCATACTAAATACGACGTGCGCGAATAGGACTGAATAGAGTCCTAAGGAAACAGATAGCAGGGCGTAAAGAGCCAGTAGACCAATGCCCAGAACTATGTCAGGAACAATGGCCGGGGCTAAAGCGAAAGCGTTAAGGAATGGAGATTTGGTATACCGATGTAGTCCGACGGCCAGCATCGTTCCTAAAATTGTAGAAAGAATCGTAGAACCAGTTGCCACGATTAACGTATTAATCAATCCGTGAATTACTCGTGAATCATGGATCAAAATTGAGTACCATTTAAACGAGAAACCTTTTAAAATAAATGGCGAGTGCGCTCCATTAAATGACATAGCCATCAAGGCGAAAATTGGAATGTATAGAAAAGCAAAAGTGCCAAAAAGGATTAACTTCAAAGGTTTGATACGAGAGAGCAATTTACTCATTGACTTCACTCGAATATCTCTTTTCAACCAAACTTTGAAGCAGGAAGAAAATAAAGACAAGCAGAATTACTGAGAGTGCAAGAACGGATCCAAATGGCCAATCGCGAGCCTTAAGGAATTGATCCCTAATCAAGTTGCCCACCATTACAGTTTTTCCACCACCGAGGAGTTCGGGAACTATGAAGTTTCCCAAACTAGGAATGAAAACAAATATGGAACCAGCGATGAGTCCAGATGCGGTTAGCGGGAGAGTCAAAGAGAAAAAGGCGCGTGCTTTTGTGGCACCAAGATTTGCTGCGGCTTCTCCGAGCTGAGGATCTAACCTCTCGATGGAGGCGTAGAGAGGCAAAATCATGAGCGGTAAATATCCGTATAAAAGTCCAACGACTACGGCGCTCTGGGTGTACAACAAATCCAGAGGCGTGTGAATAATATTGAATTTCATTAATGCGTGGTTCAGAAGTCCTTCGCGATTAAATAGCATGATCCACGAATAGGTTCGGATCAGAAAATTAGTCCAAAATGGCATCACAACAAGCACTAGGGCAATGGAGCGCCATTTCTTAGGCAACTTTGCAATCGCATATGCAGTTGGATACCCAATAACAATCGCCAGGGCCGTTGTGATTCCCGCAATTTTGATTGAATCGACCAAGACTCCTAAATAGACAGGGTCAAAGGCGCGAGTGAAATTTTCGGTTGTGGCGTTATAGACGATTCCGCCGAATCTTCCACGCTGAAATATTGAGTAAATCGCCACCAAGGTAATCGGTATAGCCATAAATATGATGATGAAGAGAAGGCCTGGGCCTTGTAAAACCATTCGCTCGAGTAAGTCGCGACGCTTTTCAGAATCACGACTTACTCGAGGGCGAATAGTTAAAGTCACTTAGAAGATGTGACCTCTGTAGCGATTTTCGTGTACATAGGACCTGATGTGCCTAGGTCATTCAAGCCTTCACCCTTTAGCAGTTCAGCAGGTGTCATCAACATATTTGGATAAGTCTCGCCTAATTTAGCCGCAGTGAGTTCCATTGCAGCCTTGTCAGGAGTCTTGTAAAGAACGTTTGAGATTACCCATGAATTAACTGCTGGATCCAAGATGTAGTTAATAAATGCATGAGCTGCTTCTTTGTTCTTTGAAGTCTTCAAGATCACCATGGTGTCAACCCAGAGGTCGCTACCTTCTTTTGGAATCACAAATTTAATGTTCTTGTTATCAGTGATTCCGTAGTTGCACCAACCATCCCAGGCTTCAACCATTGAAGCTTCGCCTGAAACAAGACGGGTGTAGAAAGTGGTGTCATCGTAGGCAAGAAGAGTCTTCTTGGTTGCGATGAGCTGCGCTTTAACTTTTGCCATTTCTGCTTCATCTGTTGAGTTAGCAGAAATGCCAAGTAGTTTCTGGGCTGGAAGCATTAACCAGCGCTCAGTGGCAAGCATTGTCGTCTTGCCTTTGACGTTTGCTGCAGGATTGAGAAGATCGTTCCAACTTGTTGGATCAAAGCCGGTTAGATCTTTACGGTAGCAAATTCCAGTTGTTCCCCATGTGTAAGGAACCGAGTATTTATTTCCGATGTCATAAGCAAGTTTTGATGCTTCTGGATACAGGTTACTGAGATTTGGAATTAGCGCGGTATCAATTGGCTCAAGAAGTCCTTGGGCAGCAAGTGCTTGTGCGTATTGTCCAGAAACAAATGCAACGTCAATTCCAGAATCAGCACCGGAGGTTAACTTCGCCATGATTTCTTCATTAGTAGCATGGTTAGTGATAGTCATTTTTGCGCCGATAGCTTTTTCAAAGGTAGCTGCCAAATCAGGTGGGTTGTACGCAGCCCAGTTTGAAACTACCAAAGATTGCTTTGTGAGATCAGCATTAGGGTCAAGGGCGCCCGATGCTTCATCAGATGAACTTGAACAGGCGCTCACAAGCAAGAGCAAGCCAGCAGCCATAGAACTAATTACGATCTTTCTTCCGCGATTACTAAAAACGCTGTGCATCTATTCCTCCGTATCTAGACCAGCCAAAGACCTGGAATTACCTGCGGGCCTATTGACTCGAGGTTTGGTGAATTCTGACCCCAAATTCAGTTTTTAGCAAGGGAAATCTCCCTTAAATTCAAGGTATTTTCAATATTTCTGAATTGCGATTCAATCTTCCAAAATCACCTTCAGTGATGTAGCGTAAGCGACCAGGCGCAAATCCCGCATGGCAAGCGTTGGAAAGGGTGGTCGTGGCAAGTCCGAGCAAAGAACGGCGCGATCGATTGCTGCTGGCAGCGCAAAGAGCGATGGCCGAGCATGGCACTGCCGTGCGCCTCAATCAGGTTGCAGATAAAGCTGGCCTAACTTCTGGAGCCATTCTCTATCACTATCCAGATTTGCAAGATTTACTCATTGACGCAACCCGCGCGGTTTCAGAGCGTTTTTATGAAGAACGTCTTCGCGCAATTGAAGGTATTGAGGATCCAGCCGAAAGACTTGTCCGTACCATTCGAAGCGGCGTTCCCTTCGACGATAACGATGATGGCGTCAAGCTTTTATGTGCACTCGGCGGCGCAGCGCCAAGACATACTGTCTATGCAATATTGCTGACCGCCCTTTATGATCGACAGGTCACCTTGTATCAATCTATTTTGGAAACGGGAAGTGCGCTTTCTGTCTTCAGCCTCAAATCTTCTTCGTTGGATTTAAGCCGAAATCTCGTGGCGCTTGAAGACGCTTACGGATATCGAATTATGGCGGGCCATCCAACACTGACGTATGAAGTCGCAGTCGAACTCATACTTGAATATGCACGGTTAGGTACGGGACATAAACTTAGCCTCGACAATAAAAGGGAGTCAGTATGAGCGCTCAGAAATTAACAATTCTCTTTATGCCCGAATCGGCATACGGTCCTACCAATCAATGTGTTGGCCTAGGTAGCGCACTACTTAAACGCGGACATCGAGTTGTCTTTGCAGCTGAAGCTTCATGGAAAGGCAAGTTGACAGGATTTGGATTTGAGGAAGACCTAGTCGACTTAGCCCCTCCTTCGGATTCTGGAGATCAAGATCCTGGGCAATTCTGGAAAGATTTTATCCGCGATACATCCCCTGAATTTCGCAAACCTACAATTGATCAATTAGAAACTTTCATTAAACCGACGTGGCAGGCTCTTATCGATGGTTCTATGTACTGCGAACCTCAATTGCGAGAGATTATTGCTCGCGTAAAACCGGATGTCATTGTTGAAGATAATGTATTAACTTTCCCGGCTCTCCTCACCTCAGGGGCCCCTTTCGTACGAATAGTCTCGTGCAATCCTCTCGAAATGAAAGGTGAGGGCGTTCCTCCCACATTCTCAGGGTTGCCTTGTGATGATCAGAGCCAATGGGGTGACTTCAAAAAGAAATACAGCACCACACATCGCGCTATGTGGGAAACCTTTAACGCTTGGGTAATAGAGCAAGGTGCGCCACCGCTGCCTGATATGGAATTTATTCATACATCAGAGCAAGCAAACCTCTATGTCTATCCTCAAGAAATTGATTACACGGATCAGCGCCCGTTAGATCAGACATGGCATCGAATGGATTCAAGTGTTCGCGATACTGACGGAGACTTTGAACTCCCAGAGTCAATGAAGAACCGCCCTGAAGGCAGCGCGTTGATTTATCTTTCACTGGGGTCACTCGGAAGCGCTGATGTAGATCTCATGCGTCGCCTTGTTTCGATCCTTGGAAAGACTCGGCACCGTTTTATTGTGAGCAAGGGTCCGCAGCACGCCTCATATGAGTTGGCTGAAAATATGTACGGGGCAGAATTCTTACCTCAGATAAAGATTATTCCGCAGGTAGACCTTGTAATCACCCACGGTGGAAATAACACAGTTGTTGAATCTATGCACTTTGGTAAACCAATGATTGTTCTGCCGCTCTTCTGGGATCAATATGACAACGCGCAGCGAATCGACGAGACAGGTTTCGGCGTACGTCTGGCAACATATGACTTTGACGATGCAGAAATGGTCGATGCCATTGATCGATTGCTCAATGATCATAAATTGCAGGATTTACTCCGCGAAACCAAGGCTCGCATCCAAGGAAATAGTGGAGTAAAAGTTGGAGCAGATGTGATTGAAAGTGTTGGGCGCAAGTACAGAGAAACTCAACAATCTCTTTAATATGCTGCACAAGCAATGGGACGAGGCTTTAGCCAAAGCTGATCCATCATCACTATTGCCCAGGCGTACCGGCGCTCACTCATATTCAATCACTGCTCCCCTTATATTGCTTGACTCCTTGCACGTGGGCGGCGACCTCTATTTATGTATTATTAAAGATAATACTGAAACACTTTTTTCCATTCCACTAGTTTTCACAGTTGATGGCGTTCGGCGTGCAGTTGCTGGCGATGGACTATCTCAAGCACTTTCGCAATTACCCAATGCGGAAAGTTCCAACGGAAATTTCACCATCAATAATCGGTACGTGGGAGCAAAGTCAGGTGAAAGATCTATTGGAGTAGACCAAACTGAAGAGTCAGTTGTTGTGGGCGAAGAAGTAATCATCAAATATTTCTCACAAATCTCCGAAAGTTCCTTAACCTCACTTCCAAAGATTGAAGCGCTCAGTGCCGCTGGGTTTATAGATATGCCCTCATTGCTTGCGACAATTCAATGGACTCACGAAGGCAGCCAATACCTTTTAGCCTTGATGACTACCTATATTCCAGGTTCTGATGATGGCTGGACGTGGGCAGTAGATCTAGCTCAATCTTTTCTCTCTAGTGAGAGTTCAATTGGAGATTCGACGCAGTTTGGTTCTGAACTTGGTGAAATTCTTGCGCGAATGCATAAGGGTTTCTTGGTTCATGCCCACCACAAATCTGATTTGGCTGCACAGTCAGGGTGGATTTCCTCGGCTCTTTCAGATTTAGAAATCGCTCTAACACTCCTGCCTGGTGAAGAGGGAACCCTGCTCAGTGATCTTGCACCGACGATTAGGTCAGAATTCCATAATCTAAAGACTCTCGGCAGTCAGGATTTGTCTTTGACGCATGGAGATTTTCACGTAGGGCAAATCCTCAGAACCTCAGAAGGTAGATATTTGGTCATAGATTTTGATGGAAATCCTGTAGCCACTCAGCAACTCCTATCCACGCATCAGCCTCTCATTCAAGACTTAGCGTCACTTCTGCAATCTATAGACCATGTTGCACGCGTGGTTGATAAACGATCTGATTTCTCCCGAACCGCGGACTTAGAAAAGTGGATAGAGAATGCCCAAGATAATGTCCTGCATGCCTACCAAACTGGGATGTCTCTCACTGTCGATCGGGCGCTTTTAAGATTATTTCAAATTCAACAAGAGTTTAGAGAATTTATTTATGCCCAAAGACATTTACCCGTGTGGCTCTACGTCCCGCAAGCCGCAATCGCCTCTCTCGTAAGGAAGAATTGATT
>WLMD01000102.1 GCA_009700405.1 Actinomycetota bacterium | reverse complement strand
CCAGATCTTTCCACCCTCCAAGTTGGTTGTCGTTTTGCTGACCGTTGCGATGTCGCCCTAAGTCGCTGCGCAACGGAAGTTCCAGATCTAATTGATATCGGTGGCAATCAAAGCGTCGCATGTCACTTGGTAAGCGAAAATCAAGTAGGTGTTCAATGAGCGAAAAGTTTTCATTATCGATTGAAGATTTGCATGTCTCATACCAACTCAGCGGTTCAGCTGGGAAGAACAAGATTGCGCGCGCAGTTGATGGAGTCAGTTTGCAGCTGCACCCAGGAGAAACCCTGGCACTTGTAGGTGAGTCAGGAAGTGGCAAAACTTCTATCGCTAATGCAGTGATGCGTCTTCTTGAACCTACATCCGGAAAAATTCTCCTTGATGGCGTGGATTTGGTGCCATTGCAAGGTAGCGAACTACGAGCAATGCGCCGGAATTTTCAAATGATTTTTCAAGATCCATTTGAATCATTGGACCCGCGACAAAGAGTTATCGAAACTGTCATGGAGCCTCTTGAAATTCACGGCATTGGCGAGAACCAAGAGCAGCGAAGAGTTTTAGCTCTAGCCGCCCTTGCGCAAGCTGGATTGCGTCCCGCTGCAGATATCGGCGATCGCTTTACTCATCAACTTTCGGGCGGGCAGCGCCAAAGAGTTGCAATCGCGAGTGCGATTATTTTGAAGCCTTCTCTCATCATTGCTGATGAGCCGGTATCGATGTTGGATGTTTCACTTCGCGCGGGAATCTTGCGTGTAATGGCTGATTTGCGTGACCAATTAGGTGTTTCCTATTTATTCATTACCCATGATCTTTCTCTGGCATGGATGTTTGCAGATCGCATCGCTGTCATCTACTTAGGGCGCATCGTTGAAGAAGCATCCGCAGTCGACCTGATTGAGAATCCGATGCACCCATATACAAAAGCTTTGGTTTCGGTGATTCCGGTTCCTGAAGCGATTGAAGGCGCTAGTCGAACAATTCTTTCAGGTGAAATTCCAAGTCCTTCCTCAATTCCATCTGGTTGCCGTTTCCATCCCCGCTGTCCGCTTTTTCGCGAACTCGGCGAGCCAGAAAAATGCCTTAACGAAGACCCTCTCTTACAAATTTCGGCAAAATCAGAGTCACACCTTGTGGCATGCTTCTTTTCTGATCCATCCAAAGGAGATACACAATGACAACTAGTCGCGAAGAGGTCGTCTCTCTACTGGACCAATTAGTACGTATCGAATCTGTGACCCCGTGGCTAATTCCGGATGGGTCAGGAGAGCGCAACGTTGCTCAATTCATGGCTACATGGCTAGAAGCCGCAGGACTAGAAGTGTTACTTGATGATGTAACTCCGGGTCGCCCCAATATGTTGGCGCGACTACGCGGTTCGCAACCTGGACCAACACTATGCATCAACGCGCATAGCGACACTGTCGGATATGCAAACTGGGCTGACCGTGCTTTGAATCCTTGGGTTGACGGCGATCGCATGTACGGCCTAGGTGTAGTGGATGACAAAGCTAGTTGTGCCGCCGCGATGTTGGCGTTGCGCGATCTTGTGAGAGACAAAGTCCCCCTAAAAGGAGATGTATTACTTGCTTGCGTGATTGACGAAGAAGGAACGTCTATAGGCACCGAGCACCTAGTAAAGAATCACTCCATTGATGCAGCGATTGTTATCGAACCAGCAGCGCTGCCAATTGTTGTTACCGAGCATCAAGGATTTGGTTGGATTGATATCACCGTCTTTGGAAAAGCTTCACACGGGTCTACTCCCGATGAAGGAATTGATGCGATTGTGCACATGGCTGAAGTAATTAGAGCCCTGCATCAACTTGATGAACGCGAATGGAAAAACAATCCAGATCCGCTTAATGGCCGAACTGTTTTTCATACTGGCACTATTCACGGTGGAACCGATTATGCAACCTACCCAAGCCAAGTAGTTCTTGGAATTGAAATCGGAACGCAGCCAGGAGAAACACTTGCCAACAGAGTTTCTGAAATCGAAGCGATTTTTGTGGAAATTCGCAAGGAGTTCCCTGATTTTAAAGCTGAAATAGATGTCAAAGTAGATCGCGATCCATTTGTTGGCGCAGGCCTAGATGACTTGCTCGCAGCCTTTGATAGCGCCTCGCGTGAAGTATTAGGAAAACCAGCTGACCAACAAGGGCTCAATGCATGGACGGACGCAGCTCTATTGCAATCTGCTGGAATTCCTACAATCTTGATTGGACCACTTGGCGGCAATCTTCACTCACCATATGAGTGGGCTGATATCCCTGAAGTTGTCCAGACCGTTGATTTGCTCAAGTCCACGATTGTTAATTTCTTACGCTAATGAAAAGCCAGGTTGATCAATTAAAGAGTTTTATTGATGACCTGATGAAGCATTGGCCGCTGCCAGGTGGCACAGTTGTCATTACTGACCAGAATAAAATCATTAGTGAATTTGCATTTGGGTTTGCGGACATCGAAAGAGCTATCCCAATGCGGACGGATCATTTATTCCAGGTTGGCTCAATTAGCAAGACCTTTATAGGAATCATCGTTAATCAGTTAGTGCACGAAGGACGAATAACTTTAGAACAACAAATCTCTGAAATATTGCCATGGGTCAAGATTTCGGGGAACTCGTCTGAAGTAACTATCAAAAATCTTTTATCTCATACCGCTGGTTTGATATTAGGGGGAGATGGGATACCTGATGACTTTGCCCAAATTTGGGCTCTCAGAGATTCCCCTCGAGTCGAAAACCCAGAAAAACACTTTCATTACTCCAACGTTGGTTTCATGCTTTTGGGTTTAGCGATTGAGGAGTTGGCTGGTACACCTTTAGCCGAACAAATTCGTCTGCGCGTATTCGAGCCTCTCCATATGCGTAATTCTTTGGGAGCGATCTTGCACGAAAATCGTGAATCGCTAGCGGTCGGATATTGGCCGATGCGCGAAGACGTACCGTGGCGACCAGGGCAACCACAATCGCGAGCAACGTGGTTTGAGGTATTCCCGGCAGATGGATGCGTCGCATCTACATCCACAGATATGGCGCAATTCCTGCTCTTTTTGCTCAATAAAGGCACTGTTGGCGGAAGTGAACTTCTACCTCTTAAAAATTTCATGGATATGACCACACCTCATGCGCCTGATGGTGAGGGCATGATTGAAATTCGTGGGGGATACACAATTACAGAAAATTTCTATGGCCTAGGAATTAATACTGAATTAGTTAATGGAAAGCGCTGCTTATCGCATGGCGGCGGAATGGTCGGGTATTCATCATTTGCTCTCGTTGATACAGAATCGAATTTTGGAATCACGGTACTAACAAATGCAAATGGCGACTACCCTGCAGCGCATGTGATTGCACGAGCCGCACATCAATTATTTATACCGGGTTCAAAAGGTTTTGTTGCTCTTCCTCCGGCAGAGCTTTGCATCGAAAATGGAATTTCATCTTTGATCCCAACCCCAGAGATGTTTGGAGAATTCACAAGTTCATCTGGCAAGATCACGATTTCCCACAATAAAGAATCTGGCATCAATGTTTCTACCGGAACGGCGAGCGGAACTTTGGAGCCAACGTGGACTGGTCGATACGTCTGCGATATCCCAGCGCTAGAAATATTTCGTTGGGATTTCGTGAAGGATGCTCGAGGTGCGAGTTGGGTATGTGGCCCTGATGTCTATTACTCTGATCCAACTAAAGTTTCAGCGAAAAAAACTCTTCTGCACCCGCTTGTCGGCCATTACAGAAATTATTCACCGTGGTTTAACAATTTTAGAATTATTGAAAGAGAAAACGAACTATTTCTTATTGCCCCTGGAGGGGTAGAGGCTCCGCAGTTTGACCTCAAACTTGTTTCTATCGATGAAAATAGTTGGCGCATTGGCGAAGAAAAAGGGTTACCCGAACTACTTGTTGCTGGCCCTGTAGTAAACGGTTGCGTTATATCTGTCTATCGCGATGGCGTGCAGTACTCCCGAACACCTAAGCGCTAAAGAGATAGAACAGCAGCTTTCGCTTCTCCTTCTGCCCCTAAGTGGGTAGGGATCTTCATTGTTTCCATCATCCGGACCATGCCTTCGCCCATGTGATTGGCAACAACTTCTTCAACTTTATTCTCAATGAGGAATTTCGCTATTCGCGCATGGTGGGAGCCATGAGAACCGTCATCATGGCGCGTATTCCAAAACGTGTCATGTTCATTCCAATTGATTATCGCCCCGTCAACAACTTCTGTAACGGCGATTCTGTCGGCTCGTCCCCAACTTGGATCTACGGTGCCTGATGGGGTAACTGGTACGCAAATGATCATGGTGTTAGCTCTTTTCTGGGATCATAATGATGGAACCTGAAGGACATTCTGTGACGCAAATTCCGCAACCTTTGCAATAATCTAAATTGAATTCAAAACCCTTGCCTGGCCCTAATTTGATTACCGCGTTATCTGGGCAGACTCCAAAGCAGTTATCGCACTCAAAGCAATTGCCACACGACATGCAACGACGCGCTTCGTATAGTGCGGTGGACTCATCAAGACCTTGGACAACCTCGTCGAAGTTGGAGGCACGACGTGCACCTTCAAGGCGTGGGCGCACTGCGTGTGGTGCATCCGAGTAGTACCAAGGATTGAGGTCTGAGTATTCAACAACTTTTGGAATTGGCTCTTTTTCAAATTTCTCTTTGCGAAGCCATGCATCGATATTGCGCGCAGCTTTCTTTCCATGACCAACACCTGTTGTGACCGTACGTTCGGCTGGCACCATGTCGCCACCAGCAAATATTCCTGCGCGACCTGTCATCATGTTGGAATCCACATGGACAGCGCCTTCTCGCACCTCAACATCGGGCAAGTTATTAATGAGCGATAGATCCACTTCTTGCCCAAGTGCCAAGACCAATGAATCCGCCTCTAACTCTTCAAATTCTCCCGTTGGCTGTGGAAAGCCTTTGTCATCTAATTCCATGCGTTCAATTTTCAATACACCTGCATCGGCATGTTTTACAGTGGAGAGCCACTTCATCAAGACGCCTTCTTCAATGGCCTCCTGAATTTCGGTGTCATTAGCGGGTGCTTTTTCACGAGTGCGTCGGTAGACAATCATTGCTTCGTCAGCGCCAAGTCGCTTTGCTGTGCGAGCAACATCTATCGCAGTATTTCCGCCACCATAGACAACGACGCGACGACCAAGAAGTGGCGCCTCGCCATCTGCGACATCGTGCAAAACATTTACCGCGTCGAGAATGCGAGCGGCTTCGCCTGCAGGAATATAGGCACGCTTTCCTATCTGTGCACCTACAGCCAAGAAGACAGCATCAAATCCATCGTCAATGGCGTCTTGCACATTATCTACACGATGATTCATCTGAAAACGAACACCCATATCCTCTATGCGAGCGATTTCGGCATTGAGAATATTGCGAGGTAAGCGATATTTAGGAATACCAAATCGCATCATTCCGCCAGCAAGATCGGCAGCATCGCGAATTGTTACTGCATGGCCCATTCGGCGAAGGTGATACGCAGCAGATAAACCTGTTGGTCCTGCTCCGATAATCAATACTTTAAAGCCAGTCGATGGTGCGGTAACAGGAATACTCCAACCCTTTTCGATTGCAAGATCGCCAAGGAATCGCTCTACTGAATTAATACCGACCGCTTCATCCAATTGTGCGCGAGAACAAACCGTTTGGCATGGGTGGTAGCAAACGCGTCCCATGATTGCAGGGAATGGATTTTCAACAATGAGAGCACGCCATGCCTCTTCATACGAACCATCTTCTGCGGTGTACAACCATTTCTGCACATTCTCACCAGCAGGACATGCATTGTTGCAAGGAGGCATGAGGTTTACATATTGAGGCCGTTCTACGCGCCAAGACCCTGTGTGATTGGCAAGGCTAGATTCAACCTGAAGTGTGATTGCAAATGGTTGTTCCATTAGAGCTCACCTGCCTCTTCTGGCATCAAGTTGTAGCGCTTGATATTTCGATCCGCCGCTGCTTGCAATTTATCGATGACATCATCACGGCGTTTGGGTGAGAACAAATG
>WLMD01000101.1 GCA_009700405.1 Actinomycetota bacterium | reverse complement strand
GGCCGTTCTCTGCTTCCCATGCACGACGACCGGCCAATAATTCAAGACCTCGCTCAAGTGTTAGAGCTTCGACTGTATCTCCGCGGCGAAGCGTTGCATTTGTTTCGCCATCGGTGACATACATACCAAAGCGTCCATCCTTAACAAGTAGCGGCTTCTGTGTTGCAGGATCCATTCCCAGTTCTTTCAGTGGTGGTTTTGCAACACCGCGACGGCGCTCTTTTGGTTTGGAATAAATCTCAAGGGCTTCATCAAGTGTTAATGAGAAGAGTTGGTCTTCACTGGTGAGAGTACGTGAATCAACACCGCGTTTTAGATACGGGCCGTAGCGTCCATTTTGAACAGTGATGTCCTCGCCCGTTTGTGAATCAGTACCTAATGTGCGAGGCAACGAAAGAAGACGTAGTGCGTCCTCCCACGTGATTGTGTCTAGTGTCATTGTAGAAAGAAGGGATGCTGTCTTTGGTTTTGGAGCATCAGCTTTCTTGCGCTTCTTCTTTCCTGATGCGGTTAGCTCTGGCTCGAGGACAGGAAATACTTCGGTGACATATGGACCAAAGCGACCGGACTTAGCAATGATTGGCAAGTTGGTTTCTGGATCGATACCGAGTTCGCGCTCACCTGATGGCTTGGCAAGAATTTCTATTGCAACGGCAAGTGTTAATTCATCCGGCGCCATCGTCTCTGGGATGTTGGCTAGTTTGCGCGTTTCACCTTCGCCCTGTTGCAAGTATGCGCCGTAGCGTCCCACACGAATTTCAATGTCATCGCCAAGGCGCATGGTGTTAACTTCGCGCGCATCAATAGCGCCAAGGTCGGCAGAGAGTTCGTTAAGTCCGGGTTGACCATCGTGTCCGTAGAAGAAATCACGGAGCCAATCAACGCGTTGTGCTTCTCCGTTTGCAATCTTGTCTAGATCCTCTTCCATGCTTGCCGTAAATTCGTAATCAACCAATTTAGAGAAATGTTGCTCGAGTAAACCAGTAACAGAGAAAGCAAGGAATGCCGGAACAAGTGCACGACCGCGCTTATAGACATAGCCGCGATCTTGAATAGTTTGAATGATGGATGCAAACGTTGATGGACGGCCAATTCCAAGCTCTTCTAGCTTCTTTACAAGTGTTGGCTCGGTATAGCGGGCAGGAGGCTTTGTATCGTGGCCTTCGCAGCTGTATTCAGTGACCTTTACTGCTTGCCCAACGCTCATCGCTGGAAGTCTGCGATCTTCTGCTTCTTCATCGGTCTTATCGTCGGCAACTTCTTCGTACGCTGCAAGGAAACCTGGGAAGGTGAGTACTGATCCGTTTGCGCGGAAAATAACATCTTTACCGTCGTTGGTACGGGCATCAAAATCAACGCGCATCTGCATCTTCTTAGCATCAGCCATTTGTGATGCAACGGTGCGTTTCCAAATTAGGTCATAGAGTGCAAATTCATCACGAGAAAGTTCGGGAGCTAATTCACCGGGAGTCTTAAAGACATCACCGGCTGGGCGAATTGCTTCGTGTGCTTCTTGGGCATTCTTTGTCTTGCTTGCATATGCTCGTGGAGTCTCTGAAACGTGGTCTGCGCCGTATAGCGCTTTAGCACTTGCACGTGCTGCGTTGATTGCTTGGGCCGAAAGATTGACTGAGTCGGTACGCATGTAAGTGATGTAGCCGTTTTCATATAAACGTTGTGCGATACGCATTGTGATTTGTGCGCCCCAACCAAGTCGTCCGCCTGCATCTTGTTGCAAAGTCGATGTTGTAAATGGTGGCTTTGGTCGCTCAGTACGCGGTGAATCTTCAATGGACTTAACAGTCAATGGTGATGACTTGAGTGAATCAACAAGGTGGCGTGCACCTGATTCGTCCAATAATAAAATGTTTGCGAGTGATTTCTCTTTTACTGCGCCATCTGCACCGAAGTCACTTGTTGCTGCAACTTTCTTGCCTTCAACACTTATCAGGCGCGCGTTAAAGCCTAGTTCGCACTTGGCATTGAGATCCCACCAACTAGATGAAATAAAGGCCATACGTTCGCGCTCTTTTTCAACAATTAAACGAGTGGCAACTGATTGCACACGTCCTGCTGAAATACGTGGCATAACTTTCTTCCAGAGCACAGGAGATAAGCGATAGCCAAAGAGACGATCAAGGACGCGGCGAGTTTCTTGTGCATCAATTAAGTGATAATCAAGATCGCGCGTTTCATTTACTGCTTTTTGAATGGCCTCTTTAGTAATTTCATTAAAGACCATTCGCTTAATAGGAATCTTTGGCTCCAGAACTTCAACAAGGTGCCAGGCAATAGCTTCGCCCTCGCGGTCCTCGTCAGTTGCCAGAATGAGTTCGTCGGCATCTTTCATCAACGCTTTGAGCTCGGCCACTTTGGCCTTTTTGTCGGGATTAATTACGTATAAAGGAGCGAAATCTTCTTCAATATTGACGCCCTCTTTAGCCCAGGCAATGCCCTTGTATTCCTTGGGAATATCGGCGGCACGTTGTGGCAAATCTCGGATATGGCCGACGCTAGCCTCGACGATGTAACCATCGCCGAGGTAGCCGCCAATCTTTCGAGCCTTCGCAGGTGATTCAACAATCACCAACTTCTTAAGCTCTCGAGCCTCTTTTTTTGCCATGCCTAATCCGGTGCCCGATCTGTTTCTTTAGTTACGCGTTTTTAGTATTCGATAGCTGTTGATTTGCGGCGGTTATGAATTAACGCGCCAACAATCACAGCGAATGCAACGAGACCAATAACGGTGCTGTATGAACTATTGCCACCGAGTGCCAAAGCAACGATTGCTGGTGTGATCAAAAGACCAACCAAGTTCATTACCTTGATCAATGGGTTGATTGCAGGACCTGCAGTGTCTTTGAATGGATCGCCGACAGTGTCACCAATGATTGTTGCAGAGTGAGCATCAGAGCCCTTGCCACCGTAGTGACCATCTTCAACCATCTTCTTTGCGTTATCCCAAGCGCCGCCTGAGTTAGCAAGGAAGACTGCCATCAGTGTTCCTGTTCCGATTGCACCAGCAAGGTATGCACCGAGTGCTCCAACGCCAAGACCGAAGCCAACAGCGATTGGTGCCATAACAGCAAGTAGACCTGGTGTTGCAAGTTCACGGAGTGAGTCGCGTGTGCAGATATCTACAACGCGGCCATACTCTGGCTTTTCGGTGTAATTCATGATTCCTGGATGCTCAATGAATTGCTTGCGAACTTCAACAACAACTGCGCCAGCTGCGCGAGATACTGCATTGATTGCAAGTCCTGAGAACAAGAAGACAACAGCTGCGCCGATGATCAAACCAACGAGGTTACGTGGGTTAGCAACATCGAGAACACCTTGGTACTGGGATGCGAGATCGCCAGCTTTTTGTCCTGCATCTTCAACGGCCTTCTTGATTGCATCTGTGAATGCGCCAAAGAGTGCGGTTGCTGCAAGAACAGCAGTTGCGATTGCAATGCCCTTGGTGATTGCCTTTGTTGTATTACCAACTGCGTCAAGGGATGTAAGGATCTTCGAACCTTCTCCTTCAACGTCGCCTGACATTTCAGCAATACCTTGTGCGTTATCTGAAATTGGTCCGAATGTATCCATTGCGACGATAACGCCAACAGTGGTCAACAAACCAGTACCAGCTAATGCGATTGCAAGGAGTGAAAGTACGATGTTTCCGCCACCTAGTAAGAAGGCGCCAAATACTGCTGATGCGATCATTACAGCCGAATAAACTGCGGATTCAAAGCCGATTGAAATACCTGACAAGAGGACTGTTGCTGCGCCAGTTTGTGATGATGCGGCAACGTCATTTACTGGGCGCTTACCAACTGCGGTGAAGAAGCCAGTAAGTACTTGAATAGCAGCAGCAAGAATGATTCCGATAAGTACTGCACCGAATGCGAGTACTCGTGGGTTTGTATTTCCTGCAGCAGCAACTGTTTCAGTTGTTAGACCTGTTAGAAGATTGAAGCTTCCTGGCAAGTAAACAAATGTTGCTAGGCCTGTAAGGACCGCGCTGATAACAGCTGACATAAAGAATGAGCGGTTGATTGCTGTCATTGCGCTTGCATCGGTCTTGCGCATGCGCGTCAAGAAGATTCCGATAACGGCAGTAACAGTTCCGATTGCTGGAACGATCAATGGGAAAATTAATCCTGAATCGCCGAAGCCGGCTTTTCCAAGAATCAGTGCTGCAACAAGCGTGACTGCATATGACTCGAATAAGTCAGCGGCCATACCAGCGCAGTCGCCGACGTTATCGCCGACGTTATCTGCAATTGTTGCTGCGTTACGAGGATCATCTTCTGGAATTCCTTTTTCAACTTTACCGACCAAGTCGGCTCCGACATCTGCAGCCTTAGTGAAGATACCTCCACCAACGCGCATGAACATCGCGAGCATCGCTGCGCCGAATCCAAAACCTTCAAGAACAGATGGCGCATTTTCGCGGTAGATGATCACAACAAGTGATGCACCGATAAGTCCAAGACCAACAGTTGTCATACCAACAACGCCACCGGTGCGGAAAGCAATCTGAACTGCTCTCTCGGCTGAGTTTTGGCGAGCGGCCTCTGCAACACGCACATTTGCGCGCACTGCAAGCCACATACCGTTGTATCCAACTAGCGCACTAAATCCTGCGCCAACTAGGAAGAAGACAGAACGGCCGATACGGATATCGGCATCACCTGGAAGCGCAAAGAGCAATACGAAAACGATTGCTACAAAGTAAGAGAGTGTGCGGAATTGGCGCGCGAGATATGCCGCGGCACCTTCCTGAACTGCGCCAGCGATTTCGCGCATCTTCTCGGTGCCTTCATCGGCAGCCAAGACTTGGGCGCGAAGTGCCCATGCAACCGCAAGCGCACCTAAAGAGATGGCTAAAATGATGTAAACGATATTGAGGTTATTTCCGGTGACTTGCACGAGAGAGCTGGAAGCTCGCATTTCTCCTCCATTGGAGATCGGGACCCAAGAGGGCCGAAGCAAAGACTTGCCGAAGTGTACGCACAGGAGCGGCCTTATCCCCAAATCCTTGCTTGTTGTACCTATCTATTAGGGGTCTTTTCGGGTCTATTTTCGCCTCAAATCCGCAGAGTGAGAGATTCGGCTTCACCTTCTGCCCCACTGGCGGGTAGGGTCTGAGACTTATGAATCTCTTGGACGCTAAATCGATCATCGCCGATCTTGGGTTAGCCGGCGTCCTCGGAATCCTTTTCACTGAAACTGGCCTACTCATCGGCCTGGTCTTTCCAGGTGATTCCCTTCTATTTATCGCCGGTGTCGCCGCATCGGGTACAGCAGCTGCACTCCTCGGCGGCGTTCATTTGTCGGTGATGGGACTTTTCCTCGGTGCACCTATTGCAACCATTCTTGGATCGCAACTGGGGTGGTTCATTGGCCATAAATATGGACGTCCACTTTTTAATCGTCCTGATAGTCGCTACTTCAATCAGCAACGTGTGCAATCCACAGAAAAATGGCTGAAGAAGTACGGACCGGGCAAGGCAATCATTTTGGCCCGATACATCCCATTTGTTCGGACCCTTATCAACCCACTAGCTGGAATTGCTCGAGTGCCCGCATCGAAGTTTTTTCTATACAACGTCGTCGGTGGAATCCTATGGAGCGATGGAGTTATCTTGCTTGGCTATGTACTGGGTGAGAAACTAAAAGGATCAGTGGATAAATACTTACTACCGATCGTCGGCGTAATTGTAGTAGCCAGCCTCTTGCCGTTGGCCCTAGAAATTATTAAAGAAATCCGAACTAAGCGTCACCTAAGTTAATTTAAAGTCCTAGGTCTGCCAATGTATAAGCGGTGCGATATTCGAGTCCTGCATCAAGAATCGCCTGCTTAGCGCCACGTTCGACAATTACCGCAACGCCAACAACAATTGCACCGGCTTCGCGAAGTGCTTCAACGGCTGTTAAAACCGAACCACCTGTAGTTGATGTGTCCTCTACTGCAATCACGCGACGACCTTTTACATCTGGGCCTTCTATGCGACGTTGCAATCCATGTTGCTTCTCTGCTTTACGTACGACAAATGAATCAATGTG
>WLMD01000100.1 GCA_009700405.1 Actinomycetota bacterium | reverse complement strand
GGCAAAAGTAAATTTGTTATAGGTGGAGGTGGCATCGCGATCTTTGACTTGGTCCCAGTGGTGGGTAGCCAATTGCGTTTCAATCGAGAGGATTCTCTCTGCATGGCCAATGCCATCATAGATGCCCGCAAGAGCGAACATCCGTATTACGTGGGCAACGAAAGCTTTGCGTATTTCTACATATTCTTCTTCGCGGTAGTAGGCCTCATCAGGAAGGCTGAGCCCTGATTGGCCAAGATAGATGATATTTGTATCAGATTGTTTGTTGTCAGTCGTTATAAAGCCATAGAAGAGCCCTTGTAGGCCTTCTTCTTCGAGTTCGCCCAGTACTCGCAAGAAATCACTTCGTGAATTAATTGATGCTGCACGGGCTAAATCTTTTTCTATGGGGGAGATTCCCAATTTCTCAGCGCGGGATTCATCCATAAATGAGTGGTAAAGGTCTCCGATTTTTTGGGCAATGGATCCATCGCGGGAATCAGAGGAAGCGCAGGATTCCACTATCTCGCGGACCTGCTTTTCTGATTGATCGCGCAACCAATAGAAAGCACCATCTGATGCGCGGTCGGCAGGGATCTCTGTATTGGCCAACCACGTGCCATTCATATGCCGAAAAAGATCATCTTGAGGGCGCACTGATGCATCTATATGGCTGTTATTAATTCCGCTTTTCATGGCTTTAACACGAACTTTCTCGGTAAGGCAACTAGTTGAACTTTCAACCTATCGCGTATACTGACAACTATGGCACGAAACGCTACCCCACCGACGCCTCGCTGGCTCAATCCCAGTGAAATGAAGGCGTGGCGTAGATACATTGTTGCCAGCCGACGGCTTCTGGAAGCCCTAGATGGAGATCTCCAAGGTCATGATTTATCGATGTCTGATTACGAGATTTTGGCTCAATTGAGCGATGCTCCAGAGCGTCGAATGCGCATGAGTGAATTGGCTGATATTGCGATGCTCTCACGCTCGCGACTTTCCCACCGCATGAAAGTTATGGAGAAGGCGGGTTGGGTCAAACGAGAGGCCTGCCCCATAGATAAGCGGGGGTATTTTGCAGTGATGACCCCCAAGGGCTGGAAGGCAATTGTTGCTGCAGCTCCGGATCATGTTGAAAGTGTGCGCAAGCGATTTGTTGATCATTTATCAAAGGCCGATCAAATTGCACTCGCTCAAATATTTGAAAAAGTTGGAGAGTCACTTCGCGGTGATCCAACGTTGCACGAGAAATAATATTAGGCAATAAAAAAACCCGCCATTTGCATGGCGGGTTTTTTTATAAAGTTGTTACTTTGCAGCAACAGCCTTCTTACGACGACGCTTCTTTGGTGCAGCTGCAGGAGCAGCAACAGCCTTCTTAGCGGCCTTCTTGCGCTTTGGAGCTGCCTTCTTAGCAACAGCTTTCTTAGCGGCTTTCTTGCGCTTTGGAGCTGCCTTCTTAGCAACAGCTTTCTTAGCGGCTTTCTTGCGCTTTGGAGCTGCCTTCTTGGCAACAACCTTCTTAGCGGCTTTCTTGCGCTTTGGAGCTACTGCCTTAGCAGCGGCCTTCTTGCGACGCTTTGGTGCTACTGCCTTAGCAGCGGCTTTCTTGCGCTTTGGAGCTGCCTTTTTGGCAACTGCCTTCTTGCGCTTTGGAGCAGATTTCTTAGCTGCAGCCACGTAACTTCTCCTATCGGAATGGTTCGATCCGTCACCGAACCTGTTCAGGGTTAATGGTGTCAGTCATTGGCGCACAATGCCAGCATTATGTGAAATTAAATTGAGTGCGTGTCGCGAAATAGTTTTTTATTATTTTTGTGCTCTTAGGTCAAATATTCAATTCATTTGATGTAAATCACTGATCACATTTATGAAGATTCATCAAAATTGTTGATTTGTTCCGCAGATTTACGTTTTTCCCGTTCTGCAACAGCAAATTCATTGGTTTTGACGTCATATCGGCGAAATTTCGGCAAGAAACTGGCCAGTAATAACACGACAACGATGCAAATAACCCCTCCGGATGTAACAGAAAATGACAAAGAAGTAGCAGAGGCGATAGATGCGGCACGTAATTGCCCCGCCAGAGGTCCTACTGAGTAGGAAAGTAATTCGATTCCGGATAGTCGACCGCGAAGTTCATCAGGGATCGTTTGATTCCACAGTGTGGAACGGAAAAGGGCGCTGACCATGTCAGATGCTCCAGCAATTGCCAACAAAAGCAGGACCCAAATTAATGAATGGACTATCCCTGCCAAAGCAATTGCTGCCCCCCACCCAATCGCGGCCAAAGTGATTGCTCGTCCATGGAATCTATAGGTGTTGATCCATCCACTGGTCAAAGTCATGAGAATTGCCCCGACTGTTCCGGCGGCGTAGAGAAATCCAAGTGCCCAAGGAGCACCTAGATGGTCGGCCCAAAACGGAAAGAGTGCGTTGGGCATCGCAAAGAACATTGCAGCAAGATCTACTAAGTAAGTACCGAGTAAATCTTGTCGTCCTACTGCATATTTCAAACCAGCAAATAACGCTGCCAGAGATGGCTTTTCGGCCTTCTCATTTGGAGGAACCGAGCCGACTTTCCACAAAAGTAATAATGAAATGATGTACGTGATGACATCAACACCATAACCTGCACTGACAGTGAACGAAGCGATGATGACTCCACCAATTGCCGGGCCAGCAATGACTCCAACCTGCGAACGCAAACTTAGTAAGGCACTCGCTGCAGGTAAATCCGCGTGTCCGACAAGTCGAGGCAAAATTGCGTTGGCACTCGGACGTTGCATTCCATCTACTGCTGCAAAAAGTCCGGCAACGATATAGACCAGAACCAGACTCGGACGCATTTGCATGGAATTAATCAGAAGGGTTGTCGTAGCAAGTAAGGCAGCCGCCTCAGTTGCCCAAATCATCTTTTTTCGATCAACCGCGTCGGCTAATACCCCTCCGTAGAGACCAAAAACAATTAGAGGAACAAGTTCAACAGCTCCACTTAATCCCACCGCCATATATGAGTGGGTCATTTCTTTAATCTGGAAGGGAATAGCAACGTAGGTAATCATCGAACCCAGCGTAGAAATCAGTCCAGATGCCCAGAGATAGCGAAAATCTCGGTATTTTTTCAAAGGGGTGATATCTATCGCGAAACGGGCGGTTTTAGCCATAATCGTTCTGTTTTGCTCCGTTTTCTAGACTGGATAGTCGTAGAAGTTTAGTCGAGCATTAGACTTTACTCATGTCGGGCGGGGCAATTATGAGTGGCCAATTGCGACTTGCCCTTGCCCAAATCAATCCAACAGTGGGCGATATCTCGGGCAATATTTCTCTCATTTCCCACCACGTTTCTCTGGCCCATAAAAGCGGCGCACACGTAGTCGTCTTTCCAGAAATGGTGGTCACGGGCTATCCCGTAGAAGATTTGGCCCTGCGTTCTTCATTTAGGGCAGCGAGCCAGAGAGCCATTTCTGAATTAGCAATGGCCACGCACCGAGATGGCTATGGAGACCTAGTACTTGTCGTTGGATATCTAGATGAAGTTGCCGGAGTAGTTAATCGATTGGGCCAGCCAGCAGGAGCCCCCCAGAATGCTGTTGCAATTATTCACCAGGGCAAGATCAAGGCTAGGTATGTAAAACACCACCTTCCTAATTACGGAGTATTTGACGAGTTTCGCAACTTTGTCGCGGGGGATTCTTCGCTAGTCGTTCGCATCCATGGCATTGATGTAGGTATTGCAATTTGCGAAGACATTTGGCAAGAGGGTGGAACGGTCGCCGAATTAGCAAAGCGCAGCACTGGTTTATTGCTTGTACCTAACGGCAGTCCTTTCGAACGCAATAAGGATGATGCCCGATTGGCGCTGGTCCAGCGGCGAGCGAGAGAGGCCGGCGCACCACTTGCCTACGTCAACATGACCGGAGGACAAGATGACCTGGTCTTTGATGGTGACACGATTGTGGTCGATGCTCAAGGAACGTTGATTGCACGGGCTGCGCAATTTGAAGACGCACTTCTTTACGTAGACCTATCTTTGGCGGCTCACACCTCAACGCCAGATGTCGTCATTCACGAAGATGTACTTCCAGAATTTGTTGCCCAACCCGCATCTATCGCACATCGCCTGGATGACTTGGCCGAAATCTGGCAAGCACTTGTCGTGGGTCTTCGCGATTATGTGGCAAAGAATAAATTCACCTCTGTTGCCTTAGGTGTTTCTGGAGGCATTGACTCGGCCCTTGTAGCCGCAATTGCCGTAGATGCACTTGGGTGTGAGAACGTGCACGGAATCGCCATGCCAAGTAAATATTCCTCGGATCATTCCCTTGATGACGCCCAAGCCTTGGCCATTAATACGAGCATGCATTATCGAGTGGTGGGTATTGCTCCGATGGTTGATGCCTACTTATCCACGGTTCAATTAGATGGGCTGGCCGAGGAGAATCTGCAAGCCCGCGTGCGTGGCACGACGCTCATGGGCATCTCCAACCAGGAAGGACACTTGATTTTAGCTACGGGAAATAAAAGCGAGCTGGCCGTTGGTTATTCCACTCTTTATGGTGATGCCGTAGGTGGTTTTGCCCCCATCAAAGACATTTATAAGACCGATGTTTGGGCCCTATCGCAATGGCGAAATTCCCAAGCAATCGCTCTAGGACAGACACCACCTATTCCAGAACGATCAATTTCAAAAGAGCCAAGCGCCGAACTTCGACCCGACCAAAAGGATTCAGATTCATTGCCTGAGTACGAACTCCTTGACCGATTGCTGCTTCGGTATGTTGATGGCGATATGGGTAGCGCTGCCCTGATCGCCGAAGGTTTTGATACCGCTCTCGTTTCTCGAGTACTTGCGATGGTAGACCGCGCCGAATACAAGCGACGCCAATACCCGCCTGGCACGAAAGTTTCCACACGTGCCTTCGGCAAAGATCGTCGGCTACCAATAACTTCGCGCTGGAGTGAGAATATTTAACCTCAGAGTGCTCTTTCTGCAAGATATTCGCAAGTAGCGTTTTCTTAGTAAGTGAGTAAAATTATCTCATGTTCACAATTACCGAATGGTTATTTACGCGTCGTCGCGTAATCGATTTCGGTCGCGCATCTACTTGCGCCTGCTAATACTTTAAGCCAGCCTTCGTGCGGTTTTGATCTCCACCATTCTTTTTTATCTAGATCACTCTTACTCAGAAAATCATTCCATCAAGAATTAGCCAATTGGAGCAATTATGAAGCTTTATAACAACATCACCGAAGTAGTGGGAAATACGCCCCTTGTTCGCCTTAACCGCATCACTGATGGAGCAGCAGCACATGTCTATGCAAAGTTGGAGTTCTATAACCCAACCAGCACAGTTAAGGATCGCATTGGCATTGCCATGGTTGATGCAGCAGAGCGCACCGGTCAATTAAAGCCAGGTGGAACAATTGTTGAAGCAACATCAGGAAATACTGGAATTGCTTTGGCGATGGTTGGTGCCGCTCGAGGATACAAAGTCATTTTGACGATGCCTGATTCCATGTCCAAAGAGCGCCGCACACTGCTTCGCGCATTTGGTGCCACACTTGTTTTGACCCCAGCCGCAGAAGGTATGCGCGGCGCGGTTGCAAAGGCAGAAGAACTCGGTGCCGTAGATGGAGCAGTATTGGTTCGCCAATTTGAAAATGATGCCAACCCAGAAATTCACCGCAAGACAACAGCGGAGGAAATTTGGCGCGATACCGATGGAACCGTCGCTGCTGTAGTCGCCGGAGTTGGTACGGGCGGAACGATTACGGGCATCGGCCAAGTACTCAAAGAGCGCAACCCAAATATCAAGATTTTCGCAGTAGAGCCAGCTGCATCTCCATTGCTTAACGGCGGATCACCAAGTGGCCACCCTATTCAAGGAATCGGCGCTAACTTCATTCCTAACATTCTTGATACCACGATCTACGATGAAGTCTTTGATGCCAGCGCCGATGATGCAATTGCTTATGCACGACGTGCCGGCGTAGAAGAAGGAATCTTGGCCGGCATCTCATCAGGTGCTGCTTTATGGGCGGCTTCTCAAGTTGCAAAGCGTCCAGAATTTGCTGGTAAGAATATTGTCGTGATCATTCCATCATTTGGTGAGCGCTACTTGTCTACAGTCCTCTACAAGGACTTGGCTGAGATT
>WLMD01000010.1 GCA_009700405.1 Actinomycetota bacterium | reverse complement strand
TCGTGAACCGAGTTTCGATGGGACTTCATGAAAATGGAAACTGGACGGTTGAAGGATCGCGGACCAGTCAGTTCGAACAACATTTGCGGGCGATATTAGATCTACCACTGGGTGATACCGCTATGTCATCTGATTTTGCCGTTGTCGGAAACGTTTTTGGGGGAGAGAAATCGGATATGTATCGTCCATATCTGCACCTTATGGCGCGTAGTCCCGGACTAAAGTTCCATCAATCCCGTACTGAGGTTCTTTCAGGGCGCAAAATTGGGCACGTGAGCGCGGTAGGTGAAAATATTCTAGACTTACGGGAGTGCATCACTCATGCAGTTGATTATATGAGCGGAGAAATTGATGAGTAAGAATCGTGTAGCCATCATCATGGGGTCTGACTCCGATTGGCCCATCATGGAAGATGCCGCAAAAGTCTTAGATCAATTTGGTATTACTTACTCCGCACAAGTTTTATCTGCTCACCGTATGCCGGAGGAAACTATTGAGTTTGCGAAAAACGCAAAGTCGTTGGGCTTTGAAGTCATCATTGCCGGAGCTGGTGGGGCAGCGCATCTTCCTGGAGTAGTCGCAGCGCTTACGCCACTTCCTGTAATCGGAATTCCAATCGCACTGAAAGTTCTAGATGGGATGGACTCTTTACTCTCAATAGTTCAGATGCCAGGAGGAATCCCTGTTGCGACTGTTGGAATTGGAAATGCAAAGAATGCAGGAATTCTCGCAGCTCGAATTCTTGGCGTGAGCGACCCAGATATTTCAGCGAAAGTTTCTCAGAACATGCTTGCACTTAGGGATGAAGCTAAAGCCAAAGGCGAAAATCTAGTTGCTCGCAGAAGTCAGAAGACTGGTTTCTAGTTAGATCTAGCTCTTTCGTCCGAGTGCGTGAAATTTCCATCCTGCCGATAGCCACATCTCACGATTGAGTGCATTTCTTCCATCCAGGATAATTGGATTCTTTACTAAAGTTTTCAGGTGTACAGGATCAATTTCTCTATATTCGCGCCATTCAGTGAGGTGCAAAACCATATCTGCATCGATTACGCATGTTGCTATTTCTTCGGCAAAAGATAGCAATGGGAATCTTTTTCTTGCTGCATGAATTGCCTTGGGGTCATGAACTGTGACTTGAGCGCCCGCTGCATGAAGCTGCGCAGCTATGTCCAAAGCTGGAGAATCTCGGACGTCATCACTTTCGGGTTTGAAGGCAGCACCGAGTACGGCGATTTTATATCCTACTAAGTCTTCTGAGAGATTCGATCGCACAACATCAATGACGCGTGCACGTGCACGAAGATTAATGGCGTCGATCTCTCGCAAGAATTCAAGTGCTTGTTTTGCGCCTAACTCCTCAGCGCGTGCCATGAAGGCCCGAATGTCTTTGGGCAGGCACCCACCACCAAATCCGATACCAGCTTGCAAGAATTTATTTCCGATACGAGGGTCATAGCCGATCGCTTGAGCCAAAACCGTGACATCTCCACCAGCAGCTTCGCAAATCTCAGCCATGGCATTGATGAATGAAATCTTCGTGGCAAGAAAAGAGTTGGCTGCTACTTTAACGAGTTCGGATGTCGGCAAATCTGCTCGTATCCATGGTGTGCCCAATTCCAAGATTGGCGCATAAACCTGTTTTAGAATTGCTTCCGCACGATCATTTGTTACACCAATAACTAATCTATTGGGACGCAATGTGTCTTCAATAGCGAAACCTTCTCGCAAGAATTCAGGGTTCCACGCTAAGTCAGATTGGGGTGCAGTCGTTGCAAGAATTGCTGTGAGTTTTTGAGCAGTTCCGACAGGAACGGTTGATTTACCTACAACGAGTGAACCCGATTTCAGATGCGGGGCAAGAGTTGCTATCGCACCTTCAACATATGTTAAGTCTGCAGCCAAACTATTTTCTTTTTGGGGTGTTCCTACGCAAATAAAATGTACATCGGCATCTTTAAGTTCAGAAAAATTAGTAGTGAAAGATAGACGACCAGATGCAAGCTCTTGCTGAAGCAACTCTTCTAGTCCTGGTTCATAGAAAGGCAATTCCCCACGGGAGAGTTGTTCAATTTTAGACGCATCACTATCTACAGCAATAACAGTGAAACCCAAAGAGGACATACATGCCGCGTGCGTTGCACCTAAATATCCAGTGCCTATGACAGATAAGAGGAGTTCCATGCCGGGAAGTCTAGTAGTTAAATTCTGACTATCTCAGCGCACCGCATGGATTTTCAGCGGCAGTACGAGTTTTGAATTGATCAATAATTGTCGGAGCAACTGAAGCCTTAGCTGTGGGCTTAGTAGTGGACTTAGAGGAAGATTTTTTGCTCGAACTGGACGAAGGCGAAGGCGTGACTTCTGTTACAACAGGAAGGTCATCGCGCAATTTCTGGAAAAGAATTGGAGCAAGCACCGGATCCCAAAGGACTGTAGAACCGAGACCAGGTACAGAATATCCGACATTAGAAAGCGGAACTGTCAGAGTTCTCACTTTACTTGCGGATAAATTTCGTACCTGTTTGGCAAGTGTCACAAGGTCGCTTGAATTCAACGTTGAATCTGTTTTGACCGTCGCCATTGCCGCATTGAGAAAACTGATCATTCTAGAAGGGTTGAGCAGAACGCCAGCGCTAGTCGCTTTCTTGAGAACGGAACTCATAAATTGCTGCTGACGTTGCATACGCCCTAGATCTCCCATGCCATCGAAATCTCTAGTTCGCACGTATTTCAAAGCTTCGATTCCTCCAAGAGTATGAATTCCTGCGCTCAGGACTAAGTGACTCTTCGGGTCATTGATAGCTTTCTTGGTACAGACTTCAATTCCGCCAAGGGCGTCAACCATCTTTGCAAAACCCGCAAATCCGATTTCAACATAATGATCTATCCGCAGCCCTGTTTGAGCTTCAACAACTTGTATAAGCAGTGGCGCTCCACCCCAACTAAATGAGGCATTGAGTTTGGCTCTTACTGCTGAGACTGTTTTTCCATTGGCATCTAAATGTTCTGGAATGGTTACAAGAGTGTCGCGCGGCAATGAAATAATTACCGCTTTATCGCGAGCCTTACTTATGTGTACTAATAAAATTGTGTCCGAACGCTGACCAGCTGCAGTGCGGGTGCTTCCAACGCGTAACGACCTGAGTTCGGCGGCGGTGAGTCCTTCGCGAGTATCAGAACCTACGAGAAGATAGTTGACTGCACTCGAAGCTTTTTCAGGGCGAGAGTTTAGACCGGCAAATGCATCAACTCTTTTTAAGGATCCAGTTATTTGACTTAATCCCAGCCAGGAGATCGCCGATATCGCGAGGACACCAATCGAGAGTGAGGTAATAATTCGGGTCACCCTTGTTGATTTCACTAGGAGAGCCTACTTGGGCGGTAGCGTTCTCTCGTGCATATTCCTGCGAATGAATCACCAGCAGTCGGGGTCTCAGTAATCCTGCCCGTTCTCAACGAAGAGAGCTACCTGAATAACGCAGTTAGCGCAATTCTTTCTCAGGATTATCTCGGGGAGATTGAAGTAATTCTCGCAATTGGTCCATCAAAGGACCAAACCCTTGCGATTGCCCGCAAGTTGGCTAGTGAAGATTCTCGAGTAATAATCATGGACAATCCCACTGGCAGAACCGCAATGGGTCTCAACCTCGCAATTTCTCAATCAAAGTTTCCCATTATTGTGAGAGTCGATGGGCACACGGAGATTCCACGCGATTACGTATCAACAGCAGTTGAGATTCTGACAACTACTGGTGCGGTAAATGTCGGCGGCATGATGGGCGCCCGTGGAGTTACATCATTTGAAAAAGCAGTTGCTGGTGCGATGCGTAGCCCTCTCGGTGTTGGCGCTTCACGATTTCATACCGGCGGAAAAGCAGGCCCAGTTGACACCGTTTATCTTGGTGTTTTCCTCAAGAGCGCGTTGGTAGCTGTTGGAGGTTTCGATGAGAGATTTACACGAGCCCAAGACTGGGAATTAAATTATCGATTGCGCGCAGCAGGAGGGATCGTCTATTTCGATCCCCGTTTACATGTTGTTTATCGCCCGAGACCAACTTTGAGAGCACTGGCGAAACAGTATTTCGAATATGGCCGTTGGAGGCGAGTTGTTTCTCGACGTCATCTGGGAACGGTAAACCTTCGATATTTGGCGCCACCTTTTGCTCTCATCGGTTCGGTCGCGTCATTGCTTTTAGGTCTACTAATTAGCCCAGCGTTTTTCCTGCCAGCTGCTGTTTATTTATTCTTTTTAACTATCGCTTCAATTGCAATTGCTCAATCGTTGATTGAAATGCTCCGATTACCTGCGATTTTGCTGACAATGCATATGTGTTGGGGCGCAGGTTTCTTAACATCACCTAGGACTTTGGTGCCTGAAAGCAAGTGATGCCAGGCTATTGCGGTAATCTGCTGCAGTGGATAAAGCCAAACCAGTAGAAGTATTTGAGCCCTTCCGGGCCGGCCTGCCTCCTCTTGGGCGATATTGGCGCTCGCTCTGGACTCGAAGAGCTTTTATATCCGAGTATGCGCGTTCTGAGCTACGTGAAAAACATTATGACTCTGTTTTTGGCCAGGTATGGCTAGTACTTAACCCATTGCTTCTTTCTGGTGTTTATTTTATTTTGATTGTGATCATTGGTGGGCATAGCGACAAGATGCGATATGGCCATCTGACAGGTTGCCTCTTCTTGTTTTATTTTGTTTCAAACACTATGAGCGGTGGCATTGGTTCGATTACTCGCGGTGGAAAACTCATTCTCAACACTGCTTTCCCAAGAATTATGTTGCCAGTAGCGGCAACGGTAATTGGAATTTTCCGATTCCTTCCAACCATTGTGGTCTTTATGGTTATTAGGTCAATCCTTGGATTCCCAATCGGTTGGGCAATGCTTTGGGGTATTCCAATTGCACTAATCACCACCATTTTGGCACTTGGCTTAGCCATTCTCATTTCAACCGTTAATGTCTATTTTCGAGATATCACGAGTTTCTTGCCGTATTTCACAAGGACCTGGCTTTATCTTTCACCAATTTTGTACGAAGTATCAGATCTTAAAGATCAATTGAAATCAATTGAGGTTTTTAATCCACTGTTCTCACTTCTCAATTCATGGTCTCGCACGATGGTTCACGCAGAGGCGCCACTGGTATCAGACATGTTGGCATCGTTGGCTTGGGCAATCGGAATATTCTTAATTGGCACCTATTACTTCTTATCAAGGGAGCGTGATTTTGCTGTCCGCCTCTAGCTCCTCTCATCGTCCTGGCGATATCGCGATTTCAGTCCAGCATCTGGGCTTGACCTACACAACCACAATTGATCGACGCCCAACTCTTAAAGCACGCCTTCGCACACTTGGTAGAGGAACTAAACACACTCGAGTAGTAAAGGCACTTGATGATGTGATGCTTGATGTTTCCTATGGTTCAGTCTTAGGTGTCGTAGGTGCAAATGGTGCAGGAAAGTCAACACTGATGCGAGTAATTTCTGGAATCTTGCCACCCTCTTCTGGCAGAGTCGAAGTGTATGGAAAAGTAAGCACGTTATTAGCACTTGGCGTTGGGTTTAGTCCTTCATTATCTGGACGCGAAAATGTCGAACTTGGTGGACTCGCCGCGGGTATGTCACGTAAAGAAATCGCAGCTCTCTTTGATGAAATTGCTGACTTTGCAGAACTCGGTGAGGCGATAGACGCACCTATGCGCACCTATTCATCAGGAATGTATGCACGTTTAGGATTTTCAGTTGCTGCGACGGTTCGCCCAGATATTTTGATTGTTGATGAGGCGCTAAGCACTGGCGACGCGCACTTCAGAGAAAAAAGCCTCAACAGGATTAAGGAACTCCGAAGTGATGTTCGCGCCCTCATTCTTGTGAGCCACAGTATGGCTACTGTTCGGGATTTGTGTAACGAAGTTGCTTGGCTGGACAAGGGTAGATTGATGATGCGCGGTGAGCCAAATGAAGTTGTGGACGCATATCAATCATTCTTGAAAGTTGGAAAGAGCGCCGCAATCGATGAGGGTATTTAACTTTCGCGTTCTCCTTTCGTTTCTATTTATTGCAAATTTACTTTCGCCACCTGCCTCTGCATCTGAAATCCCAGCATCATTTTCATTTCAAGGCTCGGGGTATGGACACGGTGTTGGAATGAGTCAAGTGGGTGCTCGAGGCCAAGCGCTAGAAGGCGACTCTGCAACTGCGATCCTTAATTACTATTACAAGGATGTTGTGGTCGCCCCAGTGCAGGATGACCAGATACTGCGAGTTAATGTGGGTCATCTCCTAACTTCCGTTTCAATGAAAACCGATACTAAGCGAGCCCATATTGAACTATTCGATGCAGATGTCGGCGACGGCGTACTTTCTGTTGCCGATGCGGTAATTACGGCAAAATCAAACCTTACTTTTACCCTTCTTGGAAATGCAGCGATACCAAGCATCGTGGAAACCTCAGGGAAAATTCGAACGTTGCCATCAGGAAAATCATGGACGATTCGTTGGAGTGGCACACGAGACTTAGAAGGAATTAACTCACTCCTCTCATTAAAAGTTGGAAAGAGCACAACGAAATATAAGTACGGGCAGATTCAGGTGAAGTTAGTGAAGTCAGCCCTTCTTGGTTACCGCATTGAAGTAACGAATTCAGTCAGATTGCATGACGAGTATTTGTGGGGGATTGGCGAAATGCCATCTTCTTGGCCACTAGCAGCCCTGCAAGCTCAAGTGATTGCCTCCAGAACGTATGCATTGAATAAGGCAGGAAAGATAAAGAGCGCATGTGACTGTGATCTTTATGCAGCAACTGCCGATCAAAGTTTCGTTGGTTATTCAAAAGAGGCAGAGGCTAGATATGGAGCGATATGGAAAAGTGTCGTGACTTCTACCAGTATTGATGATTCTCATGGAGTTGCCATTTTGTATCACGACTTGCCAATCGCGGCTTACTTCTTCTCGTCTTCTGGAGGTCAGACTGAGTCGGCAATAGATGCCTGGGGGAGTTATGTTCCCTATGCAATAGGAGTGGCGGATCCGTGGAGTTTGCAAATTAATCTCAACGCTCGCTATGTATCTTGGATTCGTCCGGTTTCGCAAGAAGTAGTTGCTGGGGCCTTTTCACTTGATGATGTAATGCGCTTGGAAATATCTAACCGCCACCAAAGCGGGACTGTTGCATCGATAACCGCGACTTCAAGCAAAGGGAAGAAGTCAGTCTTAACTGGCGAAGCATTTAGAAGTAAAGCTAAATTGCCTTCAACCTGGTTTGATTTTGAGATACCTCAAATAAGTGAAGCTACGCCTGCTCCGACAGATACTGCAACCAGTAATCTTTGATTAATTAGCGTGCAATATTGAGTTAAGTCCGCCCCATGTACCTGTTCGAAGGACAACTTCAAGATTTCCATGCAAAGAGTTACGACGAAACAGTAGATTATCAGCGCCACTCAACGCACCAGCTTTTACTATTTCGCCATCTGGTAGCGAGACTTTTGCTGCCGCAGTTATGTATGTGCCTGCTTCAACGATGCAATTGTTGCCAAGGGAAATACCTAAGCCAGAGTTTGCACCAAGTAAGCATTTTTCGCCGATGGAAATAACTTCTTTTCCGCCACCGCTCAGTGTCCCCATGATTGACGCCCCTCCACCAATGTCAGAGCCATTGCCGACAACAACGCCTGCAGAGATTCTTCCTTCAACCATGGAAGTGCCGAGAGTACCTGCATTGAAATTTACGAAACCTTCATGCATCACTGTGGTCCCGGGAGCCAGGTGAGCACCTAATCGGACTCGGTCGGCATCTGCAACGCGAACTCCTGAAGGAATTACGTAATCAACCATTCGGGGAAATTTATCGACGCTAAAAACGCTGACGTGTCCATATTTTGCGCGAAGTTTTGACCGAGTGATTTCGAAATTCTCGACTGCACATGGTCCGTGATTGGTCCAGACAACATTGCTAAGGATGGCGAATATGCCCTCTAGTGATTGGCCGTGCGGAGCAACTAAACGATGAGAAAGAAGGTGCAGGCGCAGGTATGCATCGGGCACATCTTTTGGAGCATCTGACAAAGTGATTTCTCGTGAGACAAGGGTTCGGCTCACACCGCGATCGACATCAGTGCCCACGAGATCCTTGAGAAACTCTTGGGGCTCTCGGATTAATCCACCTAGCGCCGGTGACGGGAACCAGGTATCAAGAACTGACCCATCAGCGGCAATCGTTGCGATGCCATGCCCGGATCCTTGAAGTGATGTATGAGAAGACATATGGCAAGGGTAGCCCCTATCCTTCGCAGATGCGCATCGCGGTTTTTTGTTCTTCGTCGCCAACTATTGATTCCAAATACGTTGACCTTGCTAGTGAGTTAGGTCAAGGCATTGCCAGCAGAGGGTGGGAATTAGTCTCAGGCGGCGGTCATATCTCGATGATGGGCGCAGTTGCGCGTGGAGTGCGAAGTGGTGGAGGCACAACCATCGGAGTCATTCCCCAGGCTCTCGTTGATATTGAATTTGCAGATAACGACAGCCATGAACTTTTTGTCGTAGATTCAATGCGCGAGCGCAAAGCAATGATTGAAGATCTCTCGGATGCATTTATTGCGCTGCCGGGTGGTCTTGGAACACTTGAAGAATTATTTGAAATCTGGGTTGGACGATTCCTAAAATTTCACAGTAAGCCGGTGATCGTTCTTGATCCGTTCGGTCTTTACAGCCCTCTGCGTGAATTGATTGATCATCTCGAGGCAGAGAAGTTCGTCAAACCAGGTCAGCGGGAATTACTTCACTGGACCACTGATATCGAGCATGCGCTCCAGATAGCCTCATCCGGGGCATAGTGCGCTCAGGGCTCCTTCACCAGGGCCCCAGAAAAAGAGAGTGACCGAGTAGCCTTACGCCCATGGCTGCGCAGACTCTGGCTCAATTACTGGCCACATTGCCAGAGGAAGAGCGCATCATTTTGACCTTGCATTATTTGAGAAACCTTTCATCAGGACAGATAGCTGCGATGCTTCGCGTGCCCGAAGCGGCCGTTTTAGGGGTAATCAGCTCAGGACGCGCTCGATTAACAAGCGCATTGGAGAATTAATGGGCCTTGGCGCTCATCTCAATTTCATGAAGGACGGGAAATGCGAGATACTTCTCCCTCACACGCATGTCACCCATGACTCACAGGTCATCAGGTGCCCGGCGTACCAGAGAGTGAGTTAAAAGGAGTTCCGACCATGGCAGCCATGAAACCTCGAACTGGTGATGGACCTATGGAGGTCACGAAGGAAGCTCGCAGTCTTGTGATGCGCATTCCACTTGAAGGTGGCGGACGTTTAGTCGTTGAACTCAATGGTGAAGAAGCAACCAATCTTGGTAACGCTCTTCATTCTGCAGCTGCTCTTCTCGTTAAGAGATAAGGCCGTAACACGAGCGTGGGCGCTAATGCATTTGCCTCGCTAAAAGAGCGACCACTCGAAATTGCAAGCCTCAAGCATGTTGATTCACTCGCTGTTGCCTTCGTAAAGAATCAAGCAGGGGAAATAACTTTTCCTATCGCTACTTCCTTTGTTCGAAAGTGTGAGAAATACTTCGCGCTCTCACTTGAGGACGAATTAAACTTTTTCTCACCCACCGGAAAAGCTGGTGAGATTTTTGAGATTCCCGTTAGCGCTCCTGGTGATCGTTGCGAGCGTTTAATTCTCACGTGCATCGGCAATGAATCTGTGGCCGATGTTCGCGCTGCTGGTAGCGCCCTTGGGAAAAAGTTAAGAGCGAAGAAGTATTCAGTGTTGAGCGCAGTTGCAACTTCCCGTATTGAGTTACGTGCTCACGCAATTGCTTTGTCTCTTGCAGCATATTCATGGAGCGAGAAATCGACTACCTCCAAGCCAGAAGTTCCAACTTTTTATGTTAGTGACGCGCACCCATCAGAGATTTCTCGAGCAAACATTTTGGCGCAAGCAGTATGGCGCGCTCGCGATTTAATCCACACTCCTTCAAATACGAAGACACCATTGTGGATGGCGACTCGCGCTAAGGCCCTGTGCGCCAGCAGCGACATCACAGTGAAGGTTCTCGCCGGCAAAGAGTTAGAAGAATTCGGTGGCCTTGTAGCCGTTGGAGGATCATCCCCAAAACCAGGTCCACGTTTTATTGAATTGAACTACGCACCGAAAGGTTCCAAAAACTGGCCGCATGTAGTTTTGGTTGGTAAAGGCATTACCTTCGACACCGGAGGCATTTCTCTTAAGCGTCCGTACGACACCATGATTGCCATGAAAAGCGATATGTCAGGGGCAGCAGCAGTGCTGTGTGTTGTTGCGGCTATGCCAGAAATTAAACCCAAAGTGAGAGTAACCGCTCTGCTGATGTGCGCAGAGAATGCGCTCTCTGGAACATCCCAACGCCCGAGTGATGTCATCACGCATTATGGTGGGACAACTGTTGAAGTCATTAATACCGATGCCGAAGGCCGATTGGTTTTAGCAGATGGTCTTGCCTATGCAGATGCCAATCTAGATCCTGATTATTTAATTGATATTGCCACATTAACCAGTTCAGCAACTCTTGGGTTGGGCCGTCAATATGGGGCGATGTATACGAGGAATTCGACACTCGCTAATAAGTTACATGAAGTGGGCGAAAAATCTGGCGACAGGGTTTGGCAGATGCCATTGGTTGATGATTATCAACCAGCGCTTGAAAGCACGATTGCAGATTTCAATCACAATGCCGATACGGTGCATTTCTCAGGCGGTTCAGTTACCGCGGCTCTATTTTTAGAACATTTTGCTGGAAACAGGAATTGGGTGCATTTGGATATTGCTGGTCCAGCGCGCAGCGAAAGTGATTCTGGTGAGAACCCAAAAGGTGGCACCGGATTTGGTGTGCGACTTCTCATTGATTGGATTGCTGGTCTCTGATGAAGATTGATGTACACAGTTATGCAGAAAATTTTGTAGGCGAGGATGAAATTCTCACTAATGCTCGTGCGCGAGGATTAGAAGTTGGTGCACAAGATGCCTCACAAGGCACGGGCAGTTTTATCAGCTTTCTAGCCCACTTAATATCGGCGCAGTCTGTTGTCGAAGTAGGAACTGGCTCTGGCGTGGGCAGCCTCTGGCTCCTAAGAGGCATGATTGAAAGTGGAACCTTGACCTCGATAGATGCCGAAGCAGAGCACGCCCGAATTGCTCGCATTGCATTTGCCGAAGCAGATATTTCACCCCAGCGTTTTCGACTGATCACTAATCCCATTGTTGACGTTATGGGTAAATTAACTGATCGAGCCTATGACCTGGTGGTCTTGCGTCACGATGCAGAAGATCTAAGTTTTTCTGTTGATGAGGCATATCGCATGCTTCGCACCGGTGGCGTGCTTGTTATCGATAATTTTTTTGGAGAAGGGAAGATCTCTGATCCCGCCCAGCGAGACCCACGAACAATCGCCTTGCGCGAATGTGGCAAAGCGATTCGGTCAGCGACAAAACTTTGGCAAACCTCGCTTATCGGCGTTGGCGATGGCCTATTGCTAGCGACCAAGCGTTGATTGAGCATTTTCACATCGATTTCTCGGTATTAAAAGATTTACTCAGCAGGAATATTTAGATTCGGAGGAGGACCTAGTGCAACCTATGGATAATCAACGCCCTTGGTGGGCGGATCAAAAACCTAAACCGAGCCGAATTTCGCTCTCCAGTGCCATCATCATGTCGATAGTTGCCGGAATAATTGGCGGTGCCCTAGGAAATTCTTCCAACATTAGCTCGCTTGTGCACCACCAAGTAAAACTAGTTACTGCATCTAGCACGATTGAAAGAAAAGCTGATTCGGTTGCCGGTATTGCGCAAAGAGTTCTGCCATCGGTTGTTTCCATTTCTACTGAAAGCGTTAATGGTTCGGGGTCAGGATCAGGATTTATCATTGATAGCGCTGGCTATATTTTGACCAATAACCATGTTGTCGATGCGGCAATTGCTTCATCGGGAACAATCAAAGTTACGCTAAATGATGGAACAACTTTTGATGCAAAAATAGTGGGACACGAGCCTGCATATGATTTAGCGGTTATTAAGATTGCTGCGACAAATCTTTCTGCTCTCCAATTTGGAGATAGCGATGCAATTCAAGTGGGAGATCCAGTAATTGCTGTCGGTTCGCCATTAGGGCTTTCAGGAACCGTTACTTCGGGAATCATCAGCGCTAAGAATCGCGCTGTGACAGCTGGAGGTTCAGCGGGAGAGAGTTCATTTATCAATGCACTCCAAACCGACGCAGCAATAAATCCCGGTAATTCAGGTGGACCATTAGTAGATGCAACAGGGGCTGTTATCGGAATTAATTCTGCAATTGCCTCGATGAGCCCAACCGCTGGGAGTCAATCTGGTTCTATTGGGTTAGGTTTTGCAATTCCAATTAACCAAGCCCGCAAGACTGCTGATCAATTAATTAAAACTGGCAAAGCCACATACCCAATAATGGGCATTTCTATTGATTCACAATTCACAGGAGTAGGGGCAAAGATCGCAAATGTGCCGAATGCAATTCGTGCCGGTGGACCGGCTGCACAAGCAGGGCTAAAAATGGGCGATGTTATTACTGTCTTTGAAGGCCAAAAAATAAAGAGTTCTGAGGAGCTCATAGTTGCCGTCCGTGCGAAAAATGTAGGAGATAAGGTACGCATCACTTATTTACGCGGAAAAATATCTGCCGATGCCGAACTGGTCCTCGTAGCAGCTCCGTAACTCGCACCAAGTGCCCTGGCAACGCAGGGTAGGCTGACCCCATGTTCTTTGACTTAGGTGGCGGCGAAATCATGGGCCTTGCTGTTTTGGCTTTGATTTTGCTCGGTCCTGAACGGTTGCCGAAGTTTGCATCTGATGCGGCGACTCTCGTTCGTAAAATTCAGAAGATGTCTCATATTGCAACGCAAGAGTTACGAGAAAACCTAGGGCCAGGTTTTGAAGACCTCCAGCCATCAGATCTCAATCCCAAGGCATTTATCAAGAAGCACATTAACGCCACACTTGATGAAGTTGATGCCCAGGAAAGACCTACTCCGAAAATGGACCCCGATTTATTATGAGCTTATTAGATTCTGTTCAGACGGCTCTGTCTGCCGTTCAAGACCCAGAGCTGCACCGTTCCATTACCGAACTAGGAATGGTAGAAAACACAAACTTTAATGATGGGAAAGTAACTCTCAAACTTCTATTAACAATTTCAGGCTGCCCAATGAAGGATCGTTTACGTGCTGACGTTACAAATGCACTCTTGTCGGTCGAAGGTGTCACTTCAGTCGAATTGGAATTTGGAGTCATGAATGAAGAACAGAGAAATAATGTAAAACTGCTCTTGCGTAATGGTCGTGAAAAGTTTATTCCCTTCGCTCAACCTGATTCCCTGACTCGAGTAATTGGTATTGCCTCTGGAAAAGGTGGAGTTGGAAAGTCGTCCCTGACTGTAAACCTAGCCGTTGCCGCCGCAAACAAAGGCTTAAAGGTCGGTATTTTGGATGCAGATGTCTACGGACACTCCGTACCGCGGTTGATGGGGTTGATGGGTCAACGGCCAACAGCAATTGATCAAATGTTTATTCCACTTGAAGCCTATGGAGTAAAAACTGTTTCCATGGAAATGTTTAAACCAGAACGCGCAGATGCAGTTGCTTATCGAGGCCCGTTGCTGCACAGAGTTCTAGAGCAACTTTTAAGTGATGCTTATTGGGGCGATTTAGATTTATTGCTGATTGACCTACCACCTGGAACGGGAGATTTGGCAATCTCATTAGGGCAATTAATTCCCAGCTCAGAAATAGTTGTAGTGACTACTCCTCAAATTGCTGCCGCCGAGGTTGCAGAGCGTGCAGGTCGAATTGCTCACCAAATAAAGCAGCACGTTATTGGCGTTATCGAGAATATGTCGGATTTTGCTTGTCCAAAATGCGGTGAAGAGATGTCACTTTTTGGCAATGGTGGCGGCGAAGAAACAGCAAAAAGACTTTCCGAATTGGTTGGAAGTGACGTTCCTCTGCTTGGAAAGGTTCCCTTTACTCCCAAACTTCGAACAGGGGGAGATGCAGGTACTCCGGTTGTTCTTTCAGATCCAGATTCAATCGCATCCAAAGTTATTAATGAGATTGCTGCTTCTCTCATGCTTCGCAGCAAATCCCTTGTAGGTGTCAGACTCGGTTTTGCTCAATAATGCCCAACAAATCAAGCGAATATCACATTCAAGTTCCAAGTCGCCCTGACCTGATTCGATTGGGTTTAGGAGTAATAGGTATCGGCACATCTGGGCCGTTGGTTGCTACGAGCGTGATGCCTGTTCCTACTTTGATTTTTTGGAGAAATCTTGGCGGGGCACTCGTTACAGCTCCATTTGCATTACGTCATTCTCAGTGGAAAAACAAGCATGGATTAACCTGGTCTGCTATCGCAGGAGTTTTATTAGCCTTTCACTTTATGGGTTTTTTTCTTTCAATGCGGTTTACCAGCGTCGCTGCTGGCACCGCTCTTGCTGCATTGCAACCTATTTTCGCAGCCCTCTTCTTGAAAATGTCAGGGAGTCATATCCCATCACGTGCTTGGTTGGGCATGATCGTAAGTTTTTCAGGTGTTCTACTTATCTCAGGAATTGATCTTCATCTGTCATTTCGCTCATTTCTCGGTGATTTAGCTGCTCTAGGTTGCGCGGCGCTGGCGGCCTTATATCTCATGGCCGGGTCACGAGCACAAGAGAGTTTCGAAACTACAACATATACAACAATCTGTTATTTCGTCTGCTCGTTAACTGTCTTGCCTATTGCACTGTTGACTTCTATGCCTATGCTGCATTTTGTTGCAAGAGAATGGTGGATCGTTGGTGGCTTGATAATAGGTGCGCAAATCCTTGGGCACACTCTCTTTAATTCAGCTCTTCGCAGAGTTTCGCCAGCAGTCGTATCACTAATTGTTTTCTTTGAGGTTCCAGTGGGCGCGGTTATTGCCTATTTTTGGCTCGGACAGAAACCAGCGTTTGGCGTAATACCAGGAATTGCACTAGTGCTCATTGGTTGTGTACTCGTAGTCATGCGCACGCGTCCAGCGAATATCGATCCAGTTCTATGATTGATTTACACACTCACACAACCTGTAGTGACGGTACTGAAACTCCGAGACAACTCATAAACAATGCGCTGATTCATGATCTATCAGTAATCGCAGTGACAGATCACGATTCGATAGATGGCTGGGAAGAAGCCACCAGCGCACTACGAGGAGATTTATCAATTGTTTTAGGCGCAGAGATTTCATGCTTAACTTCCGATGGAGTGAGCGTTCATATGTTGGGCCTTCTTTTTGATGGCACGGATCCAAATATGAAAAGAATGCTAGATCAGACTCGCGATGATCGCATCCCTCGGATGGTGAAAATGATTGCCCTCCTAAATGAGGCGGGCATTGAAGTTTCGATGGAAGACGTAGAGGCTGTTAAGCCAAGCGGTGCGACTTTAGGACGCCCTCACCTAGCTGATGCTTTGGTCGCAAAGAAATTCATTGCATCGAGAGATGAAGCTTTTAAAGGTTTGTTAAATAATGACTCTCAGTTTTATGTATCCCATATGGCTCCAACACCAGAAGTTGCAATCGCACAGATTCGCGCTTCAGGTGGAGTGGCCGTGATTGCTCATCCATTTGCTTCACATCGAGGCGAGGTATTGCATTCTTCCTCTTTCCAATCGCTGCTCCAAGCGGGTCTCAATGGCATTGAAGTTGACCATCGAGATCACAGCAGCTCAGAACGAGCAACGCTTCGAGCTATTGCCGAAGAGCTAAATCTGGTTGTTACTGGCTCGAGCGATTATCACGGCACGGGGAAACTTAATCTTCTTGGAGAGAATTCAACCGATCCCAGACAATGGGAACGGTTAGAATCAATGGCAAACGAGCGAAGGGTAGTGAAGTTATGAATCTTGCTACAACAAGTGCATTGACTTTTTCTATTCAAGCTTTTGTCACGCTTTTTGTAATTATGGATCCACCGGGTGCAACGCCAATCTTCTTAGGACTTGTTGCCGATAAATCTCCAAAGGTTCGCAGACATTTAGCGTGGCAGGCTGCTGGGGTTTCGCTCATCGTCATTGGGACCTTTGCACTCTTTGGCCGATTCATTCTCAATTACCTCAATATTTCCATCGCTTCATTGCAAGGTGCAGGCGGATTATTGCTTCTTCTTGTTTCTTTGGAGTTGCTCACCGGAAAAGGTAATGAAGGAGTTCAGGGAGCAGATTCGAATATTGCATTAGTCCCACTCGGGACTCCTTTGCTTGCTGGGCCAGGCGCAATAGTGGCGACAATGATCTTTGTTCAGCGAGTGCACGACACATCCCATGCCGTGGGGTTGATAGCAGCAGTGCTCGCGGTTCACTTAGCTATAGCGCTTGCTCTTTTGTCTTCTACAACAATCTTGAGAGTCATCCGGCAAGCGGGCGTGACTCTTGTTGCTCGAATAGCAGGTTTATTACTTGCAGCCATTGCCGTGCAGATGATTGTTGATGCCATTAAGGCGTTTTCAACAACCTGGTAATTATGCGTCTTCTGTTTTAAATTTCTTATTGCGAGTCCGCGTTCTTTCAGTTTTCATCCGTGCAGGAGCGGCTTTCTTGGGTGCACTCTTCTCTGGACGCTTGGTTGTCTTGGCACGTAGCGGCTCGTCAAGTGGTTTTGATGCCTTTAAGCGTCCTTGAGAACCAACTGGAATCTTCATAGAGGTATACAAGTGCTCTGATGATGAATAGGTTTCGATAGGTTCTGCAAGGCCGAGTTTAAGAGATTGATTAATCATGCTCCATCGAGCCATGTCATCCCAATCAACAAATGTCACTCCTATGCCATGAGCACCGGCTCGAGCAGTTCGGCCAATGCGGTGAACATACGTCTTGTCATCCTCAGGGCATTGATAGTTAATTACGTGGGTGATGCCATCAATATCAATTCCACGTGCGGCCACATCGGTGGCAACAAGAACATCTGACTTTCCTGCTTTGAAATCGGATAAGGCTTTTTCGCGAGCACTTTGTCCCAGATCGCCGTGTATCGCCGCTGCTTTGAAACCACGCTCGAGGAGATCATCTGCAGTCTTTTGACACGTTCTTTTTGTGCGACAAAAAACCATTGTCGGCCCGCGACCTTCAGCTTGCAAGATACGCCCTAGCATTTCAATCTTATCCAATGCGTGCGCGCGGAGAACATGTTGTTCTACTCGAGAAACAACGGCACTTTCGTCATCGTTATCTTGCGTGCGAATATGTACTGGTTGATTCATGAAGCGACGAGCCAAAGCAATAATATCTCCAGGCATAGTCGCCGAAAAGAGCATTGTTTGCTTACGCTCTGGCGTGCTAGTAAAAATCTTTTCTACATCAGGCAAAAAACCTAAGTCGAGCATTTCATCAGCTTCATCTAATACAAGTCGAGCTACTTTGCTTAATTTAACTTGTCCTTGGCGATAGAGATCGAGAAGTCGACCTGGCGTTCCGACAACTATTTCCACTCCAGATTGAAGTTGCTCAATTTGAGGTTCAAAAGCTCTTCCGCCATAAACGGCAATGACACGGATTCCTCTGCTTTGAGCAAGCTCTTGAATATCTTTTGCAACTTGCACGCATAGTTCACGAGTAGGAACTACAACAAGGGCTTGAGGTAATCCTTTATTGGGGAACTCTGCCCATTCGCTGTCTTGAGGAGCAATCACTCGTTCGATGAGAGGAATTCCGAAAGCTAGAGTTTTTCCTGTTCCAGTTTTTGCCTGACCGATAACATCCCCATCGCTGAGAGCAATTGGCAAAACCATTTCTTGGATGGCAAATGGGGCCATAAAACCGTGTGCATTTAAAGCTTCAATTGTGAGAGCGCGAAGTGGTAAATCAGCAAATGTTGTCGTCACTATTACAGGGTGCCAAAGCCAACGCGGCGCTCAGATTGCTCACCGATTTCGACGAATCCAATCTTCTCTGCCGGAACAATTATTTCGCGACCTCTGACATCGCTTAAGACCAGAGGGTTTCCAGAAGAGATAGCTGCAGTAACTGCATCACGGATATCCGAAGCCGATGTTGGGCATTCAAAGGACAACTCCGTAGATACTTGAATAATGGCAATGCGCACTTCGGAACTGTGCCCTGCGACTGATTTCTTTGTACTCATGAGTAAACCTTACCGAGTAATGTGCTTGATTGCCGAATCACTCATATTTAGCGCTCATATTTTGAGCGAATTTCTTCAATGGATCTATATAAAAGTTATTCGTTGTTAGTTTCGGGGGAATCCTGAGATACCTCTCCAGATAACATTAGAAACCAGATTTGTAGCTTGTTCTCTAGTGAGCTTGCTATCTCTTTCTAACCAATGACGGGCAGTCACTTGAGCACTACCAATAAGTCCAACTCCAAGAAGCATCGCTGCTTCTTGAGGCAATCCAGTATCCAGGGAAATGACTGCGCTTACAGCTGCTGCGCAATCGTAGGTCATGCGATTGAGGCGTTCACGAACTGCAGGTTCTACGCTCATGTCGCTTTCGAATAGCAATCTAAATGCTTCACCTTCGCTATCAATAAATGCAAAATATGCTTCAACAGTTGCCTTTACACGGTTGGAATTCTCGGGCGTTGATGCGATAGCTTTTTGAATTTGAAATACAAGTGAATCAATATGTAAATCTAAAACAGCCAAGTAGAGTTCGAGCTTGGATGGAAAATGCTGATAAAGAACTGGCTTACTCACACTTGCGCGATCTGCAATCTCATCCATGGCAGCAGAGTGGTATCCGGCGGCCGTGAAGACCTCTAGTGCGGCGCTAAGCAATTGCGCACGGCGCTCGTCACGGGGCAAGCGGGCCTTGTTATCTGTTCGTCCATCTGCGGTATTCATTGCGCTCATCGTAGGGGAAAGAGTTGGGATAGCGCTATTTCCACGCGTAAGGCACAATGGTCAATATGACTTCACTTCCGCTTACGGGATTCAGAATGCTCTTAGTTCATGCACATCCCGACGATGAAACAATTAACAATGGAGCGACGATGTCACTCTACGCCTCACAAGGAGTGCAAATTACCTTGATTACCTGCACTCGAGGAGAAGAAGGCGAAGTCCTGGTCCCTGGTCTTTCTCACCTTGCAAGTACTCATGATGATCAATTAGGTACCCATCGCATAGCTGAACTAGCAAGTGCAATGGTGGAACTTGGAGTGAAGGATCATCGTTTTCTTGGTGATGGGAAAATAAATTTTCGCGATAGCGGCATGATGGGTACTGCGCCGAATGACCGGCCCGATGTTTTCTGGCAAGCAGATGTTGATGCGGCTGCAGCCCTCGTTGTTGATGTCATTCATGAAATTCGTCCACACGTATTAATCACCTACGACGAAATCGGTGGCTATGGACACCCAGACCATATCCAAGCCCATCGTGTAGCAATGCGTGCGGCAGAGTTATCTCCGCTTTCTGGAAACCGTTGGGAAATTCCTAAGATTTATTGGAATGCAATGCCGAAATCAGTCATCGCTCAAGGCATTGAAGCCATGAAAGCTTCCGGTTCGGACTTCTTTGGAGCCGAAAGTGTTGATGATCTCCCATTTGTTAAAGATGATGCGCTAGTTACTGCGATGGTAGATGGCACTGCACATGTTGATGCAAAGATGGCTGCGATGAAGGCGCATGAAACACAAATAGCTTTGGACGGTCCTTTTTTCGCTTTATCGAATAACTTAGGTTCACAAATATGGGGATTAGAGTTTTATACTTTAGTTAAAGGGGTTGCAGCCGCTCCTTTCGATGAGAATTCACGAGAAGCGAATCTCTTCGCAGGTCTTGTTCCGTAATGAAAATATTAGTTTCGCTTTTTCTAGGTGTGGCTTTTGGTGCGTGTTCGGTGCTTCTTCATAATGCGTACACACCTTGGGGGCTCCTGCTCTCGTTAATTGGAAGCGGTCTAGGGATTTGGCTTATTGGTCGAGGCTGGGGGATGCGTCGCTACAAAGCCGTTGCTTCGTTGGGCTGGTTTCTGACAGTAATGCGAGCCGGCGTGCTTGGAGTGGGCAACGAACTTCTCGTTCAGGGAAACGGTAACGGCAATGTGCTCTTGCTAGCGGGTATCGTAACTCTTGTCTTAGCGATTTCTAGAAAAGTCTAATTGAGGCTCTACTCGGGCTGATGGATTAGGTAGACGTAGCTGTGATGAACGGCAAATCCTAACTTTTCATAAAGGGAAATCGCCTCAAGGTTGCTTTCGTCCACTTGCAGCAAACTTTTTGTTGCTCCAAGGTCCTTCGCATCTTTGAGAAGATTTTGTACAAGTTCTTTTGCAATCCCTTGCCTTCTAAAATCCGGATGAACATACAGTCGACTTAATGCACACCACTTTTCATGAATGGCTGCACGTCCTCCTGCAACAAGCACTCCATTTATTCGAAGGCCGGCATAGCGTGCAGGAACACTTTTCATTATTTGGGCGACTCCGTGGTCATTGTGAAAATTTAACCATTCCTCAGTTGGCGAGGACTCGATTTCCCATTTCCCAGTTGCCCTCTGGGCTTCTTGAAAATCGCCGATGTCAGCCACCATCACTAAGACAGTGACTTTCTCGACCCAACCTTCTTCGCGGAGAAGTTCTTCAAGCTGCCCATAGGTCGGAAGTGGAATATGAAATACGGCGGGCAAATTATGTGCGCTATAGAAATCGATAACGCGAGAGATCCCTTCATGAATATCAATTCCAGGGTTGCCGTATGGCGGAGGTCCAAGCGGTAGCACTGAGTTCGCACGTAATGTGAATTTTCCTGATGCACGCAATAACCAGTCTCCTATCTGCGCAGTCTCAAGAGCCGGCCAGGTGGCATTGGCTGCAGCTTCGATGTCACGTATTCGCAGCGACAGTGGCGCGCCGTGTCCTGCACGATCTTTTGGTGGCTCTATGACTCTCCAAACGACAACGTCCTCTGGGAGAAACTCCGAGAGTGATCCATCTCGGCGTCTGATGCTTGTCTCAGATTCCAAGATGCCTACGAGGTCTCGAAAACCACCTTCGGGAATACGTAAGCGAATTGTGAGGCGTTGACCAACCTCATGAACACTCGGACCCATGGGGTAACGATAATTGGAAATGAGCGCTAGCGGAGCGCCAAAATCGCGTACGGGCGTTACTCGGGCTTAGGATAATGGTACGTACCTATTTGGAGGCCAGCCGTGACTTATGTGATTGCGCAACCGTGCATTGATGTTAAAGATAAATCCTGCATCGAAGAGTGTCCGGTTGATTGTATTTATGAAGGCAATCGAATGCTGTACATCCAACCTGATGAGTGCGTGGATTGTGGCGCTTGCGAACCAGTGTGTCCTGTAGAAGCGATTTATTACGAAGATGATGTGCCAGGTCAGTGGAGTGAATATACAAAAGTAAATACAGAATTCTTTGTTGAAATCGGTTCTCCAGGAGGAGCAGCCAAAGTTGGACCAACGCACACCGACCATGAAGTCGTTGTTGCTGCGGCGCCACCTCAAGGCTAAAAAGGTTCTCTTCTGAAACTCCCGGATTTTCCTTGGGACACTCTCGCCCCATATGCAGACCGGGCGAGAGAACATGCGCAGGGAATTATTGATCTATCTGTTGGCACGCCCGTTGATGCGACTCCAGATTTTATTCAAGAAGCATTTAAGAAATCTTCAAACTCGCCTGGTTATCCACTTACGGCTGGCACTGCACAATTGCGTGAGGCCCTTCACCACTGGGCTATATCCCGATTGGGCGCTACCGGCGACTTTGATGTCTTGCCGCTGATCGGTTCGAAAGAACTCGTTGCATGGTTGCCCACATTTCTAGAAGCCAAAACTGTTCTCATTCCAGATATTGCCTACCCCACTTATAAAGTCGGGGCGATACTTGCTGGCGCCCAAGCTTTAGCAGTAGACATTTCGCCAGCGGATTGGCCAAAGGCAGATTTTGCTTGGGTAAATTCTCCTTCAAATCCTACGGGTCGAGTTCATACAGAGGAAGAATTGCGAGCAGTGATTCAATGGTCGCGTGCAAACAATGCTCTGATTGTGAGCGATGAGTGTTACTTGGAATTTGCGCATACTGCCGCACCCACTTCGATTATGTCTCACACCGGTGGTGAGAACACAAATATTCTTGCCGTGCATTCACTATCTAAGCGTTCAAATATGGCTGGTTATCGAGCAGCTTTTGTTGTCGGAGACACTCAAGTTATTGCTCGATTACGCGAAGTTCGAAAGCATGCCGGAATGATTGTTCCTTTGCCCGTTCAACAAGCAATGATCGCGGCCCTGAGTGATGATGAACATGTTGTGCAACAACGAACTCGCTACAACTCTCGTCGAGAAATTCTTTCTCCAGCTTTGGAGGCTCTAGGTTTTCAGATTGAAGAGTCCAGGGCCGGGCTGTACATATGGTGCACACGAGATGAATCTGACTGGGATTCTGTTTCCTTCCTAGCCAATTGCGGAGTTCTTGTTACACCAGGAAGTTTTTATGGTGAAAAAGGCGCTCGCTATATTCGAGTTGCACTAACTGCAACCGATGAAGATATCTCTAGCGCTTGTGAACGTTTGATGGCGCTTAAAGAGAAAAGTTAATTAAGTGACGCAAGCGATTCTTCTTGTCGGCGGGATGGGCACGCGTTTGATGCCACTTACGAGAAACGTTCCAAAGCCCATGTTGCCACTTGCTGGATTACCCGTTACCGAGCACCAGCTTGCTATGGCTAAACGAGCTGGCATCACATCAATTGTGCTGGCAACTTCTTACTTATCAGAAGTGTTTCTTCCATATTTCGGGGATGGCGCTCGGTGGGGGATGAAGATTCAATACGCCGTTGAAGAACAGCCACTTGGCACCGGAGGCGCTATCCGCAATGCGGCTCAAATGCTTGAGACCAATGAATCTATTGTTATTTTCAATGGAGATATTCTTAGTTCACATGACTTGTCTGCTCAGATTGCCTTTCATGAATCCAAAAGCGCTGACGTGACTCTTCACCTCACGCATGTTGAAGATGCTCGTGCATTTGGTTGCGTACCAATTGATTCTGAAGGACGAGTGACTGCATTTCTTGAAAAGATGGATAAGCCGATAGCTAACACAATTAATGCTGGGTGTTATGTTTTTCATCCTCGTGTTATCCAAGATATTCCCGCCGAGACCGTAGTGAGTATTGAGCGAGAGATTTTTCCAGCACTAGTGGAGAAAGGCCGATCAATTTACGCCGTTATTGATGATTCCTATTGGATAGATATCGGAACGCCTTCAGCGCTGCTTCGCGCTTCCTCTGATTTAGTAAGTGGAGCCGCTGATGCTTCAGCTTTGGATGGCGCTCAGGTGGACTATCGCTCTAAGGAATATATTTCGATGTCTGGTGCGTACATAGATCCGAGCGCCGTCATCACTGGCGGGAGTGCGATAGGCAAAGGCGCAAAGGTCATGGCCGGTGCGCATTTAGATGGTTCGATAATCAGTGAAGGCGCGGTCATTTCATCAGGGGCAAGCGTCATAAAGTCATTTGTTAGCGCAGGCTCTATCGTTCCGGCTGGCATGGAACTCAGAGATGATTATTTTGCGAATGAGGGGGTTCGCCCGCTTATAGCCACATAATTGGGGTAGGTAAAGGGGTGAATATAGCCACCTGGGCTTGACTTTAAGGGATTACACGCGTGTAATTCACTCATTGGTTATCCACCGACTGGGTGGAAACGAGATTGTGAAGGAGTACCCACATGTCAGATATCCGACCTGATGGCGCTGGCATCCAACTCGTAGGCGGGGAGACAGTCGAGCTTTCCTGGCAAGAGCGCTCGCTCTGCGCTCAGACAGATCCCGAAGCTTTCTTTCCAGAAAAGGGCGGTTCTACTCGTGAAGCAAAGCGAGTATGCATGTCCTGTGATGTTCGCTCTGAATGTTTGGAATAC
>WLMD01000001.1 GCA_009700405.1 Actinomycetota bacterium | reverse complement strand
GATGAAATATCTTTAACAAGGCGAGCAGTTATGGTGGCAAGAATTCCACGGGGCATCGGAGCCAGTATCGGAGTGAAAGAAATGCCTACCTTGGTATTGGAAATACGCGATAGAGATTCCTCAATTTCTGGCGTGTGTTGGTGTACTCCCCCAAATTTGTAAGAAGTGAGAGAATTCATCACTTCACTCCCAAGTAATGTAACTTTTGGGGAGCGCCCAGCACCTGTTGTTCCGGAAGCGGCGACGACGACGATATCTGACGCATTAATTACGTTAAGAGCCGGGAAGGCTCCAAGAGCAATGGCGGTCGCATAACATCCGGGGTTGGCAATTTTGCTAGATGCAGCAATCTTTTGACGAGATCCTGGTAATTCTGGCATTCCATAAACCCATGTACCAGCATGTTCTCCTCCGTAGTATCTCTCCCACGAATCGGAATTTTCTAATCTGAAATCTGCTCCTAAATCAACAATCTTCTTGTCACCAGAAATCTGAGAAACGATCGCCGCGGACTCTCCATGTGGCATGGCTAGAAAGAGCAATTCGCATTCGTTTGCTTTGGAAATATTCATCGAGTCAAAGAGTTGATCTCCATAGCCAACGAGTTGCGGATGAAGATTGATTATCTTCTCGCCAGCATGTGTAAATGCTCCGATAAAGTGAGGTTCAAAATCTGGGTGGCTTTCAAGTAAACGCAGAAGCTCGCCCCCGGTGTAACCGCTGGCACCCAATAAGCCTATTTTCATAGTTTGAGCATAGCCGAACTATCTATAATTATGCAAGAATTTGTATTTTTATGCAGAACGAACGACTGCCCCTGTGGCCTGGCTCGCACGTAAACCCGCTGCTTCTCGCATGGCAGATACTTCTGCTCCGGTCAAGGTTCGATCAGGAGCTCTAAATGTCAGAGTGAAGGCTAATGAAACTTTACCCTCGCCCATCTGGTCATACCGATCGAATAGTTGAATGGATTCCAATAGCGGCCCAGCACCTTCAGTGAGAGCCCGTTCAACGGATGAGGCAGGAACGCTCGCATCGACTATAAGTGCGATGTCTTGCACCGCCACTGGCATTGTGGCAATAAAGCCGGCACGCACAATCTCTCTTTCAGGCAATGAAGAGAGATTCACTACAAGTGCGCAAGCACGTGCAGGAAGCCCGTATAGCGCCACAACACGAGGATGCAACTCTCCAGCGTGGGCTACAACTACGCCACCCACCGATAACTCTGCACACCGACCTGGGTGCCACGGTGCTAAATCAGAACGGTCAAGAGTCCAGTCAAGATTGCAGGTTTCAAGAATGGCTTGCGCAAAGGCAACAGCATCGCTCCAGTCATACGCGCGACCTTTTCCTCTCCAATTCTCAGCCTCTGCCGCTCCAACAAGAACTGCTCCAACATGGATTGGTTGCTCTGGAACACCAGAATAAATCTGTTCAATAACTTCTCGAGCCGGTCGCGAGGCAGTTGAAGGATTATCGATTGTTGGCAATGTTCGCGTGTTCCGGAATACAGAACCCATTTCAAAAAGAGCGAAGTTCTTTGCCCCACGACTGACATTTCGTTGAGCAGCTTCTAGCAAACCAGGAATGAGGTGTGGTCGCAATAAGGGGAAATCTTCGGACATCGGATTAGCTAAACGAAAAGCTTTCGCTCGATCTCCTTCGTAACCCAAAGCGGTAATCGTGGCCCGAGAAAGAAAAGGGTAGGTTTGAATCTCGACGAGACCTAAATCAGCCAGAGTTGTGGCGATAACCCTTCGACGTACTTGAGAGTCGGTCAAACCTGGACTTACTGGATGTGGCGGTAAGTGTGAAGGAATGGCGTCATAACCAATCATTCGTGCAACTTCTTCGACTAAATCTGCAGGCCCTAATAAATCACTACGCCAGGTAGGAGGATCGACTTTCCAGAGATTTCCTTCAACTTCTTCAACATCGCAGCCAACAATTCGTAATTTTTCTGCGACGGTAGAGGAATCAATATTTGCACCGGTTAATGCAGAAACGAAAAATGGGTCCAACTCGATAACAGGGCTAAATATTGGTGATCCATCAATTTGAGTATCAACATGGCTCGCACCGCCGAGTTCGATAAGTAAGTGAACAGCGCGTGCCGAAGCAAAGCGAGCCAATGATGGATCTACTCCGCGTTCTAATCGTCGCGATGCCTCTGAAGAGAGACGATGTCTGCGTGAATTCTTTGCAATCGAAATTGGATCAAATCGTGCAGCCTCAAGAGCGATTCTTTGAGTACCTTCAGTGACTTCAGAGCTTTCGCCACCCATCGTGCCTGCTAGCGCTAAAGCCCCATTGTCGTCTGCAACTAATAAGTCCATTGAATCTAAGGATCGAATCTGGCCATCGAGGGTTTTCAGTGTTGCAATATCCCCAGCTCGGCGAATACGCAACCCTCCGTGGACTTTGTCACCGTCAAAGGCATGCAGTGGTTGGCCCAATTCCAGCATCACATAATTAGTTATATCAACAGCCAAAGAGATTGAACGCATTCCACATTTTTCAATACGGCGACGCATCCACAATGGAGTCGGCGCTAACGGATTAAATTTCTCAAGGGTTCGTATATAGACAACTGAGGCAGCAGATGGATCCTCGATTGTGACCTTAACGCCCTTGTCAGTAACCACAAGGCTTGTGTCATCAATCGATGAGACAGGGTCTTGGTATTCAACATCTAAAGATGCAGCAATCTCGCGAGCCAATCCCCTCAAGGAAAGTGCATACCCGCGATCTGGATTGACGGCTATATCGAAAATTACATCCGCTATCTGTAAGAGCGCAATTGCATCAGTTCCGGCAACTGCGCACCCAACTGGTAAAACAAGAATTCCTTCATGATCTTGGCTCAGACCAATTTCTTTTGATGAGCAAATCATTCCGTTGCTAATTTTCCCATATGTTTCACGCTGAGCAATGTTGAATCCACCAGGCAAACTCGCTCCAGGTAGAGCGACTACAACGAGGTCATCCACTGCAAAATTGGTTGCCCCGCACACTACGAATCTAGTTTCACTCTCGCCACAATCAAGACCCACCCAACGGATAGGTTTCTTGAATTCAGTTATCTCTTCGACGCTGAGTACGCGACCAATAACCAGAGGGCCAACAATCTCCAGACCCTGCATCTCAATCTCTTCAACCTCAAAGCCAACTCGTACGAAGGCGTCAGCTATTTCCTGCGGAGAGACATCCTCAGGGATTGCTGCATATTCACGAAGCCATGACAACGGTGCGCGCATTACAACCCCACACCAAATGCTTGACTAAAACGAATATCGCCCTCAACGATGTCATGCATATCCGAAATTCCATGTCGAACCATCAGTGTTCGTTCGAGTCCCATGCCGAAAGCGAAACCACTAAAGGTTTCAGTATCTACTCCGCATGCTTTAAGAACTTTCGGATTGACCATTCCGCATCCGCCCCACTCAATCCAGCGGCCATTGAAGAAGACGTCAACTTCAGCGCTTGGTTCGGTGAAAGGAAAGAACGAAGGACGAAGCCGAGTGATCGCTTCATCACCGAACATCTTTTGAGCAAAAAGATCTAGCGTGCCTTTTAGATGGGCCATAGTAATTCCGCGGTCAACTACCAAGCCTTCGACCTGATGAAAGACAGGCGTGTGAGTGGCATCTAACTCATCCGCGCGAAAAGTGCGCCCTGGGCAGATCACATAAATCGGTGGATCATTCTCCAGCATCGAACGAATTTGGACGGGCGATGTATGAGTTCGCAAAACAAGGCGAGCATCTAATGGTTCGACAAAGAAAGTGTCCTGCATTGTTCGAGCAGGGTGATCTGCAGGAATATTCAACGCATCGAAATTGAGCCATTCTGCTTCTAGCTCTGGACCTTCAGCAACGCCATAACCCTGGGCAATAAAGAAGTCGCTGATTTCATTCTTCAAGATAGTGATGGGATGTAATCCGCCGCGTTGGCCTCGGGAAGCAGGCAGAGTCACATCGACAATTTCCTCAAGCAAAACTTTCGCATCTCTCTCTGCTTCAAGTGTGCTCGTACGTTCTGCAACTAATGTGTTTACCTGCGCCCTAGCTTCTCCCACAATTTTGCCAACTTCTGCTCGCTCTTCTGGCGCAAGAGTTCCAAGTGCACGCGAGGCAAGAGCAATCGGAGATTTATCACCAGCATGTGCCAGACGTGCGAGTTTGAGTTCATCGAGATTATTTGCTTGAGAGATGGCAATCGTGGCCTCTTTAATCCACAGAGCTAGATCGCCTTCAGAAGTCATGGGTGGGAGTCTACTGTGCCCGCTTAGGCGCGGGCTGAAGTGACATGAAAGAAGACCATTGATGCGGCGGCCGCGAGATTTAGGCTTTCCGCATTGCCCGCCATAGGAATTCGCACTGTTGTGGCTTTCGGATTCTTTGCCACTTGCGTTAACCCTCTGGCTTCATTACCGAATATCCACAATGAAGGTCCGTCAACTGTGAGATCTAAGACAGACTCACTTCCATCAGCGCTCAGTGTGTAGATGCAATCACTGGGCCAGCGTTCGATGAGTTCGTCTAAGTCAACGCGTTCGTAAACGGGTATGTGCCATAAAGACCCCGCGCTTGCACGGACTACTTTTGGAGAATATATATCCACGCTATTCGGTGAAGTTAATACGCCGGCGAATCCTGTCGCATCAGCAGATCGCAAAATCGTACCAGCGTTTCCCGGATCTTGAATTTCATATAGGTAAACGAATTTAGAATTACCGGTTACATCCATCTCTTCGATTGACCACGTAGGTGTTTTACAAATACCGAGAATTCCTTGCGGAGTAACGGTCTCCCCCATGGCTGACATCACGCCATCACTCACATCAACGACATCGATGTGGTGGATATCTATACCGTCTGATTCAATCTTTAATCGGCCTGCGGCGGTGAGGTAAAGAGTTTCAATTTCGGGCGTTGAACCCGGTGCGCAAGCCTCGCGAACAAACTGCAATCCTTCTGCGATGAAAGAGCCACTTTCGCGACGTTCTTTTTTCCCACGTGAACCTGAAAGAGCCTTCACTCGCGCGATATGCGGCGAATGAAGGCTCTCAATCATCAGATCTTAAATCAGATTAAATTAGATATTTGCTTGCGCGCTGACGAGACTCTTGCGAGCAACTTCAACTAGTGTCTTGAAAGTTTCTGGCTCATTAGTTGCCAACTCAGAAAGAACACGACGATCAACCTCTACACCTGCGGCTTTAAGGCCTTGGATGAAACGGTTATAGGTCATGCCATTTTCACGGCTTGCAGCATTGATGCGCTGAATCCACAGTTGACGAAAATCTCCCTTTTTATCTTTGCGGTCATTGAACGCATAGACCATGGAGTGCGTAAGTTGCTCTTTTGCTTTCGCGTAGAGGCGTGAACGTTGACCGCGGTAACCAGCGGCACGTTCGAGGGTGGTACGACGCTTCTTGGCGGCATGTACGCCACGTTTGACTCTTGCCATTTAGGGGCGCTCCTTACTTCAGACCAAGCATGCGCTTGGCTGTAAAAGTTGTAGTTGGCTTGGCCGTTGCATCATTGCTCAGACGGCGTGTGTGACGCGAAGATTTGCGCTCAAGAAGGTGGCGCTTGCCAGCTCGCTCGTGCATGATCTTTCCAGTTCCGGTGACGCGGAAAGTCTTCTTCGCGCCACTGTGCGTTTTCATCTTTGGCATATTCGCGTTCTTTCTCTCGTTGGTACTTTAGAAGTTCTTACTCTGCTGCTGTATCGGCGGCATCAGCTTTGGCTTTTCGAGCCGCTTTCTGTTCTGCCACTGCTTCGGTCTTACGTTTAGTGGGACCAAGAACCATTGTCATATTGCGACCCTCTTGTTTAGGTGCAAATTCAATGAATCCAAACTCCTTGATGTCTTCTGCAAGACGTTGCAAGAGTTTGTATCCCAACTCAGGCCTAGTTTGTTCACGACCACGAAATTGCATTGTTATCTTTACTTTGTCGCCTCCGCGAAGAAACTTCTCGATGTGATTCCGTTTGGTCTCATAATCGTGAGCTTCAATCTTTGGTCGCATTCGAACTTCCTTCACAATGATGTGAGTTTGGTTCTGTCTCGCTTCCCGGGCCTTCTGTGCGATCTCGTATTTGTACTTTCCGAAATCCATGATCTTGCACACGGGTGGAACGGCATCTGGTGCAATCTCGACTAAATCGAGACCAACCTCATCTGCCATTCGCAATGCGGTATCGATATCTACGACTCCGATTTGTTCAGCGGTTGGACCGATGAGACGAACTTCAGGGACGCGAATGCGATCATTAATGCGGGCTTCAGTGCTGATACATACTCCTTCATAGCGGTTCGTTAGTAACGCAGTAGATAAGTTGCTGCAAGGGTGAACACCGCGAAGAAACCCATAAACTCTGGGCATCGACATACCAACTCGCCGAAGCGATGGAGGTGGGAGCGGTACTCCTCTTGCAGTGCCAACTTGGCCACTGGTCTGAGGTAAGGGTACTAGAGGGTTGGTCAGACGCGAAATTGAGTCTGCGAGCCGCCCTACCCACCCATGGCGTGCATGCCGCCATCAACATGGAGTATTTCCCCGGTGGTCTTAGGGAGCCAGTCCGAGAGCAAGACCACGGTTGCTTGAGCCGTTGGCACAGGATCAGTGACATCCCACGCCAGGGCCGAGCGTTCATCCCAGAGGTGCTCGAACTGTTCAAAACCAGGAATAGATTTCGCTGCCATTGTCTTGATGGGACCGGCAGCTACGAGATTGACGCGAATATTTTCTGCTCCAAGATCTCGTGCTAAATAACGAGAGGTGGATTCAAGTGCGGCTTTAGCCACACCCATCCAGTCGTACTTTGGCCATGCAACGCTGGCATCAAAATCTAACCCAACTACAGATGCTCCACCTTCGAACATGGGCTTGGCTGCCATCGTTAGAGCTTTTAAGGAAAAGGCCGAAACATGTAGCGCTGTTGCAACATCAGGCCACGATGTATTGAGAAAATTTCCACCGAGTGCAGCTTCTGGAGCGAAACCAATTGCATGAACTACTCCATGAAGATTAGGAACATGAACTCGCAAACGATCAGGAAGAGCAGCCAAGTCTTCTTCATTGGTGACATCGAGTTCTACGACGGGAGCAAGTTGTGGCAAACGAGCTGAAATTCTTTCTGTAAGACGAAAGACGCGTCCATATGAACTCAACACGACCGTAGCGCCTTCTTCTTGCGCCAATCGTGCGATATGGAAGGCTATCGATGCATCCGTTAGGACTCCAGTAACCAAAATATTTTTCCCAGTAAGTAATCCCACGCTAGTGCCCCATTCCTAATCCGCCGTCAACCGGTATTACCGCGCCCGTTATATAGGACGCTTTTTCTGATGCTATAAAACCTACGACACCCGCAATCTCCTCTGCCGAACAGAATCTACCCAGAGGAACCGAGGCAGCGATGGAACTTCGGCGAGCATCCTCCAGGATTGCCGTCATGTCTGTTTCCACAAAACCCGGAGCAATAACATTTGAAGTTATCCCGCGGCTACCCAATTCTCTTGCGAAGGATCGGGCCATACCAACTAATCCAGATTTGCTTGCAGAATAATTAACTTGTCCTGCAGATCCAACACTTCCAACAACTGAGCCGATAAAAATCAAACGACCACGTTTAAGTTTAAGCAGGCCTCTGGTCGCACGTCGTGCAACTCTGAATGCTCCAGTTAAATTTGCATCAATCACATCAAGAAAGTCTTCGTCACTCATGCGCATCACTAAGCCATCTTTCGTGATCCCTGCATTTGCAACAATGACTTCAGGAACGCCAAACTTGCTTTCAACTTCGGAGAAAGCAGCGTCCACGCTTTCACTTGATGTGACATCCATGATTACGGCATCAAAATCTTTAGGGGCTGGTGCTGAGCGATGAGTAACAACGACCCGAAACCCTTCTTTTTTCAACTCCTGAGCAATTGCCAATCCAATCCCCCGATTAGCGCCAGTTACGAGGGCGATTGGAGCGGATGTTTGGGTCATGGAGAGAACTTACTCGCTACTGTTGCGTAAGTAAGAATTTACACGCAATAAAATGCCTTGGAAGTGCAAAGATCTCGCTTCAAGCCTAGGGTTGATACATGGCCCAGGAGATTCACGATATTACCAGCGCCCAAAAGGCACTCAGTAATGAGATGCCTGGGCGTCAACGTAGGTACTTCATTTCTATGATGGTTCGAACGTTCTCGTTTATTGCAGCTGTAATTCTCCCTAGCCCGTATCGCTGGGTAGCCCTATTTGGCGCCGTCTTCCTCCCCTATTTCGCCGTTGTTATTGCAAATGCTGGTCGCGAAAATATTGCACCTGGAGCGGCAGTCATTGATGACAGCCCCAAAGCCCTCTCCTAGTACTACTCAAGCAACCGAAGGTCCTGTGACCTCTGTGCTTTTGACGGTAATCGCGCTCGCTTTAGTAATTGTGTGTGGTTGGGCTAGTCAATGGCAATATCACCGAGGTGTTGATCGACACGAAAGAAATTATCTCATCGCCTCGCATGTGTCGTTGGCACCAATCAAGATCAATCAAATCGGTCAAAACTATAAAGAGGTGGAATGGCGCCAACTCTCCACTACTGGAGAATTCGATCCATCACATCAGATTTTGCTACGAAATCGCTACTCCGAAGGAAAATATGGTTTTGATCTGCTCACTCTTTTTCACGATCAGTCAGGCAAGAGTTACTGGATTGATCGAGGTTGGATTGCGCCAGGTGCAACGGCGACAGATCCCCCTCAACTACCGAGGACTTCAGTCACGACCGTTTCTATAGTTGGCAGATTACGACTCGAGAATTCGTTACCTCAAGGATCTTTCTTCGCAGTTTCTAACGAGGGGTCTAAGAAGCTCATATCAAAATGGAATGCACAAAGTAACACCACCGTTAAGACTGAAAAATATTACCTAGACTTGATAAGCGTTTCTGACGCAACGATGAATCCAAAGGCGCCCGTCGTATTGCCGGAATTAACCGATGGTCCACACATGGCCTACGCACTTCAATGGTTGTTCTTTGCCGGTTTAGTTATCTATGGTCGTTTCTTATTACGCAGGACCAGATAGGTCTTGACGCGAATATAGATCCGCATAAAGTCCTTTAGCGCGAACCAATTGCTCGTGAGTGCCTCGCTCGGCAATAGAGCCATTCTCCATCACTAGGATTTGATCCGCTTCCATCACTGTACTTAATCTGTGGGCGATGACGATGCTTGTTCTGCCTTTTAAAGCCAGCCGAAGCGCTTCATGAACCAGCGCCTCATTCTCTGAATCCAAGTGCGCGGTTGCTTCATCCAAGATAACAACCGATGGTGACTTAAGAAGCAAACGGGCAATTGCTAGTCGCTGTTTCTCTCCACCCGATAAACGATGTCCGCGTTCACCAACCATTGTGTCTAAACCATTCGGCAAGGAGGAAACAAGTGTCCATATTCGAGCCGATTCACAAGCTTCCTGCATCTCCAACAGCGTCGCATCAGGCTTCGCGTATCGTAGATTTTCAGCGATGCTTTCATGAAAAAGATGGGCATCTTGCATTACAACTCCGATTGACCCGCGCAAACTTTCGAGTGTTAGATCGCGAATATCTATACCGCCTATATGAATTGCCCCTCCGGTCACATCGTATAAACGGGGTATCAATGCACTTATCGTCGTCTTTCCAGCACCCGATGGTCCAACAATTGCAGTCATAGTTCCTGGCGCCGCTGTAAATGAAATATTCTTCAGTACTTCGCCGCTTTCAACCGTTTCGGCTTTAGCAGCTGACTCCAGGGATGCAAGTGAAATCTCATTAGCGCGTGGGTAGGAGAAATCCACATTTACAAATTCGACGCCAAGAGAAGTGCGATTCAAAACCTGTGCATTGGGGCGATCTTGAACCATCGGCTTCAAATCAAGTACCTCGAAAACACGTTCAAAAGATAAGAGTGCAGTCATCACATCAATGCGAACATTCGACAACGCTGTAAGAGGACCATAGAGACGAGAAAGTAATGCGGTAATCGCAAGAAGTGTTCCAACGGTAACTTGACCAGATATGGCTAAGTGGCCACCGATTCCATAGGCGAATGCTGTCGCAACTGCTGCAACACTGGTCAGAGCTACAAAGAAAAGACGATTAAGAAGAGCGATAGTTATCCCAATATCAGCCACTCGACGTGCTCTACCTGAGAAATAATCCGACTCTCGCTTAGGCGCTCCGTACAAAGCAACTAACATGGCTCCCGAAACATTAAAGCGCTCCGTCATAGTGCTCGACATTTCCGCATTCAACTGGAAAGACTGGCGAGTTAGACCCTGCAAACGCTTCCCCACCCACTTTGTGGGGATAAGAAATAGCGGGAGTAATACAAGAGATACCGCTGTAATTTGCCAGGACAAAACTAGCATTGTTATTACGACTAAGACCAAACTCACAACATTGCTCACAACTCCAGACAGGGTTGCAGTGAACGCCTGCTGAGCACCGATTACATCCGAATTGATCCGAGATATTAGTGCACCAGTTTGAGTGCGAGTAAAGAAAGCAATGGATTGACGTTGGACATGCGAGTAAACAATAGATCGCAAGTCATAAATTAAACCTTCTCCAATGCGCGAGGAGAACCATCGTCCGACAACGCTCATAAGAGAATCAGCAATCGCTAACACCCCTACGAGGATTGCAAGCTGTGTTACTAAGCCACCATTCTTGGGAATGACGCCATCATCAATCAAGCGTCGTAATATCAAGGGAGTGGCAATAACCAAAACAGCATCAATAACAACCGTTATTAGAAAGAAGACGATTTGCCACTTGTACGGTGTTGCGAACGATGCAATTCGGGAGATAGTTCCGGGTTTAAGTTTCTGATGCTTAACCGACGGATCGGCGGTCATAGAACGGAAAGTCATCCACCCTGCATGAGTTGACATTAACTAAACCGTAAATCCAAGTGCGCGGAGTTGGTCCCTTCCGTCGTCTGAAATCTTATCTGGGCCCCAAGGTGGCATCCACACCCAATTAATCCGGACATCGCTAGTTAAGTGAGAAAGCGCCTGTCGGGTCTGATCTTCAATAACATCTTGCAGCGGACATGCAGCCGATGTAAGTGTCATATTCAAAATCGCAATATTGTTTTCATCAACCATGACGTCATAGATGAGACCTAGGTCTACGACGTTGATTCCAAGTTCGGGGTCCACAACATCTTTCATTGCTTCTGTGACATCATCAATCTGAGCAACCATCTTTACTCCCCTTTGCGAATCAATTGAACCCGATGAGCCTAGCGATAATCTGAGATTTTCTTTAATGCACAACCTGGAAAGCGGCGTCTTTGAACGCCATCCAACCCAGCAGTGCACATTTTATGCGTGCTGGAAACTTCGATACGCCTGCGAATGCAACTGCATCTTCTAAGAGAACTTCATCGCCTGATTCGGTTCCCTTACTCTGCATGAGTTCAAGAAATGCTGCAAGAATACTTTGCGCCTCTTCACGAGTCTTCCCAGTCAAAAGACCAGACATCATGGAAACACTTGCCATGCTAATCGAGCAACCGATTCCATCCCAAGTTATTTCGGTTACCACGTCACCAGACATGGAAAGATTCAATGTAATCTCATCACCGCAGCTTGGATTAATGTGATGAACTTGCACATCTTTTTTAGCAGATAGCCCTTTATGCTCTGGATGCTTGTAATGATCCAAAATAACTTCTTGATACATATTATCTAGATTCATGAAAACCTCGCAAAGTACTTCTGAGCACCTAGCACTCCATCAAGAAGAGCTTCCACTTCGTCAGAATCGTTATAGAGATAGAAAGAGGCACGAGTAGTCGCCGCCACACCAAGTTTCTTATTCAGTGGCCACGCGCAATGATGCCCAGTTCGTACAGCAATACCCAGCGAATCTAGGTACTGACCTAAATCGTGAGGATGAATCTGATCTACTGCGAAAGACACTGTTCCGCCACGCATAATATTGTTGGTGGGTCCGAAAATCTTTACTCCTTCAATTTTCTGCAAACCGTTAATCAATTGCATTGTTAAATCAATTTCGTGCTTATGAATTGCATTCAAACCCACTGCTTGAAGATACTCAAGCGCCGCGCCCAACCCAACCGCTTGGGCCATATTTGGAACTCCCGCTTCAAATTTCCTTGGAGAAGGAGCCCACGTGGACTCAGTCATGGTGACGCTTTCAATCATTGACCCGCCATAGAGAAATGGTGGAAGTTGATCGAGAAGTTCTGCTTTGCCCCACAAGATTCCAACTCCAGTTGGACCTAACGCTTTATGGCCAGAGAACGCTAGGAAATCAACTCCCAAGGTTGAAACATCTACAGCTAGATGCGGAATCGACTGGCAAGCATCAAGAACTACAACCGCCCCTACTTCATGTGCTCGTTTGAGAATTTCGTCTAAAGGATTGATCGTTCCAAGTACATTGGACTGATGTGTTATTGCTACGACTTTTGTTTCAGGACTAATAACGGCGTGCAATGTAGAGAGATCCAAGCGTCCCTCATCGTTAACTTGAAACCAATCTAGGGTCGCACCAGTTCGATTAGATAACTCTTGCCATGGAATGAGATTGGCATGATGTTCCATTTCAGTAACAACAATTTTATCGCCAGGACTTAGGGCAAAACGATTACCTCGTGGCGCATTTCCCATGGCATATGCCAAGAGGTTGATGCTTTCGGTGGCGCTTTTGGTGAATATCACTTCATCGACACTAGCTCCGATGAACCCTGCCACGAGACCACGAGCACCTTCGTAGGCATCGGTTGCTTCTTCTGCAAGTTGGTGAGCTCCACGATGGACAGCAGCGTTGTGAAATTTATAGAAATTCACTTCCGCGTCAATTACCGCAAATGGTTTCTGACTCGTTGCGCCGCTATCCAAATAGATGAGTTTCTTGCCATCTCGCACCGTCCGCTCAAAAATCGGAAAGTCCTTCCGAATTTTTACAGGGTTAAGAGGCATTAACATGGAGAGTTACCGGTTAAGCACCGACGTACTCTGCATAACCTTTCTCTTCTAACTTATCTGCCAATTCTGGCCCGCCTTCTTCAACGATACGTCCGTTGGCAAAAACGTGAACAAAATCAGGTTTGATATAGCGAAGAATTCTCGTGTAGTGGGTAATGAGCAAAACGCCGAGATTGTTTGCCTCTTTAGCGCGAACAACGCCTTCGGAAACGATTCGGAGTGCATCTACATCTAGACCAGAATCGGTTTCGTCCAAAATAGCAATCTTCGGTTTAAGCAATTCCAGCTGCATGATTTCGTGGCGCTTCTTCTCGCCGCCTGAAAAGCCTTCATTAACATTTCGCTCAGAAAAAGCTGGGTCCATATTTAAAGCGGTCATTGCCTCTTTAACTTCGCCAACCCATGTACGCAATTTCGGCGCTTCTCCTCGGATTGCCGTTGCTGCAGTCCGCAAGAAGTTGGATACAGAAACTCCAGGTACTTCAACTGGATATTGCATCGCAAGGAAAAGACCAGCGCGAGCTCTTTCATCGACCGTCATCTCCAAAACATTCGCCCCGTCCAGCGTGACACTGCCTCCAGTGATTGTGTACTTGGGATGTCCTGCGATGGAATATGCCAAAGTAGATTTACCAGATCCATTTGGACCCATGATTGCGTGCGTTTCACCTGATGAAATTGTCAGGTCTACCCCGCGCAAAATCTCGATAGGGCCCTTCTCTGTTATGACAGATACTTCTAGGCCTCGGATATTAAGTGTGCTCATCTTCTCCTCTTTCGGGTTAGTAACTAAATCTCGATTGTGACGGAATCTGCGTCAACATTTACTGTGTATGTCTTGATGCTTTGAGTCGCCGGCATTGAAGTCGCCTCACCTGAACGCAAATCAAATGCGGCACCATGCAGCCAACATTCAATCTGGAAATCTTCTACGTCGCCTTCAGCAAGAGATGCGTCTGAGTGTGAGCATGTGTCATCTACTGCAAAAACTTCTTGACCAACTCGTACAACACATATGGCCTTGCCTGATTTTTCCAAGCGAAATGGCTTATTTGGCACGAGTTGAGAAAGATTCAAATCAGACATGAACTACTCCCCAACCTTTGCTAATTCGCCGTCGATTCCGACCATCAATCGCTCTTGAATTGCTTCATCGTTTACGTGGGAGATGATCTCGGCAAAGAAACCACGAACCACCAAGCGACGTGCCTCATCCATTGGTACTCCACGAGACATGAGGTAGAACAACTGTTCATCATCGAAACGTCCAGTTGTGCTTGCGTGGCCCGCACCAACGATTTCGCCTGTTTCAATCTCTAAGTTTGGAACTGAATCTGCTCTTGCTCCATCGCTCAAAAGAAGATTCCTATTGAGCTCATATGTATCAGTTCCTTCGGCAGCAGCACGGATGAGAACATCCCCAATCCATACTGTGTGAGCTTCGTTGCCCGATAGTGCGCCTTTGTAATTGACTCGTGACTTTGCCTTCGGCACTGCGTGGTCTACATGAATTCGATGTTCGAAATGCTGACCAGCAGTTGCGAAATAAACACCCAACAGCTCGGCGCTTGAGCCAGGAGCCTTGAATTCAACAGTAGGCAAAATTCTTACGAGTGATCCGCCGACTGTCACTGTTACAGATTCAAACGTTGCATCTCGATCGATGATTGCATGATGGCGGGCGGCATAAACCGAGTGAGCAGACCATTCTTGAAGAGTGACAAACTTCAAATAAGAGTTCTGTTCAAGAATAATCTCGATATCTTCACCAAGAATTACTTCTCCATCATTTTCGACGATAACGGTAGCGCGAGCACCTTGGCCTACAGTAATTCGAACCCTCGATAGCTCTACTTGCCCAACCTGCATTTGCTTTCGTTTGAGATGAATCGGTTCTGACAACTCAGTCGAAGCAGCAATCTGAAGATGAAACATTGTTTCGGCTTCTGCATGAACTCGCTGAACAATGACATCATCTGACTGGGATGCCGAAGAGACAAGTTCGCGAGAAATCCTACTTGCAGTGACGCCAGCGGGTAGTGCGTCTCTAGCAATAAGCGACTCAACGGAACTTATAACTGATGTCCCGTCATGCAACCCTGCTAATCGGCTAAGAGGTGTAAATCTCCATGCCTCTTCGCGTCCTGTGGGAGTGAGATAGTTAGTAGCAAGAACTGACATTAACCAACCGCACCTTCCATTTGGAGTTCGATGAGGCGATTGAGTTCGAGTGCGTACTCCATCGGCAATTCGCGAGCGATAGGTTCGATGAATCCTCGAACGATCATTGCCATTGCTTCGTCTTCTTTTAATCCGCGTGACATCAAATAGAAGAGTTGATCATCGCTAATCTTTGACACCGTAGCTTCGTGACCCATCGACACATCATCTTCGCGAATATCAACATAAGGATATGTATCCGAACGTGAAATCGTATCGACCAGAAGAGCATCACATTTCACGGTGCTCTTTGAATGGTGAGCACCTTCCTGGATTTGGACCAAGCCGCGATATGAAGTTCTTCCTCCACCTCGAGCAACAGATTTTGAGATAATTGTCGAAGATGTATATGGAGCAGCGTGAACCATCTTTGCTCCTGCATCTTGATGTTGTCCCTCCCCTGCAAAAGCGATTGAAAGTGTCTCGCCCTTTGCGTGAGGTCCCATTAAGAAAACTGCTGGATACTTCATGGTCACTTTGGAACCAATGTTTCCGTCAATCCATTCCATCGTTGCACCTTCGGCACATGTAGCGCGCTTAGTTACTAGGTTATAAACGTTGTTAGACCAATTTTGAATGGTCGTGTAACGAACTCGTGCACCCTTTTTAACAATAATTTCTACAACTGCAGAGTGCAAAGAGTCAGATTTGTAAATTGGAGCGGTGCAACCTTCAACATAATGAATGTATGAATCTTCATCAGCGATAATCAATGTACGTTCAAACTGGCCCATGTTTTCCGTGTTGATACGGAAATAGGCTTGCAGTGGAATATCCACATGAACACCTTTAGGCACATAGATGAAAGAGCCACCAGACCAGACGGAAGTATTGAGTGCAGCGAACTTGTTATCTCCAACAGGGATAACCGATCCAAAATATTCCTTAAAGAGTTCAGGATGTTGTTTTAAGCCTGAATCGGTGTCAAGGAAAATTACACCCTGCTTCTCCAGATCTTCACGAATAGAGTGATAAACAACCTCTGACTCGTATTGCGCGGCAACTCCAGAAACTAAACGCTGTTTCTCTGCTTCAGGTATACCCAAGCGGTCATAGGTGTTCTTAATCTCTTCAGGCAGTTCTTCCCACGTTGTCGCTTGCTTCTCTGTAGAGCGAACGAAATATTTAATAGTGTCGAAGAAGATCCCAGATAGGTCAGATCCCCACGTTGGCATTGGCTTCTTATCAAATAGCGCCAAACCTTTAAGGCGAAGATCGAGCATCCATTGCGGTTCAGACTTCTTAGACGATATGTCGCGAACAACATCTTCGTTGAGTCCACGTCGAGAGTTGGCGCCGGCTGTGTCGGTATCAGACCAACCGTATTCGTAGTTACCTAATCCCTCTAGTTCTGGATGTGCGATTGTCATTATTTCCCTCCGGTTGATGACACGAGCGTTTTAGAAATACGTGGAATGTAAGTTGTGCACACGCCGTCACCATGTGCGATGGTTGCTAATCGTTGAACATGCGTACCAAGCAATCGAGAGAATGCTTCAGTCTCGGCTTCACACAACTGCGGAAATTGTGCGGCTACGTGTGCAATAGGACAATGATGTTGGCAAAGCTCATCTCCGTTTTCACGGGCGAGAACATTTGCGGCATATCCTTCATCGGTCAAAACTCGCGCCAGCGCATCTACTTGAGCACCTTCTTGTGAGCCAGAAATGACGGGCAAAAGCATTCGCTCAATTTCATCCGCGCGAGATTTCGCAAAATCGGCAAGTGCAGAATCCCCCATTGCCGACGCTAGGAATTTAAGAGCGGCTACTGCCAAGTCGTCATAACTATGTTCAAATTTTTCTCGTCCGCCATCGGTCATCACGAATACTTTGGAAGGTCGTCCGCGACCCCGGCTTATTGCCGAATGGGGCTCCCGAGCTTCAAGGGCTCCATCAGCAACTAATGCATCTAAATGACGACGAATGCCTGCTGGCGTTAATCCCAGATTTGCCGCAAGCACGACCGCCGTAGTTGGCCCATTCTCCAGAATTGAGCGAGCTACCAGGTCCCGGGTGCGGGGATCATCCCCTAAAGGACCTCCGGAGGCTGCACTCTTTTTCACAACAGAAGTGTGTCGTAATTCGCCTCTTAGCGCCAGTTGGAGACGGGTGCGCCGTGCCACACCTCGACAAGCCCTGCCATCGCCCCATATTCAGCGCCTACGACCTAGGCTACGGGTCATGATGAGAAGCCGACTTGAGCGCGCACTATCCCCACTTATCGGACTACTCCTTGTTCTTCAGGCAGGGATTGTCGTCACTGGCGGCGCGGTTCGCCTCACTGGCTCAGGATTGGGATGTCCAACGTGGCCAGAATGTACGCATGGATCAATTGCCCCCGTACCTCATCAGGCTCAAGGTGTTTTCCATTCATGGATTGAATTTGGTAATCGACTTCTCACTTTCGCACTGATCGCTGCATCAATTGCAGTTATCGTGGCAATCGTACGATTGAAACGCAAAGATATTAGAACTTTGGGAATCTGGCAGCTTCTTGGAATCATCGCTCAAATACCCCTGGGTGGAATTACAGTTCTTACTCATCTCAATCCAATTCCTGTAGCAGGACACTTCCTTCTTTCCATTGCACTCATAGCAGCGGGAACTACGCTTTTTGAACGCAGGCACATCAACGCTGTAACTTCTCGCGCCATCGAGATGAAGAATTTCCTCTTAGCCCGAATTCATATCATTTTAAGCGCCCTAGTAATAATCGTAGGAACAGTTGTTACCGGAAGCGGTCCTAACGCTGGTGACATCTCCGCTCCACGGTTTAACATAAGTATCGATCGCGTCGCATGGTTACATGCAGGGCTGGTTATTGCTTTAATGGTTGTAACAGTCGCACTCTTCTTCTCATGTAATGACTCTCTTCTGAGAAAACGCATAAAGATATTTATCGTGGCAGCGCTAGCGCAAGGCGCGATTGGTTTTGCGCAGTACTACCAAGGTCTTCCCGAATTACTTGTTGGCATGCATTTACTTGGAGTCACCCTCGTATGGATCAGCGCCTGGCGCATCCACCTAGCTGCTCAGATCGGAAAATTGCGATGACACGTTCACTTCCAGCCTGGAGCGAATTAGATGATCGCGCAGTTGCCTATGCGCGCGCACTCGCCATGGATGCTGTCCAGAAAGTTGGAAACGGACATCCCGGCACAGCAATGTCCTTAGCGCCAGTTGCATACTCACTCTTTCAGCGCCATCTCGTTCATGACCCATCAGACCCGCAATGGCTTGGTCGAGATCGCTTCATACTTTCGTGCGGCCATTCTTCAATGACTTTATACACTCAACTTTTCTTTAGTGGCTATGGTGTTGAACTTTCAGATTTGCAGGAATTTCGCACATGGGGTGCGCTAACTCCGGGACATCCCGAGTATGGTCACACCGCAGGAGTAGAGACAACAACTGGCCCACTGGGTGCAGGTGTTGCCAATGCAGTCGGTATGGCAATGGCTGCACGCTACGAAAAAGGACTTCTCGATCCTGATGCTGCATTGGGTCAGAGTATTTTTGATCACCGCATTTGGGTTATTTGCTCCGATGGTGATCTTCAAGAAGGTGTAAGTGCTGAAGCGTCCTCTCTAGCGGGCACTCAACAATTAGGTCTTCTCAACATGATTTACGACGATAACCGCATATCCATTGAAGGTGACACGCACGCAGCTTTTACCGAAGATGTTTCTGGACGCTATCGGGCATATGGATGGGAAGTTCTAGAAGTCTCCACTCTGCCAGATGGAAATGTTGATCGTGCCAACCTTGAAAAAGCAATCATTCAAGCTAATTCCCAGATGCTTAAACCAACTCTCATTAGATTGAAGACTGTTATTGCATGGCCCGCACCAACAGCAAAGGGAACTTCCAAGTCACACGGATCGGCGCTAGGCGAGAAAGAGATTGCCGAAACCAAGAAAGTTTTAGGACTTAACCCTGAAGAACATTTTGCAATGCCAGAGGAAGTTTTACAGCATGTACGTCAAGTAAAAGTTCGCGGCGCTGCTGGACGCGTTCAATGGAATGAATCATTTGCTCAATGGGAGCGCACCAATCCAGATCGAGCACAACTTCTTGCCCGTCTACGCGATAGATCACTTCCCCAAGGATGGCAAGAATCGATTCCAGAATTCCCCGCTGGTAAAGATGTTTCCACGCGCAAAGCCTCAGGCGATGTCATCATGAAGATCTCTGAAATCCTTCCAGAATTTTGGGGTGGCTCTGCAGACCTAGCCGAAAGCAATAACACGACTATCGAAGGCGGCGGATCGTTCTTGCCCGCTTCTAGCGAAATGGTTAATGCCAATCCTTACGGCCGGATTGTTCACTTTGGAATCCGTGAACATGCAATGGGATCTATCCTTAACGGAATTACATTGCACGGCCTAACAAGAACTTTCGCAGGTACTTTCTTAGTCTTCAGCGATTACATGCGCCCATCAGCACGTCTTGCCTCTCTCATGAAACTTGGCGTGACTTTTGTGTGGAGTCATGATTCCATCGGGCTTGGCGAGGATGGTCCTACTCATCAACCAGTTGAACACATAGCAGCGCTTCGTGCCATTCCTGGACTTGCAGTCATCCGTCCTGCCGATGCAAATGAAGTTGCAATCGCTTGGCGTGAAATTCTTCTTCGCGATCTTCCTTCTGCAATTTTGCTTTCACGGCAAAACTTGCCTGTCTTTGATCGCACTATCGCTTCTAGCGCAGAAGGCGTTGCTAAAGGTGCCTACATTCTCAAAGAAGCAAGCAGTAAGCCCTCGGCAATTCTCATTGCTACCGGGTCTGAAGTTTCATTAGCGATGAGCGCTCAAGAGATATTAGAAGCAGAAGGAGTTCCAACTCGCGTAGTTAGCGCGCCTTGTCTTGAGTGGTTCGCAGAACAATCTCCAGATTATCGCGAAACTGTAATTCCAGCCTCGGTCCCTACTCGTGTAAGTATTGAAGCGGGAATTGCTATGGGTTGGAGGGACCTCGTCGGAGATAAAGGTTCATCAATTTCAATTGAGCATTTCGGCGCCTCCGCCTCCGCGTCAGTGTTGTTTAAGGAGTTCGGATTCACTGCCCAAGCAATTGTTTCGGAAGTTAAGCGACTCCTGTCGTGATTGACATTGCCAGTGGCGGTACATCTATCTGGCTCGATGATCTTTCTCGGAGCAAGATTTCTGGTACTGATTCGCACTCTCTCCCTCAACGAATCGCGCTCTGTGGCGTGGTTGGAGTAACTACCAACCCCAGTATTTTCAATGCCGCCATCTCAAAGGGAAGTGAATACTCTGCAGACATCGCTTCAATGCGCGGGCAATCCTCTGAGGAAATAGTTAAGAAGTTAACGACTGATGATGTTCGACAGGCATGCGATCTTTTCTTGCCAATTTACACTCAATCTCAAGGAATTGATGGCCGAGTCTCAATAGAAGTTGATCCAAGATCAGCACACCAAACTCAGGTGACAGTCGCTGAAGGGTTAGAACTCTGGAAGATAGTTGATCGCCCCAATGTAATGATCAAAGTCCCTGCGACACTTGAAGGATTGCCCGCAATTACCGCCCTGATTGCTGAAGGTGTCAGCGTAAATGTGACGCTAATCTTTTCAGCCGAGCGCTATGGCCAGGTCGTTGATGCTTTCATGGCTGGACTTGAAGCTCGTTTAGCCGCGGGCAAAGAGATTGCGAACGTGACCTCGGTCGCTTCGCTTTTCGTAAGTCGTATTGACACTGCAATTGATGCTCTTATTAAAAGCCATGAATCCCCCACTGCGAAGAATCTATTGGGCAAAGCCGCAATCGCTAACGCAGTACTTGCCTATGAACTTTATGAAGGAAAATTAGATTCACAACGCTGGCGCGAACTTCAGTCCCAAGGCGCTCGCATGCAAAGGTTGCTCTGGGCCTCAACGGGAGTAAAGGATCCTGATTATTTGGACACTCGGTATGTAGTGGAATTAGTTGCCCCTAATACTGTTAACACGATGCCCCAGGCAACTTTGGATGCACTCGTTGACCATGGTTCTCTGCATCCTGTCGAACTCACCACTCGATATTCCGAGGCGGCCGAAACGATTGCATCCTTAAGCAAGTTGGGAATCTCATTGCCTGTCATCACGCATGAACTTGAAGTAGATGGTGTACTGAAATTTGAGCAAGCATGGAACGAACTTCTAGCCAACGTTGAAAAGGCCGCATCGTAATGATTTCCATGCATGGTGATATCACTTCTCGTATCGATCATATGGATTCGCGGTACCAACAGTTAGTGCAAGCTAACGAGCGATTGGGCCGCAAAGATGCAACGCTCTGGGGTCCTGAAGCCCAACAAGAGGCGCAAATACGCCTGAACTGGATAGACCTCCCCTCTACCTCACGGGAACTATTACCTGAATTGGATGCGCTGAGTGCACGCTATAGGCATTGCACGAGAGTAATTCTTTGCGGCATGGGTGGGTCCTCTCTTGCCCCTGAAGTAATTGCCGCCACTTACAACAAAGAAATATTTATTCTTGATAGCACTGATCCAACGTACTTATCCCACGCTTTGCTCGGCGATTTTTCTCATACAGTGATTGTCGTGAGCTCTAAATCTGGTGGGACTATTGAAACTGCATCTGCGCGCGCTCTCTTTGAAACTCATTTGCTTGCACTTGGACTAGTTCCACAAGAACATATGGTGATTGTTACCGATCCTGGTTCTCCCCTGGACATTGATGCGCGATCTCGTCAATTCATTGTTATCAATGCAGATCCACATGTTGGTGGTCGATTCAGCGCACTCAGCGCTTTTGGATTGGTGCCAGCTGCATTAATTGGAATAGATGTATCAGTTCTATTGGATAGCGCCTACGACGCTCTTGAACAACTCAAGGGTGAGCATTCTCCAGCAGTAGGTGCGGCCTATCTCATGGCCCATTGTTCTGGTCAGTACATCTCTTTCAGTGATTCTCAATCAGGAATGCCAGGGCTTTCAGATTGGATCGAACAACTAGTTGCCGAATCCACGGGAAAAAATCAAGTAGGACGACTTCCTGTTGTCATAGAAGAATCAAACGCGCCTGTAAGCGGTGACGCTCTACGAATTGCTTTCAACGGAAATGCGGACCTCGTAGTCGAGGGAGATCTTGGCGCCCAGTTTATTTTTTGGGAATGGACTACTGCCCTTATCGGCGTGGCACTTGCCATCGATCCTTATAACCAACCCAATGTCACAGAGGCAAAGAATCAAACATCAGCGCTACTACAACTGTGGTCTGGAAAACTCCCTGTGCTTACATGCAATGCACACGATGGCTCCGTAGAAATATTCTCCAAAGAAACCACCGTACAAGATACGTTGATGGCAATCATCGATTCGGTCTCATCAGATGGCTACATTTCGGTGATGGCCTATCTCGATCGATTGAAAGATGCTCAGCTAGCTCAAATCCGTCGAGTCCTTGCAGATAAAAGCGGCAGACCCGTGACATTTGGTTGGGGTCCACGTTTTCTTCACTCCACCGGTCAATTCCATAAGGGTGGTCAGCAAAACGGAATCTTCTTACAAATTACGGGTGAGACAGAGAACGACATTGCAATTCCAGGCAAAGATTTCTCTTTTCACACATTGATCATGGCTCAAGCCTTGGGAGATGCGCAGGCTCTTGAATCTAGAGGTTTCACCGTGATGAGATTACATATAACTAATCGCGCAGATGGTGTAGCCGAAATTTTGGCAGCATCACGATCTATCGTCTAGCTACTAGTAAATGACTGCGTGAACTACTCGTCATCTCCGCGAAGTTTGGCAAGAGCATCTTCTAAAATTTGAAAGCCTTCTGCCTCGCTACGACGCTCTTTTACATATGCCAAGTGGGTCTTGTATGGCTCGTTCTTAATTGGGCTCGGAGGGTTCGCTTTGTCACGACCGGCTGGATAGCCACATCGTGGGCAATCCCATTCCGCAGGAATAATCACCGTTGCATCTTCAGCAAATGAAGGCTTCGTCTCATGACCATTCGAGCACCAATAGGAAACTTGAAAACGTCCGATTGATTCGCCGCGCTCGGCCTCGCCCATAGGGCCGGCACCAACACGACTTCCGCGAATTGCGCTTCCGCCTGCCATAACTACTCCTTCAGTAATTGCTACCTAAACTAACTCTTCTGTATTGCGCTTCTATGTCTGCTGTAAATATGAGAGTAAGAAAACTACGAAACTTTTGCTGCGAACTACTTAAGAACCAGGCTCAGAGCAACTACTCCTGCGAACCATAGACCGCCAACCACGATTGTGATGCGATCTAGGTTGCGCTCGACGACTGAGGAACCACCGTAATTGGAGGAAATTCCGCCACCAAATAAGTCTGAAAGACCGCTTCCCTTGCCCTTATGTAACAGGACAAGCATGATCATCAAAACACTTGTGACTACCAACAAGATCGATAGACCTAGCTTCATAACCGACTCCTAAAGTTCTTTCTCAGGTGACCCGCGTTCGGGGCAAAGGATACTGTAAATCAGCCTGCTAGATGAAACTTAGCGATTTTTGCCAATTCTTCCGGATCCAGGCTCGCTCCCCCGATAAGGGCGCCATCGACATCCTCTTTCTTCATAATTTCGGCGATATTTGCAGACTTTACGGAGCCGCCATAGAGGATTCGCATGGATTGGGCAATCTCTGGCGAACCAATCTCTTCAATCTCTCCGCGGATAGCTGCACACACTTCTTGTGCATCCTCAGGAGTTGCTGTCTTGCCCGTCCCAATTGCCCATACTGGTTCATAGGCAATCACAATCTTTTTCAAATCCGGCTTGGAAAGGTTAACCAAGCCTGCTCGTACTTGGCGAATCACATGAGAGACGTGAGTACCGGATTCACGAACTGCTAGCTCTTCACCAACACAAAAAATCGGAATCAAGTCATGAGCAAGGGCAGCTTTAACTTTTCTATTAACAAGGGCGTCGTCTTCCTTGTGAATTGCTCGGCGCTCGCTATGCCCGACAACTACAAATGTGCACCCTAACTTTGAAAGCATGGAGCCTGAGATGTCGCCAGTAAAGGCACCATTTGATTCAGGTGATAAGTCTTGGGCACCATAAAGAAGACGAAGTCGATCTCCATCAACAAGAGTTTGTACAGAACGAATATCAGTAAAGGGAGGGATGACAGCGATATCGACTTCGTCATAGTCCTTGTCGCTCAAGCTGTAGACCAGTTTTTGAGTCACTGCAATAGCTTCGAGATGGTTGAGATTCATCTTCCAGTTGCCTGCCATCAATGGCTTGCGCATCTTTGTTCCCCTTGCATCGGTTGGTAAATGAATCGAACTATTAGAGACCTAAAGCAGTTAAACCTGGAAGAGCTTTACCTTCGAGATATTCTAAGGATGCGCCACCGCCAGTTGAAATATACCCAAAATCGGAATCTGAAAAGCCCAGAAGTCGAACCGCAGCAGCAGAATCGCCGCCTCCAACCACTGTCATTCCCGAAACCTCTGTCAGCGCCTTCGCTACTACGCGGGTTCCCTCGGCAAATGCAGGGAATTCGAAAACTCCCATTGGCCCATTCCAAAAGACGGTTTTGCATTGAGAAATAGCGCTCGCAAAATCCAACGCAGATTCGGGCCCAATATCAAGTCCCATCTGATCTGATGAAATGTCATCGACTCCTACTATCGTTGCAGGAGAATCTGCAGCAAAAGCTCTCGCAGTCACAATGTCGCTAGGAAGCCTCAAGTCAACACCTAAGACTTCTGCCCTTGCAATTAATTCCTTAACTACAGGGATGGAATCTACTTCGACCATTGATTTACCAATGTTCTTGCCCTGAGCAGCGAGAAATGTAAAAACCATTCCTCCACCAATTGCCAGGACATTGACCTTCTCTAGCAAGTTGGAAATTACGCCAATTTTATCTGAGACTTTTGCACCGCCGAGAATCACTCCATAAGGCCGTTGTGGGTCTTGGGTAAGTTTCTTGAGAACTTCTACTTCAGCACTGACAAGGAAGCCTGGTGCGTGAGGAAGTAGCGCAGGTAGATCGAAGACTGAGGCATGTTTGCGGTGAACCGCTCCAAAACCATCCCCTACATATCCATCGGCAAGGGATGCTAATTCTTTTGCGAATTCTGCGCGTTCGACTTCATCCTTGCTTGTTTCAGCAGCAGTGAATCGAAGGTTTTCCAATAGAAGAATTTCGCCGGCGCTTAAAGAAGTTGCTTGCTCGGCGGGATTGCTTCCGGCAAAAATCACTGGACGTCCTAGCAATTCAGAAAGGCGAAGCGCCACGGGAGCAAGTGATAACTCTGGTTTAACTTCACCCTTTGGTCGACCTAAATGCGCGCCGATAACCAGAGATGCTCCGCCTTTGAGAAGGAAGTTAATCGTGGGAAGCGAGGCACGGATGCGGCCATCATCTGTGATGACTCCATCCTTGAGCGGCACATTTAGATCACACCGAAGAAAGATTCGCTTGCCAGCAATGTCAAGCGATTCGAGAGATGACATTAGAGAGATTGACCTACAAGTTTAATGAGATCAACGAGGCGGTTTGAATAACCCCATTCATTGTCATACCAGCCAACAACTTTGGCAGTACTTCCGACAGCCTTGGTGAGGCCAGAGTCAAAGATGCACGAGGAAGGATCTGTGACGATATCTGATGAAACGATTGGATCTTCGGTGTAGGACATAAAGCCTTTGAGGTAGCCATTTGCCGCTGCCTTCATTGCTGCATTGATATCAGCCGCTGTAACTTCCTTGGCAAGTTCAACAGTTAAGTCAGTGACAGAACCAGTTGGAACTGGAACGCGCAATGCATATCCATCTAACTTGCCTTTGAGCTCTGGCAAAACCAAGCTGATTGCCTTGGCTGCACCCGTTGAAGTTGGAATGATATTTGTTGCGGCAGCGCGAGCGCGGCGTAAATCTTTGTGAGGGAAATCAAGAATCACTTGGTCGTTCGTGTAAGCGTGAATGGTGGTCATCAATCCACGGACAATTCCAAATTCATCATTGAGAACCTTCGCCATTGGAGCAAGGCAGTTAGTAGTACATGATGCGTTAGAAATAATGTGATGGTTAGCGGGATCATAATTCTTATGGTTAACACCCATAACAATCGTGATGTCTTCATCGGAAGCTGGCGCAGAAATGATGACTTTCTTGGCACCGGCAGCAATGTGTTTGCCAGCATCGGCAGCTTTGGTGAAGTGGCCTGTTGATTCAACAACGATTTCTGCCCCTAGCGAACCCCATGGCAGGGCTGCTGGATCGCGCTCTGCAAATACTTTCATTGTCTTGCCGCCTACAGTCAAAGTGTCAGCGGTGTAAGAGACCTCAAGTCCCAAACGGCCCAATATTGAGTCATATTTAAGAAGGTGGGCCAAGGTCGCGTTATCTGTTAAATCGTTGATACCGACAATTTCAACCTCAGGAGAGGTCAATGCGGCGCGAAAAAGATTGCGTCCAATACGTCCAAAACCATTAATTCCAATTGCAGTCACGATAAACCTCGCTTAGTGTTGAGTTCGCGCCCCTGGGAGATGTATGGCGGGTTAGCGAAAAGTTGACCACAACACTGGGGTATTGGTAAATCTTATCAGGCTCACTACTCCCACTACTCAGCCGATTGAAATGTTATTTAGCACTCATTCGGGTGAATGGGTCGAATCAGGCGATAATCCAGCCTCGGTATCGGCAATCCCTAGCTCGGAGGCACGCTTATCTGCCATCGCTAATAAGCGACGAATTCGTCCTGCAATCGCATCTTTAGTCATGGCCGGAACTGCCAACGATCCCAATTCTTCGAGGCTGGCTTGCCCATGATTGATGCGCAGCTCCCCCGCCTCTTTGAGGTGATCTGGAATATCAGGACCTAAAATTTCCATGGCACGTGCAACACGCGCAGAGGCGGCAACCGCTGCTCGAGCAGAACGTCGCAGGTTGGCATCATCAAAATTTGCTAAGCGATTTGCGGTAGCACGAACCTCTCGTCGCATCCGACGCTCTTCCCACGCCAGAACGCTTTCATGAGCACCGAGACGAGTAAGCAATACTCCTATCGCATCGCCATCTCGAATAACTACGCGATCAACTCCTCGAACTTCACGAGCCTTGGCAACAATTCCTAAACGCCGCGCCGCACCAACAAGTGCAAGCGCAGCCTCTGGGCCAGGGCAGGTAATTTCTAGTGACGATGAACGGCCAGGTTCGGTGAGAGAGCCATGGGCGATAAATGCACCACGCCATGCCGCTTCTGCATCGCAGATTGCTGCAGAAACAACTTGCGGTGGCAAGCCTCGTACTGGACGACCATTTGCATCAACGAGTCCCGTTTGGCGGGCGAGGGCTTCTCCATCGCTAATAACTCGGACGACATACCTATTTCCTTTGCGCAGTCCGCTAGATGATAAGACGGCAAGATCACTCTCATGTCCATAAACATCTGCAATATCTTTTCGTAAACGGCGTGCGCTTTGAGCAGCGTCGAGTTCAACTTCAACAACAATTTTGCCAGCAACAATGTGCAGGCCTCCAGCGAAACGTAATAGGGCCGAAACTTCTGCTTTGCGGCAACATGGCTTAGTGACGGCCAATCGGCTCAGTTCATCTTTTACTGCTGAAGTCATCGCCATGTGCCTATCCAACCAGGCTATTGCTCATGATGTGCGCGAATACGGAGGTCAATTTTCTAGGATCATGGTGAACACTTCCCGGAGCCATTCGAACATCCTCAACTACGAGAGTTCCGCCCATTTTTGCGACCTGGTCTTGCAGCAAAGGCATATCTCGTACAACTGAGGTGTCGGCTATCACATAGTCCCATCTCATATCAGGGGCATACTCTCCAACAATCTGAAGATGTTCCTGCGGGGTTGATCCAGCAAATTCGCTTCCTTGGATTGCGGGGTCAGCATCCAGATTGAGAACGATAATCCTCTTCGCCGTCGACTGACTGAGAGCGTAGCGCTGTTGCGGAACTAGAAAATGTGGAAGCACACTTGTGAACCACGATCCCGGGCCCATCGTGATCCATTGCGCGCGAGCAATAGCATCGAGCGCTTCGGGGCGAGCGGGAGGACTCTCGGGCAAGATTCGTAAAGAATCCAATGTGCCATGAGCAGTAGCAACTTGTTCTTGACCACGAATCACCACGCGACCAATTGATGTAAGAAAAGTGCCTTCAATATCCAGCGGCACTGCTGCCATGGGAAGAACACGACCTACAACTTTCAACAAAGATGCCACACGATCTAACCCTTTTACAGGATCTACATCGCGATCCCACAGAGCCGCCAACAATATATTTCCAACAGCGTGACCTTGCATGGAACCATCTCCAGAAAACCTGTATTGCATTATCTCTGCCCAACTACGACCCCACTCATCATCACCGCACAATGCAGCAAGGGCCATACGTAAATCCCCTGGTGGAAAAATTGGGAACTCACGGCGTAATCGCCCGCTTGAACCTCCATTATCTGCAACAGTTACAATCGCCGTAATATTCTGCGTTAACTGCCGTAAGGATTTTAGGGTTGTGGCTAATCCATGCCCGCCACCGAGCGATACAACTTTTGTACCAAGCAACTCAGACACTATTCACGACCGACATCTCGATGCACTGCTTTGGCGTCTAGATCAATTGGTCCCTTAAAATCATTGATGCGCCGTGCTATCTCTTGGGCAATAGCGACGCTTCGATGTTTACCGCCAGTGCACCCAATTGCGATGGTCACATACTTCTTTCCTTCACGCAGATACCCCTGGGACATTTCGCTGAAAAGGGATACATAGTCATCAATAAACTTATTAACACCAGGAGAATTCAAAACATGAGTACTTACTTCCTTCGACATGCCAGTGAGCGGACGAAGCTCGGGTATCCAATGTGGGTTAGGTATGAATCGGCAATCAAGAACTAAATCCGCGTCAACAGGCATTCCATATTTATAGCCAAATGATAAAACGTTAACTCGTACTCCATTAGCCTGCCCATCGGCAAAAATCTCACCAATTCTCTTTTCAAGTTGATGGACATTTAGATTGCTGGTATCAATAACAACATCGGCACGAGATCGTAGATCCTCAAGCCGCGAACGCTCTCGAGAAATGCCATCGAGAATACGATCCTCTCCTTGAAGGGGATGAGGTCGGCGCGTTGACTCAAAACGTTGTACTAGCGCCTGATCAGTCGAATCTAAGAAAAGAAGTCGATGAGGAATCGAAGCGCTTTCAAGTGCGACAAGTGAATTATTAAGGTCATCAAAGAATCGACCACTACGAACATCCACCACAACTGCCATTGACGACCAATCAGCATTCTCCGTTTGCGCAATCAGCGAAGGCAATAAAGAGGCTGGAAGATTATCAACTACATACCAGCCAAGATCCTCTAGCGCATGGGCGACAGTTGATCTGCCCGCTCCGGACATTCCAGTGAGTATCAGTACTTCTCGCGATGTTTTCATATCACTGCAATCTTGTCGTATCTGTCAAGAACCTTCAAGAATTTCTCCAGTTTGCGCATCAACGTTGATCACTTCCTCACGAATGACGCTAGAAGCCACTATTGAGGCAATTTTGCTACCAATTCCAGGAACTTTAGCGATCTCTTCCTCACTAGCTTTGCGGATTGCCGCCACGGATCCAAATACTTTGAGTAGGGCGCTACGGCGCGACTCCCCTAGCTGAGGAATCTCATCGAGGAGAGATTCCAACATGACCTTGGAACGACGTGACCGATGAAATGTAATTGCAAATCTGTGCGCTTCATCTCGAACACGTTGCAAGAGATAAAGCCCTTCACTGGTGCGAGGCAAAATCATCGGATCACTTGACCCCGGAATCCACACTTCTTCTAATCGTTTTGCTAATCCACACAACGGGATATCGCTCATACCGTTTTCTTGGAGGGCTCTAGCAGCTGCAGATACTTGAGGTGCTCCTCCGTCCACGATTATTAATTGAGGAGGATACGAGAATCTAGAACTCTTCGCGCCAAGATCTTGCAGCTCAGAAACATCTACATCTGTCTCTGCAATAAGTCTTTTAAGTCGTCGAGTGATTACTTGGTGTATGGCGCGAGTGTCATCCCATGCGCTTTCAGTATCAATGATAAATCTTCGATATTCACTCTTTTTAGGCACACCGTCCTCGAATACAACCATGGAGGCAACTACCGAGGTTCCTGAAATATTGGAAATATCAAAGCACTCTATGCGAAGCGGTGGTTGTTTGAGATTCAGTGCCTCTTGAATTTCAAGGAGCGCCTTTCCACTTACCGCCGAATCAGCCGACCGCTTGTTAACATATTGAATCAATGCATAATGAGCATTGCGCTCTACTGTCTTTAGGACATCGAGCTTCTCCCCGCGCTGAGGAACTCTTATCTCCACTTTCGCGCCCCGAAGATTTGTTAGCCATCCCTCTAGTGACACATGATCCGATGGAAGTTCGTTGATGATAATCTCTGTGGGAATATCGGACACATCGCTATGACTATAAATTGATGCGAAGAGCGCCGAAAGTTCGTCCTCTCCCTCAATCGATAATTTTTGATCTACAAGCCACGAACGAGATCCCCTGATAGCTCCACCTCTGACCATGAAAATCGATCCTGCTACATGCATGCCTTCTCGGTGGATAGCGATGACATCTGCCGAGAAGTTCTCCGAGATACTCGCATCCGAGGATTCACGCGCTCGTTCCATCGATGATATTTGATCGCGTATTTTGGCCGCTCTTTCAAACTCTTCATTGGCAGAGGCAGCATCCATCTCCTTCTGCAAAGTTGGAAGTAGGTCGCCTTTGCCTGCATCCATGAAAGAGATTAAACGTTGCGCCAATGCGGTGTGATCGGGTTGAGTAATCCAACCAACGCACGGAGCCGAACATTTACCGATATCGCCAAGAAGGCATTGACGTCCGGTCCGTCGAGCTTTTTCAAAATTGCCAGCAGAGCATGACCTCACCGGAAAGACCTTCAGAATTACGTCAAAGGTGTTCCTCAACGCCCACGTATGGGTAAAGGGACCGAAATACTTTAACCCTGGACGTTTTTGTTTACGAGTAATAAAGACGCGAGGGAATTCATCGTTAATAGAAATTGCTAAATATGGGTAAGACTTATCATCTCTAAACTGAACGTTATATGTGGGCTCAAATTGCTTAATCCACGAAAATTCGAGCTGAAGAGCCTCAACTTCGCTATCGACGATTGTCCAATCCACTCTAACCGCTTCATGAACCATGCGGTTAGTGCGCTCTGGAAGGTTTCCTTGAAAATAGTTATTGAGCCGAGACTTAAGACTCAGTGCCTTGCCGACATAAATAACTTTATCGTTCTGATTGAAAAACCGATAGACACCTGGCAGCGCCGGGACATCTTGCGGGCGGTAGCTGCTGGGTTCACTCATTACTTCTTACCCGAAACGCTCTTTCGATTGTTTCCCAATATCTCGGCGAGGTAATGTCCTGTATAACTTGCTGAATTCTTTGCGACATCTTCAGGGGTACCTTCAGCTATCACTGTGCCACCTCGGAAACCACCTTCTGGCCCCATATCAATCACCCAGTCTGCGGACTTAATGACATCAAGATTGTGCTCGATAACAACAACGGTATTTCCAGTATCTACTAGGCGATTAAGAACGCCCAGTAACTTACTCACATCTTCAAAATGCAAACCAGTCGTAGGCTCATCAAGAACATAAATCGTTCTTCCTGTCGAACGGCGTTGAAGTTCGGTTGCTAATTTCACGCGTTGAGCCTCTCCACCAGAGAGCGTTGGCGCAGATTGACCTAGTCGAACATATCCCAATCCGACATCACATAACGTTTTTAAGAAACGAGCGATGGTAGGCACTGCATCGAAGAAATCTCTTGCCTGTTCGATAGGCATATCAAGGACTTCCGCAATTGTCTTTCCTTTGAAATGTACTTCTAAGGTCTCACGGTTATATCGAGCCCCATGACAAACCTCGCAAGGTACGTACACGTCGGGAAGAAAATTCATCTCAATTGTGATCGTGCCTTCGCCAGCACAATTCTCGCATCGTCCACCTTTAACGTTAAACGAGAATCGCCCTTGCAGATATCCACGAACCTTGGCTTCGGTTGTTTCGGCAAATAGGGCGCGAATCTTGTCGAAAACACCTGTATACGTCGCAGGATTAGAGCGTGGTGTGCGACCGATTGGTGATTGATCGACATGAACTACTTTGTCCAGCAAATCAATGCCAGTAACAGTTCTATGGCGGCCAGGCACCATCCGTGCCCCATTGAGTTTATTTGCCAGCGTCACGTACACAATGTCATTAATCAGTGTGGATTTTCCAGAGCCACTCACGCCAGTTACTGCGACAAAGGCGCTAAGCGGAATGGCTACATCGATATCTTTGAGGTTGTTCTCCTTGGCACCTTTAACAACTAAGCGTCGCTTGGGATCAACTGGGCGCCTTTCTGCGGGAATCGCGATGGACTTCCGTCCCGAGAGATAAGCCCCAGTAATAGATTCTTCAGAATCTAAGAGTGATTGATAATCACCTGAAACTACAACTTTTCCACCATGCTCACCCGCACCCGGCCCAATATCTACGATCCAATCAGCGGCGCGGATTGTCTCTTCATCGTGTTCTACAACAATGAGAGTATTTCCTAAGTCTCGCAGTCGGGTGAGAGTTTCTATAAGGCGGCGATTGTCACGTTGATGCAAACCAATACTTGGTTCATCGAGAACATATAGAACTCCAACTAATCCAGAGCCAATTTGAGTTGCAAGGCGGATGCGTTGAGCTTCTCCCCCGGATAAAGTGGCAGCCGGCCTCTCGAGAGAAAGGTAATCCAATCCAACATCCAATAAGAATCCTAAACGAGCATGAACTTCTTTCATTACTCGTTCAGCAATTTGGCTCTCACGAGCATTGAGCTCGATGCTCTTAAGAAAATCTGCGGTATCAGATATTGAAAGAGCACAAATTTGAGCAATATTCTTTCCACCGACTGTAACTGCGAGCACCTCTGGCTTTAGACGGGCTCCTTTGCACGCTGGACAAGGGATTTGTCGCATATAGCCTTCAAACTTCTCTCTACTGAATTCACTATCTGTTTCACCATGACGACGATGGATAAAGGGAATAACACCTTCAAATCCCGTCGAGTAGTTACGAGTGCGACCGTAACGATTCTTGTACTTCACATGCACTTCATATTGATACCCCTGCAAAATGGCATCTTTTGCTTTGGCTGATAATTTCTTCCAGGGATTATCTAATGAAAAATTAACCTCTCCTGCCAACGCTTCAAGGAGTCTTAAGAAATACTCACTTGTTTGCCCAGACGACCATGGCGCTATTGCGCCTTCGTTAATAGAAATAGAGTCATCGGGAATAATTAATTCTTCATCGACCTCGAGCTTGGTTCCTATGCCTGAACATTGCGCACAAGCTCCAAAGGGAGAGTTGAAGGAGAATGATCGAGGCTCCAACTCTTCAAAGGAAAGTTCACATTCATGACAAGCAAGATGCTCGCTATAGGTGCGCTCTTTATCTTTACCTTTTGAGTCAACAAAATCTAACAAGACAATTCCTTGAGCCAAGCGCAGCGCCGTTTCTATGGAATCGGTTAAGCGCCCTTTGGATTCTGGTTTAGCGCTCAAGCGATCGATAACAACTTCAATTGTGTGCTTCTCTTGTTTTTTCAATTTTGGAGGTTCTGCTAAAGCAATTACTTCGCCATCCACACGAGCACGCGAATAACCTTGGCTCACTAGATCCTGGAATAGGTCAACGAACTCACCCTTACGGGCGCGAATAACTGGAGCGAGAATCTGAAATTTTGTACTTACGGGCATCGTCAGGATTTGGTCAACTATTTGCTGAGGGCTTTGCCTAGATACAGGGCTTCCGCAATTTGGACAGTGCGGGCGACCGGCTCGTGCGAAAAGTAGACGTAGATAGTCATAGACCTCTGTAATCGTTCCAACAGTGGAACGAGGATTTCGATTGGTAGATTTCTGATCAATGGAAACTGCGGGCGACAAACCTTCAATGAAATCAACATCGGGTTTATCCATCTGCCCCAAGAACTGACGCGCGTAGGCAGATAGCGACTCCACATATCGGCGTTGTCCCTCAGCAAATATCGTGTCGAAGGCAAGGCTAGATTTGCCTGAGCCAGACAAACCCGTGAAAACGATTAGTGCATCGCGAGGCAGCTCAATAGAAACATCCTTCAAATTGTGCTCACGAGCACCACGAACTATGAGTTTATCGATCAACTCTTTAAACCCCCGCCGTTTCCATGCCTCGAAGTTCTCGTTTCAAATCTTTAATCTCATCGCGTAAACGTGCCGCCAATTCAAATTGTAGGTCGCCAGCAGCGCTACGCATCTGATCAGTGAGCGACTCTATCAATGCTAGAAGTTCTTGTCTTGGCAAAGAACCGAGCGCTTTCGTATGCAATCCAATGGCCGGCGTCTTACTCCTTTGCCCCTTTCGACCAGAGGTGGCCAGGAGTTCCTCAGTGTCTTCGCTTTCACGGTTGATGAGATCGGTAATGTCCGCGATCTTCTTACGCAAAGGCTGTGGGTCAACGCCGCGCTCCAGGTTGTAAGCAACTTGCTTTGCTCGGCGCCGATTGGTTTCATCAATGGCTTTCTCCATGGACTTTGTGATGTTATCGGCGTACATATGTACTTCGCCGGAAACGTTTCGTGCAGCACGCCCGATTGTTTGAATCAGAGCAGTACTTGAACGAAGAAATCCTTCTTTATCCGCATCTAAAATTGCGACAAGTGAAACCTCAGGTAAATCCAGTCCTTCTCGCAAAAGGTTGATTCCAATAAGGACGTCGTACTCCCCTGATCTCAATTCGCGCAAAAGCTCCACTCGGCGCAATGTGTCTACCTCTGAATGAAGATAACGAACTCGTACGCCCCGCTCTTGCAGATAATCCGTAAGATCTTCTGACATTTTCTTCGTTAATGTCGTTACGAGTACTCTCTCATTGCGTTCGGCTCTCAGATTGATTTCGTGGAGTAAATCGTCAATCTGCCCTTTAATTGGTTTGATGACGATTTTTGGATCTACTAAACCTGTAGGTCGAATTACCTGTTCGACAACATCGCCGGCAACTTTCTCCATCTCGTACTTGCCGGGAGTAGCAGATAGGAATACTTTCTGTCCGACTCGAAGAAGGAATTCATCCCACCTCAATGGTCGGTTATCCATGGCGCTTGGTAGCCGAAAGCCATGCTCGACCAAAGTGCGTTTGCGTGATGCGTCGCCTTCAAACATGGCACCAATCTGAGGAACTGTTACGTGAGATTCATCAATAACCAAGAGAAAATCTTCAGGGAAATAATCTAAGAGGCAGTTTGGGCCGGAACCCGCTTCGCGCCCATCAATATGGCGAGAGTAATTTTCAATCCCGGAACAAAAACCGAGCTGCTGCATCATCTCGATGTCAAAGGTGGTTCTCATGCCCAACCGTTGAGCTTCAAGCAATTTTCCCTGTCTTTCGAAAAGCTCCAATTGGGCAGCAAGTTCAGTTTCGATTTCCCCAATAGCTCGCTTCATGGTTTCGGGGCCAGCGGCATAGTGGGTGGCCGGAAAAACATACATCTCTGTTTCATCGCGAATAATTTCGCCAGTTAGCGGATGTAATGTGGTAATTCTTTCGATTTCATCGCCAAACATTTCAATGCGAAGGGCCAACTCTTCATACATGGGAATAATCTCGACGGTGTCACCGCGCACTCTGAAAGTCCCCCGCTCAAAGGCCATGTCATTGCGCTTGTACTGAATATCTACGAATTTACGTAGTAACTGATTGCGATCAATTTCATCACCCACCTTGAGACGGACCATACGGTCTACGTATTCCTGAGGGGTGCCTAATCCATATATACATGAGACGGTAGCTACAACAATTACATCGCGTCTGGTTAACAGGGAATTCGTGGCGGAGTGGCGCAACCTTTCAACCTCATCGTTAACACTGGAATCTTTCTCGATGAATGTATCAGTCTGTGGAACATAAGCCTCGGGTTGGTAGTAATCGTAATAAGAGACAAAATACTCAACGGCATTATTTGGCATTAATTCACGAAATTCATTAACCAGTTGAGCGGCCAAAGTTTTATTTGGAGCGATAACTAAGGTCGGACGTTGTAAACGTTCAATCAGCCAAGCAGTAGTTGCTGACTTACCCGTACCTGTGGCTCCTAATAAAACAATATCTTGCTCGCCTTTTTCAATGCGCCGGACAATTTCTTCGATTGCTTCGGGTTGATCTCCAGCAGGAACATAGTCACTGATTACTTGAAAAGGCTCAACGCGCCTTTGAAGGTCGGATATCGGGCGCACAGTGCAACTCTACTGTGGGTTAGCTACCTTGGCGCTGCAGCGGAGGGAGAACCCCTTCCCAAATATGTTCTACCTGTCGCAAGAGTTCATCGCGAGTCCCATTATTTTCAAGGACGTAATCGGCAATGCTCGCTCTCTCCTCCTCGCTTGCCTGTGATGCTATGCGCGCAAGAATCTCACTTTCTCGCAATCCCTTGGCGCGCAGTCGTTCCACTCTGCGAGAACGCTCAGATTCGACAGTTATTACATAATCGAAAGATGAAGCGACACCCGTCTCGAACAGAAGTGGGATTTCATAGATAAGAACATCATCGCCTCTGAGTGCGGCAACGGCAGCGTGAAACTGATCGCGAACACGAGGGTGAATTATCAATTCCAACTGTGAACGCAAACCAGAATCGGCAAAGATGATTTCACCCAATGCTCGACGATTAATCTGGCCATCCGTGAGAATCGAATCTCCGAAAGTAGCAACAACTTCGTCAAACCCTGGCGTCCCACGTTCTATTGCTGCACGCGCCAACTGATCTGCATCAATAACATTGGCCCCGAGATCCGAGAAGAATTGGGCAGCTAATGACTTGCCCGATCCGATTCCACCAGTAAGCGCCACAACCAACATATGAGGACTTTACTGCAGAAAAGAAACTGGCCCCGAGATTTCTCTCGAGGCCAGTCAATATTTCTAGGTAAGCGCTAAATTATTCAGCGCTCTCAGTTGGTGCTTCTGCTGCTGGTTCAACAACGGCTTCAGGGTCTGTCGCTGCTGCTGCATCTGCGGCACGAGCTTCTTCCTTCTGCTTCTTGTGAGCAACAAAGCGAGTTTGGGCTTCAGCGTATTGACGCTCCCACTCTTCGCGCTGTGTTTCAAAGCCTGGCTTCCATTCCTGGGATTCAGCATCGAAACCTTCTGGGTAGATAAAGTTACCTTCAGCGTCATAACGAGCAGCCATTCCGTATTGAGTTGGATCGAATGCTTCGATTTCAACTTCATGTCCTTCATTGGCTTGCTTGAGTGATAGTGAAATACGGCGACGCTCAAGATCGATATCAATAATCTTCACGAAGAGTTCGTCGTCAACCTGAACAACCTGCTCTGGGATCTCAACATGGCGTTCTGCCAACTCTGAGATATGAACAAGTCCTTCGATTCCTTCATGAACGCGGATAAATGCGCCAAATGGAACCAACTTGGTAACTTGACCGGGAACAACTTGATTAATGGTGTGTGTGCGTGCAAATGCTTGCCATGGATCTTCTTGTGTCGCCTTGAGTGAGAGTGAAACACGCTCGCGCTCGAAATCAACTTCAAGAACTTCAACAGTTACTTCATCGCCAACTTCGACAACTTCACCTGGATGATCAATGTGCTTCCATGAAAGCTCTGAAACGTGAACCAAACCATCTACTCCGCCAAGGTCTACGAAAGCACCGAAGTTAACGATCGATGAAACAACACCGCTTCGTACTTGACCCTTTTGAAGTTGGTTAAGGAATGTTGTGCGTGATTCAGACTGTGTCTGCTCAAGGTATGCACGACGAGACAGAACTACGTTGTTACGGTTCTTATCAAGTTCGATAATTCGAGCTTCAACCTGCTTGCCAATGTACGGAGTTAAATCGCGTACGCGACGCATTTCCACCAATGAGGCTGGCAAAAATCCGCGAAGTCCAATATCAACGATTAAGCCACCCTTAACAACTTCGATGACTGTACCGACGACAACTTCATCGCGCTCTTTCTTGCCTTCAATGTCGCCCCATGCACGCTCGTATTGAGCGCGCTTCTTGGACAAAATCAAACGACCTTCTTTATCTTCCTTCTGAAGAACGAGTGCCTCAATTTTTTCGCCAACCTTGACGATTTCATTAGGGTCTACATCGTGGCGGATAGATAGTTCACGAGAAGGAATAACTCCTTCAGTTTTATATCCGATATCAAGAAGTACTTCGTCACGATCTACTTGTACGACTATGCCTTCAACAAGGTCTCCATCATTAAAGTTTCTGATGGTTCCTTCAATTGCGGCTAAGAAATCTTCTGCTGTTCCGACGTCATTGATTGCGATTACTGGTGAGATGCTCAAGTTGCTCCGTAGGGATAGAAAGTAGTAGGGATAGGGCGGGCTAAGGGTACGGTTTTAGCTCTCCATGGGTCAATTCGCCGACGTAGAATGAACCCACTATGAAGCGTTACAGCCAGTTATTAGCCCTTCCTAACGTGAAGGTGCTCCTCATCAGCTCATTCCCGGCCCGAGTGGCCTACGGGATGATTGCTTTGGCCACCTTCTTTAAGGCAGAACAAGCAACCGGTTCAATCGCTATCGCAGGGTTGGCCATCGGATTGGAAAGTCTTTCCTCGTCAGTCACCGCCGGCATTCGAGGTTCCCTCATGGACAGATGGGGACAGAAATGGCCGCTGCGAATCTTTGTCCCATCGTATGCCGGAATGATTCTCGCACTCAATTGCTCACATACTCGCACATCGATTCTGCTCATCTCTTTTCTTTTGGGCCTTGCTGCGCCGCCAATTAACCTTTCAATTCGCCCGCTCTGGAAATTTGTCGTCCCTCATGATTTTCTTCGAACCGCTTATGCCATTGATACGGCAGTTATTAGTGCAGCAACCGTTTTTGGACCAGTGATTGCAACAATATTGGCGTTGAGCAAACATCCCGGCAGCGCACTTGGGACTTGCTCTGCATTGATATTTATTGGTGGAGTAGCGCTTTCACTCACTAAGGCTTCTAGTACCTGGCAACCTGAAGCGAAAGTACGCGGCGGGCAATCAACTTTCAAGAATCCCGCGATGCTACTTTTGATGTTAGAAGGTGCCTTCATTGGTTTTGGAATGGGTGCTTTTAATATTGGAGTGCCTGCATTTGCCACTCTTGAACATGTGCCACAACGGACCGCATGGATCTTGGCCACTATGGGCGTAGCAAATATCGTCGGAGGGTTGCTTGGCGGAATGGTTTCCAAAAAATCATCTCCGCTTGTTGCCTTCCAGCGAACTTACCTCACCTGGTTTCTACTCTCTCTCCCCCTCGCCTTCACCTACCCTGGTTGGAGCATGGCCATAGTTGGCGCATTCATTGGACTGTGCACTGGCGCGGTCACTGTTTTCTATCTTGAAATTATGGAGGCGGTGAGATCTAAGGGAAGCGCCATCGCATCGCTGGGTTGGCTCTGGACTGTAGAAGGCTCCTTCATGTCATTAGGTGCAGCGGCAGGAGGATGGATCAGTAACGCATATTCACCGCGTATTTGCCTAGCCCTGTGCACTGCATGCGTTGGCTGTGGACTTGTCACCTTAACAATTGGACGTAAAAGATTATCTGCAGGAAATTCCATTCCAACAGAGGAAGAAGACCTCAACGCAATGATGGAGAATACAGACCTGAACAATAGGAATTAATGAGCAGCTTCGTTCCAGCTTTTCCCGATTCCTACACTCACCGCTAGCGGAGCCTTGAGAGGGTAAGCCGCACCCATCTGCTCGCGAACTAAGTCAGTGAGAACCTTTTCTTCATCAGCGGCAACTTCAAAAATCAACTCATCATGAACTTGCAACAATAAACGAGATTGCAAGCCCTGAGCAATCATCGCTTGATCTACATTGAGCATCGCTTGCTTAATAATGTCAGCAGCCGAACCTTGAATGGGAGCATTTAACGCCATGCGCTCGGCAACTTCTCGGCGTTGGCGATTATCGTGAGTGAGATCTGGCAGATAACGACGTCTGCCAAGAATTGTTTCGGTGTATCCAACTTTTCGTGCTTCTTCAACAACGGTCTTCAAGTAGTCGCGAATCCCACCAAATCGCTCGAAGTACTTATCCATCAAATCCTGTGCTTGTGGTGGACTTATAGCCAGTTGCGCAGATAGTCCATATGACGAAAGACCGTAGGCAAGACCATAAGACATAGCTTTAATCTGACGTCGCATCTCTGGGTCTACATCCTTTGGCTCTACTCCGAAAACCTCAGATGCAATAGTTGAATGCAAGTCTTCTCCAGAGGCAAAAGCCGCTAACAGATTCTCATCATGCGAGAGGTGGGCCATGATTCGCATTTCAATTTGGCTGTAATCGGCGGTAAGTAACGAAACATAGTCTTTGCCTGCAACGAAACAATCTCGTATCTTGCGACCTTCCTCTGTGCGAACTGGAATGTTTTGAAGATTTGGACCAGTGGAAGAAAGCCGTCCCGTTGCAGCAACAGTCTGTTGGAAATGCGTGTGGATGCGCCCATCAGGAGCGATCTCCCCAAGTAATCCTTCGATAGTGGTGCGTAACTTATTCGTTTCTCGAATTCGAAGGAGCTGGTTGAGAACTGGGTGTTGGGTTTTCTCGAATAACCATTCAAGGGATTCAGCATCGGTAGTAAAACCCGTCTTAATCTTTTTGGTCTTAGGTAGTTTAAGCTCATCGAAAAGAACTACTTGTAACTGCTTGGGAGATGCGACATTGAATTCGTGGCCCACGGCTGCATATGCAGCAAGAGTCTCTCGCTCAACCTCGGCAACGAAGAATTTCTGGAGTGATAAGAGTTTTTCACTATCTACGCAAACGCCTCGACGCTCAATGACGGCCAGAAGTTGTGCGATTGGTAGCTCAAGCTTTTCGTAAAGATCCAAGACTTGGCGGTCTTTCATCTCCCTAAGAAGTGAGGCGTGCAACGAAAACAATGAGGAAGCGCTCTGGAGCAAGATCTGTCCAGGATCAGTTGCAGATATCTGTGCGCCATCGCCCCAGCGCTCCAGCAAATCATTGAGCTCCTGCGCCCTTACCCCTGGATTGACCACATAGGCCGCTAGTGCAGTGTCGAAAATAATCCCAGCGAGTGGGTACGTCCTATCTAAAGTCTTCGCATCGTGCAATATTTTCAAAATAGATTTATCTTGCGCCCACTCCCCCATTTGCGAGGAGTGAACTAGGTAAGCCTCCGAAGCAGATAAGGCGACGGCATATCTATGCAACTTCTCATCAGCCACCTCATAAGAAATGGCGATAGGGCCTGAATGTTTCTCAATCTTCTTGGAGATCTCAACTGGAGTTAACACATTCTCTTCGACGCCAAACCCAAGCATCATGAGCGGTTCTGTCTCTGTACTAGACAAAGAGGCTGACTCGCGCACGAGAGGTTTGATGCGATCTTTCAAAGTGCGAAATTCAAGTTGGTCAAATAGTGCATACATAGCGGCTTCATCAATGCCATCCCAGGCTAAATCCGACATCGAAGCATTAAGAGGGACATCATGTAAGAGTTGAGTCAGTTCGCGATTTCGCAAAACACTGTCAATATTTTCACGTAGAGCCTGGCCAACTTTTCCAGGGACTTGATCGATCTGTGAGATTAAGTGTGAGATCGAGCCATACTCCACCACCCATTTGGCGGCGGTCTTCTCGCCCACGCCGGGAATCGAAGGCAGATTGTCACTGGGATCCCCACGCAAGGCCGCAAAGTCCGGGTAGTTGGATGGAGACATTCCATATTTTTCAAAAACCGTTTCCGGAGTCATGCGCGCCAAATCGCTGACTCCTCGCTTTGGATAGAGAACCGTGATTTTTTCAGTAACTAATTGAAAACTATCTCTATCACCAGAGCAGATAAGAACATCCATTCCCTCCTTCTGGGCCTGGGTCGACAAGGTTGCCAAGATGTCATCTGCTTCAAAACCTTCTCGTTCGAACTGAGAAATCTTGAAGGCGGTAACGAGCTCATGCAAGAAGGACATCTGTGATCTGAACTCATCAGGGGTTGCCGAACGATTCGCCTTGTACTCTGGAAATATTTCCGTGCGAAATGTCTTTCGAGATACGTCGAAAGCAACTGCAATGTGGGTTGGTTTCTCTTCTTTAATTAAGGAAATCAACATTGTTGCAAACCCATAGACGGCATTGGTGTGCTGGCCGGTGGCCGTGGTGAAATTCTCAGCCGGTAGGGCGTAAAAAGCCCGATAAGCCATCGAGTGTCCATCAATCAAAAGTAATCGGGCGCTCATGCGGGTCATTCTAATAGGCGCAGGATAGACTTAACGATTATGAGCGATCAAGCGATGACTGATTTCATGGAGATTCTTAGAGAACGCGGAAGCGGCGCACTCGATAAGAAAATGGGAATCGTAATAACCGAAGCTTCCCCTACAAGGCTTGTTGCAACAATGCCGGTTGAAGGCAATACGCAACCTTTGGGATTACTTCACGGAGGAGCAAGCGTTGTCCTGGCAGAGAGTCTTGGCTCTATCGGCACGCAACTTCATGCAGGTCCAGATCGCAAAATAGTTGGCGTGGATATCAACGCGACCCACCATAAATCAGCAACTCAAGGAATTGTTACGGCAGTTGCTACGCCTATCAGCTTAGGCAAAACTCTCTGTTGCTATGAGGTAATCATTACAAATGAAGCTGGAGAACGAACCTGCACTGCGCGAATCACTTGCTTAATCCTCGCGCAGCGCTAGTTCAACTCTTATTTATTAACCGCCTAAGTAAGCCTTAGTCACTGCATCGTCCTTAGCAAGATCTGAAGCTTTACCACTGATCTTTACAGTTCCTGATTCGAGAACATAGGCACGATCGGCAACATCGAGCGCCGCTGCAGCATTTTGTTCAATGAGAAGAATCGTGATGCCTTGGTCGCGAATCTTGGTTATGGTTTCGAAGATCATGTCCACAAGTACTGGAGCAAGACCCATTGAAGGCTCATCAAGCATTAGGAGCTTAGGTGCGCCCATGAGTGCGCGGCTCACTGCCAACATCTGCTGCTCGCCACCTGACATCGTGCCAGCACGTTGATTAATGCGCTCACGAAGTCTTGGGAAAAGTTCCAGTACTCGCTCGCGGTCTGCTTCAACTCCGTCTTTATCATTACGAAGAAAAGCGCCTAAGTCGAGATTCTCGCTCACAGTCATGCGAGGGAAAATGCGACGACCTTCAGGTGACTGACAAATTCCAAGCTTGACGACGTCATGACCTTCTTTGCCATCAATTCGGTTTCCTTCAAAAAAGATCTCACCAGACTTCGGTTTCAAGAGTCCTGAAATGGTTCGAAGAGTTGTCGACTTACCAGCGCCGTTAGATCCAATCAAGGTGACAATCTCACCCTGATTGACCGTAATTGAAACATCTTTCACGGCAATGATCTTTCCGTAACCTACTTTAAGATTCCTAACTTCTAAGAGTGCGGACATTACTTGCCTCCCTTAGCTTTACCTAAGTAAGCCTCGATAACTCGTTGGTTAGATCTGATTTCATCCGGTGTGCCTTCAGCGATTTTTTCACCTTGGTCAAGCACGGTAACTCGCTCCGAAACGCTCATGACAACTTTCATATCGTGCTCAATAAGCAAAATAGCAACATCTCGCTCTGCTCGAACCTTGTATACGAAATCAATGAACACTTGAGACTCTTGTGGGTTCATACCTGCCGTTGGTTCATCCAGAAGGAGAACTTTTGGATTGAGCGCAAGGGCGCGGGCTACTTCTAAGCGTCGCTGATCTCCGTAGGAAAGGTTACGTGCATATTCCCCTGCCCACTTGCCGATACCAACGAAATCAAGAATTTCACGGGCTCGGTCTAACGATTCCTTCTCTTCTTTGCGCTGAGATGGCGTACCCACAATTGTCGCAAGAATTCCAGATTTAAGATGGGAATGCATGGCGACCAGAAGATTTTCCTCTGCGGTCATAAGACCAAAGAGGCGAATATTCTGAAAAGTACGTGCCATTCCCAACGCTGCAATTTTATGCGGAGGTAAATCTGTTGTATCAGTTCCGTCATAGTTAACGGTTCCAGATGAAGGCTTATACAAACCAGTAATCACATTAAAGAATGTTGTCTTGCCGGCTCCGTTTGGACCGATAAGCGAGACTACTGATTTTTCTGGAATGCCAAATGTCACGTCATTGACGGCAAGCAAGCCACCAAATTGAACACTGATATTTGATGCAAGCAGGACATTATTTGTAGAGAGTGCCATCTTTATTTACTCTCCTTGCTCGTTAGGTCTTCTTCAGCATCACCCTCGTGAAGAATTAGACGCAGGCGCGATTCAGGAATCAAGCCTTCGCGTTTATATAACATCATTAATATCAAGACCAACCCAAATAACAAGAAGGTAAATGAAGGGAAGTTGATCGACGTGCCAAATTTGTCATTGAATGTTGTCCCGAAGGCGGGAAGTCCCGTTGAGTTTATCCACGAAAGCAAGAGCGCCCCGATGATTACTCCCCAGACATTTCCCATTCCACCTAGAACAACCATTGCTAGTAAGAAGATGGAGATAGAGAAATTGAATCGCTCGGCATACACGCCATCTACGTGTGTCGCAAATGCAACACCACCCAATCCTCCAGCAAATGCTCCAACAGCGTAAGCCGACAACTTCGTCTGCATCAAAGGAACACCCATCATGCTTGCTGCTAACTCATCCTCACGAATTGCAAGCCATGCACGGCCTAGTTTGCCCTTGCGCAAGCGCAACGAAATAAAGACCATGAGTGCTGCCAGAAGAACGAAAATGATGAATTTATAACCAAAATCAAAGGGACCAATGTTCTTGGCTCCCACCGGAATTGGATCCAAAATTGTAATTCCCTTGGTTCCATTGGAAAGGTTGAAACCAGCAATATCGTCTCCATTGAAGAAGACCTGGGGAATAATTTCTCCAAACCCCAATGTAACGATTGCAAGGTAATCACTCTTTAGGCGAAGTGTCGGCCCGCCGATGAGAATTCCAAAGAATGCACACACTAATCCGCCGATGAGCAGCACTCCCCAGAAATTTACGTGAATTCCAGGGGCGGTACGAGCAACTGATCCGAAGAAGTGCAGGTTGATCTGATAGAAGAATTCAGACATAAACCATCCCGCGCAATATCCGCCGATGGCCCAGAATGCAACGTATCCAAGGTCGAGCAAGCCTGCATATCCAACAACGATATTGAGACCTAGCGCGCAAATTACGTAAACCAATGATTCGTTTACCGCAGTAGGTGGCAACCACAGCTGCAGAAAATCATAAATCCCGATAGGCAAACCTTCCCACGGAAAGAGGAACTGATAGATGATGAAAATTGCTGCTACCGCGATTAAGTAACCAGTAACCCATTTTCTTTGTGAGGAACGAGCCATTTTCACACCTTTTCCGTAGTGACTTTGCCGAGGAGACCGGCAGGTTTAATAACCAGAATCAGAATCAAGATTGTAAAGACAACAGTTTGCGACCATCGTTGTCCAAGAGCAATCGGTAATCCGTCATTAAGTCCTTGAACGACACCAATGAGAAGTGCTCCAAGTACCGCGCCGTTGAGATTACCAATTCCGCCCAAGACCGCAGATGTAAATGCTATGAGGCCCAGTTGGAAACCTAGGTTGTAGTTAGTGGTTCCTACTGACTGCTGATAGAGCAGCCCAGCAGCACCTGCAAGGGCGCCGCCAATTGCGAAGGTGAAAGAAATTGTTTTGTTGACGTTAATTCCCATCAAACGAGCAGCATCTTGATCTTGGGCTGTGGCTCGCATTGCCTTTCCGCGCTTGGTCTTATTTACAACGTAGGTTAAGACCGACAAGAGAGGGGCTGCTACCAAGATCAAAATCAAAGTTACCTGGCTGATGATTACGCCTGCCACGACAAAGTCGCCATGTGGAATTACTGTTGGCCATTGGCGAGGAGTGGAGCCATTCCACTTGATGCCAATAAATTGCAATAAAAATGACATACCAACTGCGGTGATAAGCGGAGCCAACTTTGGAGCTCGACGCAACCTGCGATAGGCAAATCTTTCAATGAGTACGTTGATAGTTCCGCAGAAAAGCATTGATCCAATCAATGCGAATCCGAAAGTAATCCAGCCGGCCAAATTCGACTCTTTTTGGTGAAACCAAATGGTGATGAAATATGAGGAGAAAAGTGCGCCCAACATAAAGAGATCGCCATGAGCAAAGTTAATTAATTCGATAATTCCATAAACAAGTGTGTATCCAAGAGCAATAAGTGCGTACAGGAGACCGTTGCGAAGTCCAAGGACTGAAACTTGAGCGAACTGAGTAGGCGCCTTAATGAGATTCACTCCGAGCCAAATGATTAAGAGTAAACCAACCAAAGATGCTCCTGAAACTTCCATTCTCTTCCGCCTAATTTGACCGCGAGTACCAGAGAATTTCTTTGTTTCATTATTGATAGTCAAAATACTTGCCCCATTTCGTAATGATTTGCGCATTTAAATAAGTGGGTGGTTTTGGAATAACCCAAAACCACCCACTTAGTACAGATGTATTACTTAACTGAGATCTTCTTGAGTGTAGTTTCTGTGTTGTTCTTCACTACAAGAATTGTGATGTCGTGGTAAACAGTGTCACCAGCATCATCGAACTTAATTGCTGTTCCAACAACTGACTTAGCAGCTGGAATGTTTACAGACTTCATCTTCTGGAATACATCCTTGCGAGTTCCGTTTGAACGTGAAATCGCATCAAGGATTGCCTGCATAGCTGCTCCACCGTAAACGGAGAATGAGCTTGTAGGAGCCTTGCCGTATTCCTTGAAGTAATCCTTCTGGAATTGAGCAGCTTTACCATTCTTTGGGAATAGGTCAATTGAAAGACCTGTGAATGATAGGTATGCGCCATCAGCTTCTGGAAGTGCCAAGAAATCTGGGTATCCAGTAAATCCGTCTGGTGCCATCAACTTAACGGTCTTGTTATCGCCAAGGACCTTGACTTTGTCCTTAACAAGCTGTCCACCGTTGAGATCGAAGATTCCGCCGATGTAAACCATGTCAGGATTTGTAGCCTTAATCTTTGTGAACAAGGCTTCGTAGTTAGGTTGCTTAGCATCCCAACCTTCTCCTGCAGTTCCATCAGAAAGAACTTTCAAACCGATTTTGTTGGCTTCAGTTGTGAAAGCTTGTGCAACACCTTGACCGTAGGTCTGTGTGTCGTTGAGAACATAAACAGACTTAACGCCCTGGCTCTTTGCGAATTGTGCAGCAGCTGATCCTTGGAAATCATCAGTTGTGACAACACGGAAGTAGTTGCGGAAACCTGTTGGGTAGTACTTAGTTGGCTCGCCTGGGTTCCAAGCCTTGGTTAGACCAGGGTTTGTATTTGCATTTGAAACCATAACCATTGGACCCTTTGGATCTTGGTTAAGTACTGGAACGATGATCTTTGCGCAACCTGAGTTGTATGTACCCATAACGGCCATTTCAGTTCTGTTGGCTACGTGTGCTTGTGCATTAGATGCGCACTGTGCATCGTCCCATGAACCCTTAGCTGCTGTTGAGTCATCGTAAATCTTGAACTTAATCTTGTACTTTCCAGCTTTGTTTCCCATTTGCTTGAGAAGCAACTTGATAACGTTATTTGTTGACTCGCTCTGATCAGCAGATCCACCCTGCAGAGGTAGGTCAGATGAAACAGTCAATGTAACAACGCTTGCGGACTGAGCAATAGGAGATCCCATGATGCTCATCGCCAAAGTTACGACACCAAGGGCTGCAATAGCCTTGTGGTTTTTTTTCATGTAACAGTGTTCCCTTCATTCGAATGTAAGAAGACCGGGATAGATGCTTCTTATGTATCGGGAAGTATGCCCCAGCCTGGGGGTTTCGCCAACCCCAGGCCCGACCTTCGTATAACTTTTAGATAACCCTTAATCCCGCATTTCAGTAAATCAAAGGGCTACCGCTCGGGCACCGCAGACGGGGAAATTACTGCTAGTGCGACCTCTTTCATGCTTAGGCGCCTATCCATGGCAGCCCTTTGAATCCAAGAAAAGGCCTGGGGTTCGGAGAGGTTGAGTGCAGCCATCAAGATTCCTTTAGCCCTATCAACAAGCTTCCTCGTCTCAAGGCGCTCATGCAGGTCGGCCACCTCAGCCGCCAAAGAGGTCATTTGGGCATGGCGACTCATAGCTATTTCCATAGCCGGCACCAAATCGTTGATAGAAAATGGCTTCACGACGTAGGCCATCACGCCAGCGTCTCGCGCTCTGTCAACTAATTCTTTTTGACTAAAGGCGGTCAGCATTAATACCGGAGCAATAGAAATAATTGTTTGTGCCGCAGTAATCCCATCCATCACCGGCATCTTTACATCAAGTATTGCTAGATCTGGTTTGTGTTCCTGAGCTAATGCGATTGCTTCTTCGCCATTACTCGCCTGGGCAACCACGTCATATCCAGCTTCGATGAGCATTTCTACAAGGTCCATGCGAATGAGGGTTTCGTCTTCGGCTACCAAGATCCTTGGCTTATGTGCATCTGATGAACTCATGTGCCCCGAGTCGGATTCGAACCGACACTATGCAGTGTTTGAGACTGCCCTCTCTACCGTTGGAGTACCGAGGCGTGTGCTTAGTCTAGCGATATGCAGCGGCCAAGCCGCCAATTGCATCGCCAATACAGTGAACACGCATCGCATTTGTTGAGCCTGGTATTCCCGGAGGCGAGCCGGCAACGATGATGATGAGCTCGCCAATGTGCGCTCGCCGAGTCTCGATCAGCACGGAGTCAACTTGCTTGACCATCTCATCTGTAGTGCTTACAACTGGGGCGATAAGAGGTTCGACCCCCCACGAAAGTGCCATTCGGTTGTAGGTGCCAGAATCTGGAGTGAGGGCCAAAATTGGAATGGCAGAGCGCAATCTCGCCATACGTCGTGCAGAGTCGCCACTCTTTGTAAATGCCACAAGAAATCTAGCTCCAACGGTTTCACCTACTTCTTTAGCAGCCTTTGTAATGGCTCCACCTTTTGTTTTAGGGGAATGCTGCAATGGGCGGATTCTTTCCAAGCCACCTTCTTCAGTCTTTTCAATAATCCGAGCCATTGTCATAACAGTCTCAATGGGGAATTCTCCAACGCTTGTCTCACCAGAGAGCATCAGTGCATCGGCACCGTCTAGTACCGCATTAGCACAATCGGTGGCCTCTGCACGTGTTGGTCTGGAATTAGTCATCATCGAATCCAACATTTGCGTAGCAACAATTACTGGCTTAGCAGCTTCACGAGCCATCTCTACGCAACGTTTTTGAACTAACGGGACATCTTCAATAGGTAGTTCGACACCTAGGTCTCCGCGCGCCACCATGATGCCATCGAAAGCATCAACAATTTCTTGCAGGTTATCGACCGCTTGGGGTTTTTCTATCTTTGCTATTACTGGAATTCGAATACCTTCTTCATCCATAATCCGATGTACGTCATTGATGTCATCGCCACTTCGCACGAATGAGAGTGCGATGAAATCTGCTCCGATTTTAAGTCCCCAGCGGAGATCTTCAATATCTTTTTCCGACATTGCAGGAACAGATACCGCAACACCAGGCAAGTTGATTCCTTTGTTGTTGCTTACAAATCCAGGTTCGATAACTTTTGTTACGACATCATTGCCTTTGACTTCAACAACTTCGACCGTAACTTTGCCATCATCAATGAGAATGCGGTCGCCCGCTTTGCAATCCCCTGGCAATCCTTTATAAGTAGTTCCCACACGTTCTTTAGTTCCTTCAATTTCATCAGTAGTAATAGTGAAAATATCTCCACGAGATAGCTCGTGAGGGCCATGTGCAAAACGAGCCAAACGAATCTTAGGTCCTTGCAGATCAACGAGTATTGCTATCGCACTTCCGGATTCTTTCGCAGCCGCCCGAACGCGGTCATAGCGCAGTTGATGCTCCTCATAACTTCCATGAGAGAGGTTCAATCTCGCCATATTCATACCTGCAGCTATGAGCTCTCGAACTTTCTCTTCCGACTCAACTGCCGGACCCATCGTGCAAACTATTTTCGCTCTGCGCATTATTTAACCTTAAACCATCATCGGACGGGCAGTGGGAGGAATAGGAGCAGGCAATTGCGTGCGCCCTGTGAGATATGTATCAACGGCTGCTGCCGCACTTCGACCTTCGGCAATCGCCCAAACTATCAGTGACTGTCCCCGGCCTGCATCACCGCAAACAAAGACTCCTTCGGTTGTAGTTTCGAAGTTTTCATTCCTTCGTATATTTCCGCGGTCATCTAATTCAACTTCTAATTGGGTTAAGAGTGGACTTTTTTCAGGTCCGATAAATCCCATTGCAAGGAAAACAAAATCGGCAGGAATTTCCTTCTCTGTGCCCGGGACTGGCTCAAACTTTCCGTTAACCATCCTGGTCTCAATAATGCTTAACGCGCGAACATTTCCGAATTCATCCCCAATGAATTTCTCGGTCGAGACCGCAAATAGTCGATTGTCATGCTCTTCATGGGCGCTGGAAACCCGATAAATCATCGGATACATGGGCCACGGCTGCGCACTTGGTCGCTCTTGAGTGGGCATTGGCATAATTTCTAACTGGGTAATTGAAGCTGCACCTTGTCGCGTGGCAGTTCCCAGACAATCAGCGCCCGTATCTCCCCCACCAAGAATGACAACATGCTTTCCCGTGACATTTATTGGTGGCTCATCAATTTCGCCTAATGCTTGTTTGTTTCCCCATGGTAGATATTGCATGGCTTGAAAAATGCCATTGAGATCGCGCCCAGGCACTGGAAGATCTCTTGCTTGCGTAGACCCAACTGCCAATACGACGGCGTCATAGCGAGTCCGCAATTGATGGCCAGTTAGTTCGGCACCAACATCAACTCCCGCACGAAAACGAGTACCTTCTTGTTCCATCTGCACGAGGCGGCGGTCAAGAATTGATTTCTCCATTTTGAATTCTGGAATTCCGTAACGCATAAGTCCGCCGATTTTGGATGCTCGCTCGTATACGGCAACGGTATGACCTGCGCGTGTAAGTTGTTGCGCTGCTGCTAGCCCCGCGGGACCTGAGCCAATGACGGCAATCGTCTTTCCTGTTAAGCGATCTGGAGCAAGTGGAAGAACTTTTCCTGAGGCGAAAGCTTCTTCAATAGTACGAAGTTCAACTTGTTTGATAGTGACTGCATCGGCATTAATTGCAACGACGCACGCACTCTCGCATGGTGCAGGGCATAAACGACCAGTGAATTCAGGGAAATTATTTGTAGCGTGGAGTCGCGCAATTGCCTCTGTCTTATCCCCACGCCAGATGAGATCGTTCCACTCTGGAATGAGGTTACCTAGTGGGCAGCCTTGATGACAAAAAGGAATTCCACAATCCATGCAGCGCCCTGCTTGTTGTTGCAAGCTTTCGAACTCTTGGTCTTCATACACTTCTTTCCAATCATGAATACGCACATCAACTGGCCGACGTGTTGGCAAAGAGCGCGGTGTAGTCAGGAATCCCTTTGGATCAGACATGAGCCACCTCCATAACATAGGTATCTTCAGGCAATCCTTCTTGCAAGGCTCGCTTCATGGCCTCAAGTACGCGTGCGTAATCACGTGGCATAACCATAGAAAAACGCACAATAGATACATCCCAGTCTTGCAACAGCTCAGCTGCAATCAAGGAGCCGGTCTCTTCATAGAAGCTCGTCACAAGGTCGTGAAGAATAGTTTTCTGATCTTCAGGGACTGCGACAATGTCTGCCATATCTGTATTTACTAACTCGTGATGTATATCTAACACAAAGGCCCGACCGCCAGACATGCCTGCGGCAAAATTTCGGCCGGTGGGTCCTAGTACAACGACGGATCCACCAGTCATGTATTCACATCCATGGTCACCAATGCCTTCAACCACGGCAACAGCGCCAGAATTGCGAACACAGAAACGCTCTCCAACAATTCCACGAATTAGGATCTGCCCCGATGTTGCTCCGTATCCGATTACATTTCCCGCAATAACATTTTCGTGGGAAGGAAATGTTGCATTCTCATCTGGTCGAAGAATGATTCGACCGCCGGATATGCCTTTACCTACATAATCATTGGAATCACCAAAGAGGCGAACTGTTAATCCTTGTGGAATAAATGCTCCTAAAGACTGACCTGCAGATCCATGGAAGGTCAAATTAATCGTGTCAGTCGGTAAGCCTGCACTGCCAAACTTGCGTGTGATTTCGGCTCCAAGCATTGTGGCTAACGTTCGGTTCACATTTCTTACAGGCAGCTCTATATCTACACGTTCGCCTCGAAGAAGAGCGGGTTGCGCTAATTCAATCAACTGGTTGTCGAGAGCTGCATCAAGTCCGTGATCTTGCCTAGTTGTGTTGTGGAATGCCCCAGTAACATTTGGTCGCACTAACAAGGGTGCAAGGTCTAAGCCACTTGCTTTCCAATGTGAAACAGCACTTCGTGTATCTAGTGCTTCAACATGTCCCACGGCTTCTTCAATTGAGCGATAGCCAATCTCGGCCAAGTATTCCCGGACTTCCTCGGCGATGTATTCAAAGAATGTTTCAACAAATTCTGGCTTTCCCGAGAATCGCTTCCGTAGTTCGGGGTTTTGCGTGGCCACTCCTACAGGACATGTATCAAGATGACATACACGCATCATGACACACCCTGAAACAACCAAAGGAGCAGTAGCAAATCCAAATTCTTCGGCTCCCAGCAGTGCAGCAATAACTACATCTCGTCCTGTTTTGAGTTGGCCATCAGTCTGTACAACTATTCGATCGCGCAAACCATTGAGCAGAAGCGTTTGTTGCGTTTCGGCCAGACCTAATTCCCATGGAGCTCCCGCATGTTTTAAGGAAGTGAGCGGTGATGCACCTGTACCGCCATCGTGGCCGGAGATGAGGACAACATCAGCGTGCGCTTTACTTACACCAGCTGCAACCGTACCCACTCCAACTTCGGCGACTAATTTCACGTGGATGCGGGCGTTCTTATTGGCGTTCTTAAGATCATGAATTAGTTGCGCTAAATCTTCAATGGAATAAATATCATGATGAGGTGGCGGCGAAATCAATCCAACACCTGGAGTTGAATATCGGACTTTTGCGATCCATGGATAAACCTTGTTACCAGGAAGTTGCCCGCCCTCCCCTGGCTTAGCACCTTGGGCAATTTTAATTTGAATATCATCCGCGTTAATTAAATATTCACTCGTTACACCAAAACGACCACTAGCTACCTGCTTTATAGATGAACGCTTCGAGTCTCCATTAGCCATTGGAAGGTAGCGCTCGGGATCTTCCCCGCCTTCTCCAGTATTGGATTTGCCCCCAAGGCGATTCATGGCAATCGCCATTGTTTCGTGCGCTTCCAAAGAAATTGAACCATATGACATCGCACCAGTTGAGAAGCGCTTAACAATGCTGGATACCGGTTCCACCTCGTCAATGGAAATTGATGGCCTTAAGCCTTCTTTAAAAGTGAAAAGTCCGCGCAAGGTCATAAGAGAAACACTTTGGTCATTAATACGGCGTGTGTACTTTTTGAAAATATCAAAGCGCTTATTTCGCGTTGAGTGCTGCAAAGCAAAAACGGTTTCAGGATCGAAAAGATGTGGCTCGCCATCTCTACGCCATTGATACTCGCCACCTATTGGTAAACGCTTCGTCCCAGGAATCTCTCCGCCTGGTGGGTATGCAATGTGATGTCGAGCAATGGTCTCTTGCGCAATGACATCTAAATCAATGCCTCCAAGACGAGATGTTGTGCCTGTGAAATATTCATTGATGAGCTCATGTGAGAGACCGATCGCCTCAAAGACTTGCGCACCGGTATACGAAGCAATTGTTGAAATACCCATTTTGGACATAACTTTAAGAACACCCTTGCCCAAGGATTTAATAAGGTTACGAACCGCCTTTTCAGGCGTGATGCCAGTAATAACTCCTTGCAGCACCAAGTCTTCTGCGCTCTCCATAGCTAAGTAAGGATTAACAGCTGCCGCTCCGTATCCAATCAACAGCGCAACATGATGGACTTCGCGAACATCTCCTGCCTCAACTATCAGACCAACTTTCGTCCGAGTCTTTTCGCGAATGAGGTGATGATGCACTGCAGAGGTAAGTAACAATGATGGGATTGGCGCATTATCTGCATCTCCATCACGGTCGGAAAGAACTATTAATCGTGCGCCTTCTTCAATGGCTTGGGAAACTTCAGAACGTATCTCGGCCAAACGAGTACGGAGCCCTTCTCCATCCTTGGAAACCGAGAAAAGACCTCGAACTATATGAGCGCCGAAACCTGGATGATCCCCATCGGCATTAACGTGAATTATTTTCGCGAGTTCGTCATTATCGATAACTGGAAAGTCCAGTTCAATCTGACGGCACGAAGCAGGCCCAGGGTCGAGAAGATTATGTTCTGGTCCAATCGAGCCCGCAAGTGATGTCACCAACTCTTCACGGATTGCATCAAGTGGTGGGTTGGTTACTTGCGCAAAGAGTTGTGAAAAATAATCAAAGAGTAATCTTGGGCGGTTGGAAAGTGCTGCGATTGGAGAGTCAGTGCCCATAGAACCAAGTGGCTCTGCTCCATTTTTTGCCATAGGCGTTAGAAGAATCCTCAGTTCTTCTTCGGTGTATCCAAATGCACGCTGGCGACGGATTACAGATGAGTGAGGGTAAACAATGTGCTCACGTGAAGGTAAATCCACAAGTTTCACTTTTCCGGCATGAATCCATTCACCAAAGGGTGCCGAATCGGCAAGCTGATCCTTAATTTCTTCATCTTCAATAATTCGGCCTTCTTGAATATCTACGAGAAACATCTTTCCAGGCTGTAGCCGACCTTTCCGAACTATTTGCTCGACAGGGATATCCAAGACGCCAACTTCGCTCGCCAACACAACCATTCCATCCTTTGTTACCCAGTATCGGGATGGACGTAATCCATTGCGATCAAGAACAGCGCCTACTTGAAGACCATCAGTGAAGGTCACACATGCCGGGCCGTCCCAAGGTTCCATTAAAGAAGAATGGAAAGAATAGAAATCGCGACGTTTTTCACTCATTGATGTGTGGTTTTCCCAGGCTTCTGGAATCATCATGAGGATCGAATGTGCAAGTGATCGACCACCTAAATACAGTAATTCAAGGACCTGGTCGAAGGATGCCGAGTCGCTGCCTTCGACATCAACAATCGGGAATAGACGTGAGAGATCACCAGGAATCAAATCACTTTCCAGAAGAGCTTCGCGCGCCCTCATCCAATTGCGATTTCCTTTTACAGTGTTGATTTCACCATTATGAGCAATAAAACGATATGGATGGGCAAGAGGCCACGATGGAAAAGTATTTGTTGAAAAGCGAGAATGCACTAGCGCTAATGGAGAAATGACTCTCTCATCGGAAAGATCCGGAAAAAATTCCTCGAGCTGACCAGTTGTGAGCATTCCCTTATAAACAATTGTTTTCGACGAGAGTGACGGAAAATAGATTGAGAGAGAATGTTCAGCGCGCTTGCGTAAGCAATAAGCAAGTCTGTCTAGCTCGATTCCGCTCTCGCCATTCTTTCCAGAAAGAAAAAGCTGCTGGAATTTTGGCATAACCGAAAGCGCGCTTTTACCAAGGCTTGAAGGATTAGTTGGTAACTCTCGCCACCCTAAAACAATTAGCCCTTCCTCTTCTGAAAGCTTCTGTATAGCAGGTCGCAAATCTTCGTTCTCACTAATGAATACATTTCCTGCAACATACTTACCGTTTTGAGGTAACTCAAAAGGAAGAACTTCACGGAAGAAGAGATCCGGAATGCAAATAAGAATTCCTGCTCCATCGCCGCTATCTGGCTCGGCTCCCGATGCTCCGCGATGTTCCAAATTGCGCAACGCGGTAAGTGCTTTTTCAACTATCTCGTGCGTTGCAACTTTGTTGAGAGTCGCAACCATTGCAACGCCGCACGCATCATGTTCGTAGGCAGGATCGTAGAGACCTTGAGCAGGCGGAAAATCCGATAGGCCTGACATATGTGGCGCTCCTGTTGTCCGATGAAGTTGCGGGACAACAATGGCCCTTGAAGATTCTTGCCTAGAAAATTGTTAGGTCAATTACTAGGTGACTAGGGTAGCAAGAGTGCCACCAGATGACTAACTCTTAGATGCCGCTCATATGTACGAGGGAGCCGATACCTGCCGTAATCGCCATACCCAAGGCGCCACCAATAACTACGCGCAAGGTTGGGTTGAACAGTGGAGCGCCCGAGCTCTTTGCGCTTATTGCCCCTGTGACAACTAATCCAACCATGGCGAAAGTTACGATACTCCAGGCCTTAGCTCCAGGTGTTGGGGCAAATGCACCAGCAAAAGGAATTAGTCCTCCGATAATAAAACTTGTAGCCGAGGCAACTGATGCTTGAATCGGGCGCGCCTTCGAGTGCGGATGTTGGCCTAATTCATCACGAAGGTGAGCCGCAAGCGGATCCTTCTCGTGCATTGCTACTGCAACTTGATGAGCCAACTCTTGAGTCAATCCCCGATCAATGTAGATGTGTTCGAGTTCGAGCAACTCAGCTTCTGGCGCAGCAGCTAAATGCTCAATTTCCAAAAGGCGATCAGACTCTTCAATATCATTTTGAGAACGCACTGAAACATATTCACCCACGGCCATCGACATAGCGCCAGCAACGATGCCTGCAATTCCAACGGTTACAAGAAACTTCGGCGCACTTGCCGCCGCAACACCAATCATGAGGCATGCAGTTGAAACGAGGCCGTCGTTAGCGCCAAGCACTGCGGCGCGTAGCCAACCTGCTCGATGTGTCCGATGTTCTAGATTCCTCTGGTAAACCTCTTCGAGAGCCTGACGAGAGTGTGGTGACATGCCTAAAGGTTACCCGATTCTTCGGGAGAACTCCTACGTCCCGCTTTGATGAAAAGTGTCACAGCCGCGCCTGCAATGAGAAGACTCATCCACGCATTTACTCGCAGACCAGCAAAGGTATGAGCAGAATCGATACGCAACATTTCGAAGAAGAATCTGCCTAAGCAATATCCGCCGATATAGAAAATAAAGCCCTGCCCTGGCTTGAAAGATTTTTCTAGCCTCATCAATAGCGCTGCCATCAGAATGCACCACAGTGATTCATAGAGAAAAGTCGGGTGGAAGGTCGAAAATTGTTCGTAACCAGCCGGGCGCAGTGAAGGCGGAATTTCTAATCCCCATGGCAATGTCGTTGGTTTGCCAAATAATTCGCCGTTAAACCAATTCCCAAATCGGCCGATAGCCTGAGCAAAGAGCACGCCTGGTGCAAGAGCATCTGCAAAGAGCGCGAATGAACGAACGCCAGTTTTGCCAGATTTATTGAGTTGATTGAACTTCCAGAAAGCGACATATGTGCCTAGTGCGATTGCACCCCAGATACCCAGTCCACCGTTCCAAATTTTGAATGCATCTAGAGGGTGACCATGGCTGCCAAAGTAAGCATCTGGTGAGGTAACGAGATGATACAAACGGCCGCCAATAATCCCTGCCGGGACAGCAAAAATTGCAACATCTGCAACAACATTGTGAGCGCCACCAAATCTACGAAATCTTTTGTCGCCTAACCAAATAGCGATAACAATTCCGGCGATAATGCAGAGGGCATAAAAATGAATAGTAAAGGGCCCTATCCCCACCAAAGATTTACTTGGTGTGGGGATAAAGAATTGCATTAAGTATCTCTACTTGCCTTCGACAGCTTTAGCGAATGCAATGGGATCAAAATACTGCGTATTTCGATCGATTACTTTCCCATTTACATAAACGGTGGGAGTGGAATCAATCTTTTTATTCTCCCCATCTTTTGCAACGTTTCCAACCCACGCAGCATATTTTCCACCAGAGATACATGACTTGAAGGTCGACGACGTTATACCTGAATCTGAACCTGATGCGATGAGACGCTCATTTGACCAGAGCCCTGAGTTCTCAGTAGCTGACTGATTGGCATAAAGGTAAGAGTGATACTGCAAGAATTTACTCTCATCAGCTGAGCAAGCAGCAGCATTTGCGGCAAGAATCGATTCTGGCCCGATAAATGAAAGAATATGAAAGACAACTTTTGCGCGCTTTTCGGAGATTAATGTCTGTATGTACGCCCCGTTGGTAGCTTCAAATCGAGCACATATTGGGCATTGAAAATCTTCCCACAAATCAACAACTGGTTTGTTCTTTAGGTCAGCATTAAAAACTATTCCATAACCATCGGCTTTAGATACGCTCGAAGGAATTGCAGCGTTCCCAATTGATTTATTACCAAGCACAGAGAATGCAACACCAACAGCAACAACTAGTACAACCATCCCGATCACAATATTTCTTGTGATTTTATCTCCGCCAGGTTGTTGCGCCACTTGTAATCCTCTTTCTTTGGTGAGTTGGGTTTCTCAGAAATTCAAGGCTTAGATTAGCGCACTACCTGCCTTCTCTAACCCCTGCAGCCAAATCTTGCGCAAGATTCTTTACCTCACGCAAGGCGGAATTCTCATCTTTAGCCTCGAGAATAATCTTAATGAAAGCCGAACCCACAATAACTCCATCGGCAAAGCCTGCGACATCACGCGCCTGCTCTCGGGTGGAAACACCTAGGCCAACGGCAATGGGCATTGACGTTGTTGCTCGTATTCGAGTTACTAAGTCATGTGCTCCAGAAGAAATCGTTGAGCGAGCACCTGTGACCCCCATGAGTGAAGCTGCGTAAACAAATCCAGAACATTGTGCAGTCACTTGCGCTAAACGCTCACCCTTAGTGCTTGGTGCAACAACATAAATAGTGTTCACTCCGAATGCATTTGTAGCTGCCTTCCATTGGGCAGATTCTTCAATTGTGAGATCGGGGGTCACAACACCCGATCCTCCATTGTTAGCCATCTCTCGCGCGAAGGCCTCGACCCCATACTTCTCGATGGGATTCCAGTACGTCATGACAACAGTGGCAAGTCCGGCATCGTGGGCATATTTAACAGTCTCAAAAACTTCCGACGAACCCGTACCAGCTTCAAGCGCAATACCGGCAGCCTCTTGAATCGTCGGTCCATCCATCACTGGATCGCTATATGGAAAGCCGATTTCCAGGGCATCTACCCCTGATTGAGCCAATACTTCAATAACTCGTTTGCATCCTTCAATTGAAGGAAATCCTGCCGGGATATATGCAATGAGGGCGGCACGATTTTCTAATCGAGTCTTAACGAAAACCTCTTCGAGTGGAGTGCTCATTTATAGAGGGATTCCGAAATAATGTGCTGCGGTTTCAACATCTTTATCTCCGCGACCTGAAAGGTTTATTAGAAGAACTGCTTCTGGGCCTAACTCCTTACCTACAATCATTGCACCCGCTAACGCGTGAGCAGATTCAATCGCAGGAATTATTCCTTCAGTCTTAGAGAGAAGGTCAAAGGCTTCCATTGCTTGTTTATCTGTGATCGCACGGTATTCAGCACGCCCTATGTCGTGCAAATATGCATGTTCTGGGCCAACCCCTGGATAATCTAATCCTGCAGAAATTGAATGTGACTCAACTGTTTGCCCATTCGCATCTTGCAAAACATATGAGCGAGTTCCGTGAAGTACTCCAGGTGATCCTCCGGTAATAGTTGCAGCATGACGACCTGTCTCAACTCCATCGCCTCCTGCTTCAAAACCAATCAATCGTACGTTGGCGTCTGGAATGAATTCGTGGAAAATTCCGATTGCGTTAGAGCCCCCTCCAATGCAAGCTAAAACGGCATCTGGCAAACGGCCAATCAATTCCAAAACTTGTGCACGTGCTTCTTCGCCGATTATTTTATGGAAATCTCGCACCATGGTTGGGAATGGATGAGGTCCAGCAACAGTTCCTAAAATGTAATGCGTTGAATCAACATTGGTGACCCAATCGCGCATGGCTTCGTTGATGGCATCTTTGAGGGTTCGAGATCCTGCAGTAACTGGAATTACCTCTGCACCAAGAATCTTCATTCGAGCAACATTGAGAGATTGACGTCGAGTATCTTCCTCGCCCATATACACAACGCACTCAAGTCCAAAGAGAGCGGCAGCAGTTGCAGCGGCAACGCCGTGCTGACCTGCACCAGTTTCTGCAATAACTCTTTTCTTGCCCATTCGCTTTGTGAGAAGCGCTTGACCTAGAACGTTATTAATTTTGTGGCTTCCTGTGTGATTGAGGTCTTCTCGTTTCAGGAGGATTCGTGCCCCGCCAGCATGTTGTGAAAAACGAAGCGCTTCGGTAATGATGCTAGGACGTCCTGTATATGTTGCATGTAAGTGAGAAAGTTCTGCCTGAAAAACTGGATCAACCATTGCCGACTGATGGGCAGCATCAAGTTCTTCCAGCGCGCCAATAAGGGCTTCTGGGACAAAGCGTCCACCGTAGGGTCCGAAATGGCCAATAGGGGCAGGAAGCTCGCTCGTATTTTGTGTAGATGTCATAGGAGGCAAACTCTACCCTCGTCCCAAAAGAGTGCGCAGCGTCAAATCTGGATCCGAACCACGAACCAGGGCCTCGCCCACCAAGAGAGCACGTGCTCCGTGTTCTTGAGCAAAAAGCGCGTCCGCACGGGTGCTAATTCCGGATTCGGCAACGGCTATAACATTCTTGGGGATCATCGGGAGCAAAGAAGCAAATACCTGCGGGTCAACTTCAAGAGTTTTAAGATTTCGAGAATTCACTCCGACAATTGAAGGTGATATCTCCAGGGCGCGGATCATTTCATCTTCTGTGTGTACTTCGACCAGGGCCTGCATGCACAATTCCTTTGCCAGTGCTGCAAAGTCATGTAGTTGTTGAGAAGAAAGCGCAGCCACTATAAGCAAGACCAAATCTGCACCATGGGCTCGTGCTTCATAGAATTGATATTCATCCACCATAAAATCTTTACGAAGCACCGGGATGCTTATGCTCTCTCGCACCGCATCTAAGTCATCAAGGGAGCCGCCAAAGCGACGACGTTCTGTGAGGACACTGACAACACTCGCGCCCGCGCTTTCATACACTTTAGCTAACGCTGCAGGATCGGCAATTGTTGCAAGTGCTCCTTTGCTGGGAGATGAACGTTTTACCTCAGCGATAATTGATAATCCATCCGAGTTAAAAGCGTTTATGACATCTTTAGCAGGAGATGCAGATTCCACCATCTCGTGAATCTGCGCCAAACTAAGTCGATTGCGGTCTAGGTCTTCGCGCACTCCCGCAATAATTTCATCAAGGACGCTCACGAGTTTGTGTCATTACTTTCAGAAGGATCTATCCCCTGATCGAGGGCGAGCCATGGTGTCGCCTGTCGTGGTTTTCTTTCATAGCGAGAAGGTAATCTGGAAATTCGTCGAACCCCTAGAACGGCTAAGACAATTAAGGCGACAGAGATGCTTAAAAAGAGCACCATTACAAGGTTCGCAAACTATTGGCCGCGGATATTGCACCTAGAACTGCAGCTGCTTTGTTGATGCATTCTTGATTTTCAGATGCTGGATCAGAATCAGCAACAATCCCTGCGCCTGCTTGAACGTGTGCTCTCTTTTCAAAAAGAACTGCCGTTCGAATGGCAATGCATGTATCTATATTTCCAGTGAAATCAATATATCCGACTGCTCCTCCATAGATTCCGCGACGGGTCGGTTCAAGTGTTTCTATGATTTCCATCGCACGAGGTTTCGGCGCTCCAGATAAAGTGCCTGCCGGAAATACTGAGAAAAGTGCGTCAACCGGAGTTGATGTAGATGCAAGTGTTCCGGTTACGGTGGAAACAATATGCATGACGTGTGAATAACGTTCGATATGCATGAATTCAACAACTTCTACAGTTCCCGGAGCGCACACCCGACCCAAGTCGTTTCGTCCTAAGTCAACCAGCATCAAATGCTCGGCTCGTTCCTTAGGATCAGCAAGAAGTTCTTGTCCTAGACGTTGATCCTCTTCAGGCGAATCTGACCTCTTCCTCGTGCCCGCAATCGGATGAATAAGAACTTCTCGGTCAGTCACTTTAACAAGTGCTTCAGGACTAGATCCCACCACATCGATTCCATCATTCAATCGCAACATAAACATGTAAGGGCTCGGATTGTGAAGCCTGAGCATTCGATAGACATCTAAGGCATCGGCTGAGCAATCCATAGAAAAACGTTGTGAGAGGACAATTTGAAATGCTTCACCAGAAACAATTTCCTTCTTAGCCTGTAGAACGCCAGCGATGTAACTATCTTCGGAAAGATTCCTTTGGTATTCGGGAGTAGTTCTCTTATCCAACTGCGCGATATGTCCCGGAAGTGGAGAAAGCAAATCCTCTTGCATGCGATCCAAGCGCTGTTGGGCCGCATCAAATGCTTCGTCAACTCGTGAATCACTACCATCCCAATTGATTGCATTCGCAATTAAGGTGATTGTGCCTTCGCTGTGATCGAGCACAGCTAAGTCACTTGTTAACATAAATGTCAGATCAGGCAGTGGGAGATCCTTCACTGAGTGCTCGGGCAATTTCTCAAGTGATCGCACACACTCGTACCCCATATAACCAACCAATCCTCCTGTGAGAGGCGGTAGACCAGGTATTTTTGGCGAACGAAGATGCTGAGCAGAAATTCTTAACGCATCCAGGGGTGGAATTCCAGTGGGCGCTCCTGCAGGTGCTGTACCTGTCCAAATTGCCTTACCGTCTAATTCAGTCAGAGTTGCTTGACTGTGTACGCCAATAAAGGAATAGCGCGACCACACTCCACCATGCTCTGCTGATTCAAGCAAAAAAGTTCCAGGTAGATTCTTTGCTAATTTACGATAAACGCCTAAAGGAGTTTCGCTATCGGCCAGCAGAGTTCGGAAAACTGGTATTACGTTGTAATCCTTCGCATACGTTCTGAACTCTTCTAATTTCATAGAGTCACCATCGGAATAGATTGATGAAAACATGTGCGGTTGCCAGTATGGCAAGCAGCGCCTTCTTGAATGACTGTAAGAATCAGAGCATCTCCATCGCAATCCAAAGAAATATTCATAACTTTTTGAGTGTGACCTGAAGTTGCTCCCTTAACCCATATTTCATTTCTGCTTCTGCTCCAATAAGTGGCTTGCCCCGTTGCGATAGTGAGAGCTAAAGCTTCTTGATTCATCCAAGCCAGCATGAGAACTTCACCCGTTACGTGATCTTGAGCGATAGCGGCGATAAGGTCAGTTGGGCTCTTGAGCAAGCGTGTAATCGATTCAGGAAGGATTGCGCGCTGATGCATGTGAGTATTCTGCCCTATCCGAGAGCGCTCTCGCGAATGCAATAACCCTGCTCAGATAGGTACGTTTTGATATCGCTAATCCTGTGCACCCCAAAATGAAAAACACTTGCTGCCAGAAGGGCATTCGCGCCCGCATCCAACGCGGCAGCAAAATCTTGCAGCGTTCCCGCTCCTCCGCTAGCGATGAGCGGAACCGATGAAACTGCACGAACCGCCGAAATCATCCCAATGTCATACCCGGCACGAGTGCCATCAGCATCCATTGAATTAAGCAGGATCTCACCAACGCCAAGTTCGCATGCTCTCTCAACCCATTCAATCGCATCTAGTCCAGCGCTTTCGCGGCCGCCGTGAGTTGTCACTTCGAACCCAGAGTTGGTACGAGCGCGTCGAGCATCCACTGATAAAACGAGAACTTGGGAACCAAAAGTTTCTGCAATTTCAGAGATCAAATCAGGTCGCTTAATAGCTGCAGTGTTAATTGAAATCTTATCCGCGCCGGCTCTTAACAGTTGATTCACGTCGTTAACACTTCGAATCCCGCCACCTACAGTTAAGGGGATGAAAACTTGGTCAGCAGTTTTGCGGACGACATCTAACGTTGTTTCGCGCCCAGAACTACTTGCAGAGATATCCAAAAACGTTAATTCATCTGCACCCTCGGCTCCATAAAGTGCAGCCATTTCCACGGGATCACCAGCGTCTAAGAGGTTAGTAAAATTAACGCCTTT